>CAMLKW010000181.1 GCA_946480605.1 uncultured Roseateles sp. | reverse complement strand
AGATGATCTCCAGCTACGTGGGCGAGAACAAGGAGTTCGAGCGCCAGTACCTGGCCGGCGAGCTGGAGCTGGAGTTCACGCCCCAGGGCACGCTGGCCGAGAAGCTGCGCGCCGGCGGCGCGGGCATTCCGGCCTTCTTCACGAAGACCGGCGTGGGCACCGTGGTCGCCGAAGGCAAGGAACTGCGCGAGTTCGACGGCGAGACCTATGTGATGGAACGGGCCCTCGTCCCGGAGGTGTCGCTGGTCAAGGCCTGGAAGGCCGACAAGAGCGGCAACCTGGTGTTCCGCCGCACGGCGCGCAACTTCAACCCGGCCGCGGCGATGGCCGGCAAGCTGACCGTCGCGGAAGTCGAGCAGGTCGTCGAGACCGGCGCGCTGGACCCGGACAGCGTCCACCTGCCGGGCATCTACGTGCACCGCATCGTCGTCAACGCCAACCCCGAGAAGCGCATCGAGAAGATGACTCTCAGCCCGAAGAAGGAGGCCTGAGCCATGGCCTGGACCCAAGACCAGATGGCCGCCCGCGCGGCCCAGGAGCTGGAGGACGGCTTCTACGTGAACCTCGGCATCGGCATCCCGACGCTGGTGGCCAACCATGTGCCGGCGGACAAGGAAGTCTGGCTGCAGAGCGAGAACGGCATGCTGGGCATAGGCCCGTTCCCGACCGAGGACGAGGTCGACGCCGACCTCATCAACGCCGGCAAGCAGACCGTCACGACGCTGCCCGGCTCCAGCATCTTCGGCAGCCATGACAGCTTCGCGATGATCCGCGGCGGCAAGATCAACCTCAGCATCCTGGGCGCCATGCAGGTCAGCGCCAAGGGCGACCTGGCCAACTGGATGATCCCCGGCAAGATGGTCAAGGGCATGGGCGGTGCGATGGACCTGGTGGCCGGCGTCAAGCGCGTCATCGTGCTGATGGAGCACGTCGCCAGGAAGAAGGACGGCAGCGAGGACTTCAAGATCATTCCGCACTGCACGCTGCCGCTGACCGGCGTGGGCGTGGTGGACCGCATCATCACCGACCTGGGCGTGTTCGACGTGACGCCGCATGGCATCAGCATCGTCGAGCTGGCCGAGGGCGTGACACGCGAGTTCGCGCAGAGCAAGACCGGGGTTCCCCTGCTGTGACTTGTTTCTCTCGGTAAAGCCGAGGGCGTTTGTCACGGCACGGCTGTGACGGGCGTTCCAATCCAGGCCGGCTTCGCCATCATGCGGGCCGGACCTTCCTGGACGCCCCATGCAAGACCTGCCCACCGCGCCGCCGCTGCCCGCGCCGGTCGCTGACCCGCCGCCGAACCCGGCCGCCGCGGCGCTTGCGGCCGCCACGCTGCTGAGCGCCTGCGGTGGCGGTGGCGGCGGTGGCGATGCTGGCCCGGCCCCGGTGCCCGGGCCACCGCCGCCGGCGGCCACCGCGCCGCCCACCGACGCCGAGGCCGCGCGCTTCCTGGCCCAGGCCGGCTTTGCAGCCACCAGCACCGACATCGCCGCCGTCAAGGCCAACGGCTATGCCGACTGGCTGGACGCGCAGTTCGCGCTGCCCGTGAGCGATGGCCACTACGACTGGATGGTGGCGCGCGGCTATGCGGTCGAGGCCTACCGCAACGGCTTCGCGGGCCTGGACAACACGCTGTGGCGCAAGCTGATGTCCGCCCCCGACGTGCTGCGCCAGCGCGTGGTGCTGGCGCTGTCGGAGATCTTCGTCGTCTCCATGACCGGCCTGCCCGTGCAGTGGCGCGGCCTGATGGGCGCGGCCTATGTGGACCTGCTGGAGCAGCACGCCTTCGGCAACTACCGCCAGCTGCTGGAGGCCGTGACGCTGTCGCCCGCGATGGGCGTCTACCTGAACATGCGCGGCAACCAGAAGGCCGACGCCCGCACCGGCCGCGTGCCCGACGAGAACTACGCGCGCGAGTGCATGCAGCTGTTCAGCATCGGCCTGGTGCAGCTGAACGCCGATGGCAGCGCCAAGACCGGCAGCGACGGCAAGCCGCTCGAGAGCTACACGCAGGCGCAGATCACCGAGCTGGCGCAGATCCTGACCGGCTGGGACTACGACGGCGCCAGCGCCACCGACCCGGCCTATGTGCGCAAGCCCATGGTCAACAACCCGGCGCGCTTCACGCCCGGCGCGAAGCAGGTGCTGGGTGTCGACGTGCCCGCCACGGCCGACGGCCCGGCCGCGCTGAAGATCGTGCTGGACACGCTGGCCGCCCATGCCAACGTGGGCCCCTTCATCGGCCGGCAGCTGATCCAGCGGCTGGTGGCCTCGCACCCGAGCCCGGCCTATGTGGCGCGCGTCGCGGCCGTGTGGGCCGACAACGGCGCCGGCCAGCGCGGCGACCTGAAGGCCGTCGTGCGCGCCGTGCTGCTGGACGCCGAGGCCCGCAAGCCGTCCAGCCAGCCCTCGGCCGGCCGGCTGCGCGAGCCGGTGCAGCGCCTCATCCAGTGGGCGCGCAGCTTCGGCGCCACCTCGCCCACGGGCCTGTGGAACGTGGGCGATACCACCAACCCCGCCACGCGGCTGGGCCAGAGCCCGCTGCGCAGCCCGTCGGTGTTCAACTTCTTCCGCCCAGGCTATGTGCCGCCCAACTCCACGCTGGGCAGCAACAGCATCACGGCGCCCGAGTTCCAGCTCTGCAACGAGAGCACGGTGGCGGGTTATGTGAACTTCATGCAGACCGTCATCGGCAGCGGCGTGGGCGAGGTCAGGGGCGACTACACGGCCGAGCTGGCGCTGAGCGCCGACGTGCCCGCGCTGGTGGCCCAGCTCGCGCTGCGGCTGGCCGGCGACGGCATCTCGGCCGACACGCAAGCCCAGGTCGCGACCGCCGTCGTCACCATCGCGGCCAGCAACGACACCGGCAAGCGCAACCGCGTCAACGCCGCGGTGCTGATGCTGATGGCCTGCCCCGAGTACCAAATCCAGAAGTGAGTCCGCGGTGAAGCTCAATCAACTCCCCCAACTGCAGCGGCGCGAGTTCCTGCGCCGCAGCTCCGCGCTGGGCCTGGCCGGTGCCGCCGCGCCCTGGGCGCTGAACCTCGCCGCAATGGGCGAGGCCGCCGCGCAGGCGGCGCCCGGCGACTACAAGGCGCTGGTCTGCGTGTTCCTGTACGGCGGCAACGACTACGGCAACACGCTGGTGCCCTTCGACGCCGCCAGCCATGCCGCCTACGCCGGCATCCGCCAGGCGCTGGCCACGCCGCGCGACGCGCTGGCCGCCACCGCGCTGGCGCAGATCGTCGACGGCCGGCAGATGGCGCTGGCGCCGCAGCTCGGCAAGCTCAAGGGCCTGTGGGACGCCGGCCGGCTGGCCGTGCAGCTCAACGTCGGCACGCTGGTGCAGCCCACCACGCTGGCGCAGTACAAGGCCAGGAGCGTGCCACTGCCGCCCAAGCTGTTCTCGCACAACGACCAGCAGTCCGTCTGGCAGGCCAGCACGCCCGAGGGCGCCACCAGCGGCTGGGGCGGCCGGCTGGGCGACCTGTTCCTGAACGGCAACGGAGTGTCCACCTTCACCTGCATCAACGTGTCGGGCAACGCGGTCTTCATGGTCGGCAAGCAGGCCGTGCAGTACCAGGTGTCCAGCAGCGGCGCCGTGGCCGTCAATGGCATCACCAAGCCGCTGTTCGGCTCGCAGGCCTGCGCCGACGCGCTGCGCGGCCTGGTCACGGCCGACCGCAGCCACTGGATGGAGGCCGAGCTGAACCGCGTCGTCAAGCGCTCGGTGGACGCACAGGCCCAGCTGTCCACCGCGCTGGCTGGCGTGCCGGCGCTGGGCACGCCGTTCGACACCGCCAGCAGCCTGTCCGCCCAGCTGTTGATGGTGGCCCGGCTGATCGCCGCGCGGCAGGCGCTGGGCGCCAAGCGCCAGGTCTACTTCGTGTCCATCGGCGGCTTCGACCTGCACGACCTGCTGGCGGCCCAGCACCCCGGCCTGCTGACCAGCATCGACAACGCGCTGGCCAGCTTCTACGCCGCGACGGTGGAGCTGGGCGTGGCCGAGCAGGTCACCACCTTCACCGCCAGCGACTTCGGCCGCACGCTGAGCAGCAACGGCGACGGCAGCGACCACGGCTGGGGCAGCCACCACTTCGTCATGGGCGGCGCGGTGACGGGCGGGCGCTACTACGGCGCGCTGCCCTCGGTCAGCGTCAACGGCCCCGACGACGTGGGGCAGGGGCGATTGCTGCCGACGACGTCGGTGGACCAGTTGGCGGCGACACTCGCCACGTGGATGGGCGTGCCCGCGAGCGACCTTTCGCTGGTGCTGCCCCAGATCGCCAACTACTCGACCCGAGACCTCGGCTACTTCACATGACTGCACGGCTGTTCCTCCTCGCCCTGGCCCTTCATCTCCCACAGGCCGGCGCGGTCGAGCAGCCCGAGGCAGCCACCACGCGCACCGCCAAGGCACCCGGCCTGACCGCGCCGGCGCAGCGCTTTGCCGTCACCGCCGCCAACCCGCTGGCCGCGCAGGCCGGCCTGGAGGTGCTGCGTGCCGGCGGCTCGGCGATGGATGCCGCCATCGCCGTGCAACTGGTGCTGGGTCTCGTGGAGCCGCAGAGCAGCGGCATCGCCGGCGGCGCCTTCCTGCTGCACTGGGACGGCCGCGAGGTGCAGGCGCTGGACGGCCGCGAGACGGCGCCCGCCGCAGCCACACCCCAGCTGTTCCTGAAGGCCGACGGCAAACCCCTGGCCATGCGCGATGCCGTGCTCAGCGGCCTGTCCACCGGCACGCCCGGCGTGCTGGCGATGCTGGCCGAAGGCCATCGCCGTCACGGCCAACTGCCCTGGGCGCGGCTGTTCGAGCCCGCCATCCAGCTGGCCGAGCGTGGCTTCGCGATCAGCCCGCGGCTGTTTGAGCTGGCGTCCAACGAGTCGGCGCTGCGCGACGACCCGAAGGCTGGCCCCTACTTCTTCGACGCGTCCGGCGCGCCCAGGGCGGTTGGCACGTTGCTGCGCAACCCGGCCTATGCCGCCGTGCTGCGCGGCATCGCCAGGCAGGGCGCCAAGGGCTTCTACGAGGGGGGCGTGGCCGAGGACATCGTGCGCCGGGTGAAGACACATGCCCGTCCCGGGCTGCTGACTACCGCCGATCTGGCCGGCTACCGGCCCGTGATGCGCCCGCCGCTGTGCAACGACTGGCGGGCGTATCGCATCTGCGGTTTCGGCCCACCGACCTCGGGACACCTGACGCTGATGCAGATCCTGGGTCTGCTGGACACGCAGCCCGCCGCGCTCGCTGCCCGAGGCATCACGGCCGACTGGATGCATGCCTATGCCGAGTCCGCCAAGCTCGCGTTCGCCGACCGGGCGCAGTTCATCGGCGATCCGGCCTTCGTCACCGCACCGGGCGGCGACTGGCTCAGCCTGCTGGCGCCGGCCTACCTGAAGCAGCGCGGCGCACTGATCGGCGAGCGCGCCATGGCCCGCGCGACCGCCGGCGAGCCCGCGCCCCTGAAGCAGGCGCTCAGCGCCCAGGCCGAGCAGCTGGAAGCCGGCACCAGCCAGATCAGCGTCGTCGACGCGCAGGGGCGGGCGGTGTCCATGACCACCAGCGTCGAGTCGGCGTTCGGCAACCGCGTCATGAGCGACGGCGGCACCGGCCTGGCCGGCGGCTTCATGCTGAACAACCAGCTGACCGACTTCTCGCTGGCCCCCGCCGGTGCCGACGGCCAGCCCGTGGCCAACCGCGTGGAGTCCGGCAAGCGCCCGCGCTCCAGCATGGCGCCCACGCTGGTGTTCGACCGTGACGGCCGGCTCGTCATGGTGGCCGGCTCGCCAGGCGGGCCGGTCATCATCCATTACGTCGCCAAGGTGCTGACCGGCGCGCTGGCCTGGGGGTTGCCGGTGCAGCAGGCGGTGGACCTGCCCAACTTCGGTCACTTCAACAGCGGCTCGCTGATCGTCGAGCGCGGTGCGCTGACGGCCGAGCAGTTGGCCGCACTGCAGGGCCGCGGCCACGCGGTCGCGGAGACCGACCTGACCAGCGGCCTGCAGGTGCTGATGCGGGTGCAGGACGGCTGGGTCGGCGGCGCCGACCCGCGGCGCGAAGGCGTCGTGCTGGGGGAGTAGCTCAGGCCGTTGCCAGGTCCGCCAGCGCTGCACGCAGCGTCGGAAAGCGGAACGCGTATCCCGCCGCCAGCGCAGCCGCCGGCTGCACGTTCTGGCCATCCAGCAGCAGCGTGGACATTTCACCCGCCAGGCGACGCAGCGGCCAGCCCGGAGTGCGCAGCCAGGCGCGGCGGCCGAAGGAGGCAGCGAGTGCGCGGGTGAATCCAGCCTGCTGCACGGGCTCGGGCGCCACGGCGTTGACGGCGCCGGCCAGTGCTTGCGTCTCCATCACAAAGCGGATCAGGCCCACGGCGTCGTCCCGGTGCAGCCACGGCATGTGCTGCCGCCCGTCGCCCAGCACGGCGCCCAGGCCCAGGCGGGCGGCCAGCGCCTGCATCGGATAGGCGCCGTCCTCGCGGCCCAGTACCACGCCCAGGCGCAGCCGCACGACGCGCACGCCCAGGGCCTCGGCGCGGCGTGCCTCGTGCTCAATGGCGGCGCACAGGTCCGACTGGAACTCGCCCGGGCGCGGCGGGCTGGCTTCGGTGCAGGGCTCGCCGCTGTTGACGGCCCCGTAGAAGCCCACCGCCGACGCGCTGACCAGCACGTGCGGCCGTTGCTCCAGCCGGCGCATCAGCGCCACCAGTTGCTGGGCGATGCCCACCCGGCTGCCCAGCAGCACGCGGCGGCGCGCGGCCGTCCACGGCAGGCCCAGCACGCGGGCGCCGGCGAGGTTGACGATGGCTTCTATGCGTGTCTCGGGCGGGATGGCATCCAGCGTGTCCACCACCCACACGCCGGGGCCCAGCAGGCCGCGCGCCGAGCGCAGGTCGCGCGACAGCGCAATGACACGCCGCCCCTCCCGGCACAGCTCGGCCACCAGCGCCTGGCCCACAAAGCCCGTGGCGCCGGTGACCAGCACGGCCGGTTGGCGGCGTGCGGCGGGCAGGGCCGGCGCAGGTGCCGCGCCCAGGCGGCGCACGGCCAGCAGGTTGCGCAGGCTCCAGGCGCCCACGCCCACGCCGTACATCGTCAGCAGCACGGACCATGCGCCATGCCAGACCGGCTGGAGCTGCGTGGGCTGCTGGCTCCAGCGCCACAGCAGCGGCGCCATGGTTGCGAGGAACAGGCCGTAGCTGATGGTCAACAGCGTGTGCAACAAGCGCTCGAACGGCGGCAAGCTGCGGCTGCGGTCTTCCTCCAGGAAGTCGGCCAACGTGATGAGCACCTCAATGCCCAGCAATGTGGCCAGCAGTGCGGCGAAGGCACCTTGCCATTGCCACCAGGCCAGTCCGATGAAGACGATGGCGTAGATGGCCTCGCGGGCGGCATGCAGCGCCAGCTCGAAGCGCGCCGACGGCCGTTGTGGCAGCTTGGCCTGCCACTCGTGGTGCCAGAGGTTGTCGAAGGCGCCCATCAGGGCCTGGACGGTCAGCAGGGTAAAGAGGGTGTTCATGCGGGATCGGCAAACACGCCGGTTTGGTGGAAGGTCTCTCCCCACAGCGGATGGGTCATGGAGAGGGTGAAACGGAACAAGCCATGGCCCAGATCGCGGTGCTCGACGCGGCAGGTGCCGGGGCTCAGCCACTGCGGCATCGCGATGCGCAGCGCCCCCAGGTCGAGGAAATAGCGACAGCTCTGGAACACCAGCGCGCCCTCGTGCTCGAACACGTCCAGCGCCATGCCCAGGCCGCCGCGCGTGCGCTCTTGCAGGGCGCCGCCGGGGCCCAATTCCTTGATGGAGCACACGCGTCCGACGCCGCCATCGAACGCGCGTTCCCACATCACACCGCCGCCCACCGCGCGCACGCACACCGTCGTCGGCACGCCGCTCGCGTTGGCGGCCACCAGCGGGCTTTGCAGCGGCTTCACCAGCCAGGCGAGCAGGCGGCCCAGGCGCGAGCAGCGCATGTCCATGTGGCCGCGGTAGGTCGCGTCGGCATGGCCGGCGGCAAAGCGGTGCTGCACGGCAGCGGGGAGGCGGGCCCAGGCGGCGGGGCCGAGCAGGGTGGCGAGGTCGAGAGGGGTGGTGAGCGGCATGGTGGGCATCAGGGGTGGATGCCCTGTATTCGCGAGAAGCGGGCCAAGCTGTGTTTTCCGCTAAGTGATTGATTTCATTGAAGGTGGCTGTGCAGTCTGCATACCTCGGATACAGTGCCGCCGGCCCTATCTGTCAACGCCGTTAACAGCCCCGTTTGCCATGCAGCTGATCCGCTTCGCCCTGGGCTTCGCGCTGTTCGAGACGCTGGTGCTGGCCGCTGTGCTGCTGGCCTGGGCGGACCGTGTGGCCGGCGGGCGCCTGCTGGCGGCCTTTCTCGTGGGCATCGCGGCGTGGATCACCGGCAACGAGCTGCCCAACTGGTTCGGTCAGGGCATGGAGCCGGTGGCGCTGCGCCTGGTGTCCCTGGCGCCCTTCGTGTCGACCTTCTTCTTCCACTTCTGCGTGGTGTTCTGCCGCGTCTCGCTGCCGCGCGGCGGCGTGGCGGCGGCCTACGCGTTGGGGGCGCTGGCCTCGCTGGCCGCGCTGCTGGGCGAGCCCGGCCGGCTGGCGTGGAGCGATGCAATCGGCTGGATCTTCATCGCGGCGCCGCTGGGCTGGTTGGCCAGCGGCGCGTGGATCGTGCTGGGCATCGCCGGCGTGGCGGTGCTGCTGCGGGCGCTGGCACGGGCCCGGCCGCCGGCGCGCCAGCAGATCGCGGCCGTCACCGCGTCCTGCCTGTGGGGGCTGCTGTGCCTGAGCGGCTACGGCCTGGTGCTGCTGGAGCTGCCGGTCTACCCGCTGCCGCTGCTGCTGCTGCCGCTGTACCCGGTGATCCTGGTCTACGGCGTGCTGCGCTGGGGCGTGTTCGTCGCCAATGCCTGGGCCGGCCGGGCGCTGGTGTGGGCCATGCTGCTGGCCATTGGTCTGGGCATCGTCGCGCTGATGCCGCTGCTGCTGCCATTCGAGTCGCGCTGGCTCAGCGGCCTGGCGGTGGCGGCCGGCTGCCTGGGCCTGAGCGGGCCGGTGCGGCGCTTCGTGCAGCGGCTGGTCTACCCCGGTGGCGAGGCGTCCGCCGCCGACCTGCAGGCCTGGCGCGAGGCCTTGC
>CAMLKW010000180.1 GCA_946480605.1 uncultured Roseateles sp. | reverse complement strand
CCAGGCTGGCCTCACGGGCGTCGGCGTCGGTCTCGGCCAGCAGCAGCCGCCGCGCGCCAGGCGCGGCCTGTGGCGCGGCGGGGTGCAGGGGCAGCGCCAGGCGGACCTCGAAGCGGCTGCCCCGCCCGGGCTGCGTCTGCACGGCCAGTTGGCCGCCCATCAGCAGCACCAGGCTGCGCGCGATGCTCAGGCCGAGGCTGCTGGCATCCAGGCGCAGCGCGGCGTCGGCGCCGCCGGGCATGGGCGTGCGGTTCAGCTCGGCGAGCTGGGTGTCGCTCAGGCCGGCGCCGCAGTCCTGCACGGTGATGCTCAGCGGCACGCGCTCGTCGTCGGTGGCCTGGGCGACCAGCCGCAGCAGCACCTGGCCGGCCGTCGTGGCCTTGACCGCGTGGGTCAGCAGGTTGACCAGCACCTGCTGCAGCCGCGCCGCGTCGCCCAGCAGCTGGCCGCGCGCGCCCAGCAGGCTGGCATCGGCCCAGTCACAAACCCACTGCACCTGGGGCCGTGTGTGCAGCGGGCGCACCAGCTCGACGGCCTGGGTCACGACGTCTTCCAGCCGCAGCGGCACCGATTCCATCTGCAGATGGCCGGCCTCGATCTTGGAGATGTCCAGCACATCGTTGACGAGGCGCAGCAGCGCGCGCGAGGCGGTGTCGGTCTTGCCCAGCAGCTCGCGCTGCTCGGGGTTGAGCGGCGTCTGCAGGGCCAGCTGCGTCATGCCCATGATGGCATTCATGGGCGTGCGGATCTCGTGGCTGATCTGCGCGAGAAAGCGCGTGCGCGCCTCGGCGGCTGCCTGAGCCGCCTGGCCGTCCTGCTGGCGGCGGCACAGCAGGTGCATGCACCACGGGGGCAGGGGCAGCAGCAGCAGGTTCAGCGCCAGCGCCGCGTCGGCCAGCGCACTGCCGGTGGCGCCGCGCCAGTGCCACAGCAGGCCCAGCATGGCTAGCAGGGCCGCCATGGCGAGCCAGAGGAGGGCGAGCGTGAGCCGGCGCTGGGGCATGGACGGAGACAGGGTGCCGGCCGATTATGTGGGCCGCCAGCGGCGGTCAAGGGGTGGCGGGGTGCGTGGCGGCCCTGGGGAAAGCCCCCGCTTCACCTCGGTGAAGCCGCCAGGAGCTGCGGTTATCCTGGATTGCCATGCCGCTCATTCTTGTTGTCGACGATCAACCCGCCAACATCCACGCGCTCTACCAGTTGCTCGCGGATGACTGCGAGGTATCCATGGCCACCAGCGGCGCCGAGGCGCTGGCCTTCTGCGCCCAGCAGCTGCCCGACCTGATCCTGCTGGATGTGCTCATGCCGGAGATGAGCGGCTACGAGGTCTGCGACCGCCTGAAGGCCGATCCGCGCACGCGCGGCGTGCCGGTCATCTTCGTCACCGTGCAGGGCAGCGCCGACGACGAGGCCGAGGGCTTCGCGCATGGCGCGGTGGACTACATTCCCAAGCCCTTCGTCGACGTGGTCGTGAAGGCGCGCGTGCGCACGCAGCTGGCGCTGAAGCTGGCGTCCGAGAGCTTTGCGCGCTCGCAGATCGAGCTGTTCCAGCGCGACAAGCTGGCCTCGGTGGGGCGCACCATCTCGGGCATTGCGCAGGAGCTGTCGTCGCCACTGGGCAATGCGCTGATCTCGGCCTGCACGCTGCAGGACGACCTGGCGCACCTGAACACGCTGGCCCAGGCCGGCAACATCAAGCGCAGCGACCTGGACAAGCACCTGCACGTCAGCGAGGAGAGCGTGGGGCTGGTGCTGTCCAACCTGCAGCGCACGCTGTCCATCGTGGACTCCTTCCTGCAGTCCACGGCCGACAACTTCGGCGACCAGCGCCGCAGCTTCTCGCTGCTGGAACTGGTGCACGAGGTGGTGGCCAGCCTGGCCGACGCGCTGGAGGCGCATCAGGTGCGCTGCGAGCTGGACGCCGGCGACGACCTGCACCTGCTGAGCTTCCGCGGCGCGCTGGCCAAGGTGCTGTCCACGCTGGTTCAGAACGCGATGAAGCACGCCTACCGCGAGGCCGGCGGCGAGGTTCACATCCGCGTGCGGCCGGTGGGCGCCGACCAGCTCAGCATCGTCGTGCAGGACCATGGCGTGGGCATCCCGCCGGGCATGCTGGGCCGGGTCTTCGACCCTTTCTTCTCGACGCGCTTCGGTTCCAATCGCAGCGAGCCGGGGCTGTACATCGTGCGCAACCTCGTGACCTTCGCGCTGGGCGGGCAGATCCAGGTCGAGTCCACGCCGGGCGTGGGTACCTCGGTGCGCCTGACGCTGCCGCTGATCTCGCCCGAGGCACGCCGAGCGGCAGGCTGAGCCCATGCGCGTCCGGCTCGCGTTGCTCGGGAGCCTGGTGCTGCTGCTGGCACTGGCACTGGGCGGCTGGCTGTGGCGCCAGAGCCGCGAGCAGGCGGCCCAGCCCATCGTCATCGGCCTGCTGCAGGCGCTGACCGGCCCCATGGCGACCAGCGAGGGGGCGCTGGTCGCCACGGTCAAGCTCGCGGTGGAGGAAATCAACCAGGGCGGCGGCCTGCTGGGCCGGCGCGTGGAGCTGCGCATCGAGGACACGCGGGCCGACCCGGCGACGGCGGCCCAGGCGGCGACGCGGCTGATCCGCGAGCAGGGCGCGGTGGCCTTGTTCGGCTGCTGGACCTCGGCCTGCCGCCAGGCCGTGCGGCCCATCGTCGAGTCGCAGCGCCACCTGCTGTTCTATCCCATGGCCTACGAGGGCATGGAACGCTCGCCCCACATCATCTACACCGGCCCGACGCCCAACCAGCAGGTGCTGCCGGCCGCCGACTGGGCCATGAGCGGCTTCGGCCGGCGCGTCTACCTGCTGGGCACCGACGGGCTGGCACCGCGCCGCGTGAACGCCATGCTGCGCGAGTTCGTGCAGATCGCCGGCGGGCAGGTGCTGGGCGAGCGCTACGTGCCGCTGGGCGGGACCGACATGGCCGCGGCGATGACCGAGCTGGTTGAACTGAAGCCCGACCTGGTGCTGAACACGCTGGCCGGCGACAGCAACCGGGCCCTCTTCGACGCGCTGGCCGCCGCCGCGCTGACGGACCTGCCGCTGCTGTCCTTCGCCGCCGCCGAGCCCGAGATGCGCGCCTACGGCGGCGGGCGGCTGGACCGTCATTTCACGGCCTGGAGCTATCTGCAGTCGCTGCCCGGCGCGGCCAACCAGAGCTTCCTGACCCGGCTGCGGCGCAGCCAGGGCGAGGCGGCGCAGGCCAGCGACCCGGCCGTGTCCGCCTACGTCGCCGTGCGGCTGTGGGCGGCGGCGGTGGCCGAGGTGAACAGCGCGCAGACCGAGGCGGTCAACGCCAACCTGATGCAGCAGGCGGTCAGCGCGCCGCACGGCTTCGCCGCGGTCGACCCGCAGACCCGCCATCTGTGGCGCCCGCTGCGCATCGCCCAGGTGCGGCCGGACGGCGGGCTGACCGAGGTCTGGCAGGTGGCACGCCACATCAAGCCGGCGCCCTGGCCCGCGTTCCGCTCGACCGAGTACTGGGCCGAGGTCGTGGCGCGGTCGGGAGGGCACCCTTGATGACGGCCCCCGCCGTCGAGTCGACGCGCCCGGCCTGGCGCGTCGGGCCGGCACTGCTGCTCGGTCTGCTGCTGCTGTCCACGCTGCCGCTGGGCCTGATGGGCCTGTGGCAACTGGGCAGTTTCGAGCGCAGCCTGCGCGACACGGTGACCGAGGGCCTGGTGGCCATCGCGCGCAAGAAGGTGGGCGAGATCGACGGCTTCCTGAACGAGGTGCAGGTGGACGGCCAACTCGTGGCCCATGCGGCCGACACGCACGAGCTGCTGCGCCAGGGTCAGGACGCCGCCGGCACGCGCGTGCCGGCGTCCAGCCGCGCCTTCTTCGCGCGCCTGTACGACACCGGCAAATACCTCAACCTGCTGCTGGTGCAGCCGGATGGCCGCATCAGCTTCGCGCTGCGGCCGCTGGCCGGCTCCAGCCCCGAGCTGGCGCGGCTGGACGGCGGCATCTTCCAGGGCAGCGCGCTGCTGGACGCGCACCGCCAGGCGCTGGGCCGGCTGGACCCGCAGCTGACGCCGCTGATGCTGCTGCCCGGCAGCGACCGGCAGACCCTGTTCCTGGTGCAGGCCGTGGTCAGCGGCGACCGCGTGCTGGGCAGCATCGTGCTGCAACTGGATCTGGAGCGGCTGCTGCGCGTGGCGGACGACCGCGCCGGCCTGGCGCTGACCGGCGAGACCGTGCTGGTGCAGCGGCGCGGCGACAAGGCCCAGTTCGTCATGCAGTCGCGCGCGATGCCGGCCGCGGTGCTGGCGCGCGAGCTGGATCCCCATGCCTCCCAGATCATTCCGGCGCTGCGCGGCCTGCGTGGCGAGAGCGGCAGCGGGCTGGCGCGCAATTACGCCGATGTGGAGGTGGTGTCGTCCTGGCGGCCGCTGCCGGCGCTGGACTGGGGTATCGCCGTCAACATCGACGCGGCCGAGGCCTTCGCGCCGGCGCAGGCCTTGCGCAACCGGCTGCTGGCGGCGCTGGGCCTGGCCCTGCTGCTGGCCCTGGGCCTGGCCCTGCTGCTGGGGCGCCGGCTCGTCGAGCCGGTGCAATTGCTGAACAGCGCGGTCGCGCGCATCGCCGGCGGCAGCCTGGACGAGCGCGCGCCCATCTGCGGCTTCACGGAGTTCCGCGAGCTGGCGCGCAACTTCAACCACATGACCGAGCAGCTGGTCGTCGAGAAACAGCTGCTGGAGGCGCGCGTCGAGCAGCGCACCCGCGCCCTGAACGACAGCGAGCAGCGCTTTCGCGGCGTGTTCGAGCGCGCCCAGGTGGGCATCGCGCTGTGCGACGCCCATGGCCTCATCCTGGACGCCAACCAGGCGCTGACCGCCATGCTGTGCCGCACGACCGAGGAGCTGCGGGGTGGCAAGCTGGCCGACCTGCCGGACTTCCGCAGCGGCCGGCTGCATGGCGGCGAGCTCACAAGGCTGGCCACCGGCCGGCTGGAGCATGTGCGCTTCGAGCGCGGCTTCGCGCTGCCGGGCGGCGGCGAGCTGTTCGTGGACGGCAGCGCCAGCGCCATCCGCGACCGCCGCGGGCGCCTGGTCAACGTCGTGCAGATGCTGGTGGACGTGACCGAGCGCCACCGCGCCGAGGTGGACCTCGTGCGTGCCCGCGTCGCCGCCGAGGCGGCCAGCCAGGCCAAGAGCGACTTCCTGGCCAACATGAGCCACGAGATCCGCACGCCCATGAGCGGCGCCCTGGGCATGCTGAACCTGCTGCTGCGCACCGAGCTGACGCCGCGCCAGCACGACTACGCATCCAAGGCGCGCACGGCCGCGCAGGCGCTGCTGGCCGTCATCAACGACGTGCTGGACTTCTCCAAGGTCGAGGCCGGCAAGATGGAGCTGGACCCGCACCGCTTCACGCTCAGCGAATTCATGCGCGAGCTGGCCGTCATCCTGTCGGCGCACGTGGGCAGCAAGGACATCGAGGTGCTGTTCCGGCTGGACCCGCGGCTGCCGCCGGCGCTGGTGGGCGACACCACGCGGCTGCGCCAGGTGCTGCTGAACCTGGCCGGCAATGCGCTCAAGTTCACCGAGCACGGCGAGGTGGTGCTGGGCCTGAAGCTGCTGGGCGAGGCGAACGGCCAGGCGCGCATCCGCTTCGAGGTCAGCGACACCGGCATCGGCATCGCGCCGGACAAGCTGGAGCACATCTTCACCGGCTTCAGCCAGGCCGAGCAGAGCACCTCGCGGCGTTACGGAGGCACCGGCCTGGGCCTGGCCATCAGCCGGCGCTTGGTGGACCTGATGGGCGGCGAGCTGCGCGTGGACAGCCAGGTGGGCGAGGGCAGCCGCTTCCACTTCGATCTGCAACTGCCCGAAGCGCCCGCCGAGGTGCACGACGCATCGCCGGCCCGCCCCGGCCTCAAGGTGCTCATCGTCGACGACAACCCGATGGCGCGCGAGGTGCTGCAGGGCCTGGGCGAGAGCCTGGGCTGGGACTGCGACCTGGCGGCCAGCGGCGAGCAGGCGCTGGAGCTGGTTCACGAGGCCGCGCTGCGCGGTGAGCCGCACTACGAGCTCATCCTGATGGACTGGCGCATGCCGGGGCTGGACGGCTGGGAGACCTCGCGGCGCATCCGCGACAGCCACGAGTCCGACGCGCCCGTCATCATCATGGTCACGGCCCATGGCCGCGACCTGCTGGCCGAGCGCAGCGAGCAGGAGATCCAGAGCCTGGGCGGCTATCTGGTCAAGCCGGTCACGGCCTCCATGCTGCAGGACGCGGTCGCCGAGGCCACCGGCGGCGGGCCGCGCGGACCGCGCGCCGAGGGCGGTGGCCGGCGTCTGGCGGGCATGCGGCTGCTGGTGGTCGAGGACAACGGCTTCAACCAGCAGGTCGCCCAGGAGCTGCTGGAGGACGAGGGCGCCGTCGTCGCGCTGGCCGGCGGCGGCGTGGAGGGGGCGCACCTGGCGCTGGTCACCCAGCCGCCGTTCGATGCCATCCTGATGGACCTGCAGATGCCCGACATCGATGGCTTCGAGGCCACCCAGCGCGTGCTGGAGAAGCGCCCCGGCAGCCTGGTCATCGCGATGACGGCCAATGCGATGGAGTCTGACCGCCAGGCCTGCCTGGCCGCGGGCATGCGCGACCACATCGCCAAGCCGGTGGAGCTGGAACAGCTGGTGGCCTGCCTGCGCCGCCATGTGGGCGGCGTCGCCGCAGAGGCTGCTCCCGTGGCCGCGCCGTCGGCCGCGACCGTGCCGCTGCTGGATCGCGACGCCGCGCTGCGCCGCCTGGGCGGCCGCGAGGCCTTGTACCAGCGCCTGGCCGAGTCCTTCGCCCAGGATGCGCCGGTCGAGCTGGACGGCGTGCGCCAGTCGCTGCAGCAGGGCGGTGGCGACGACACCGTGCGCGGCCTGCACACTTTGCGCGGCCTGGCCGGCGCGGTGGGCGCCGAGCAACTGGCCCGCCTGTGCGGCGAGCATGAGCAGTCGCTGCGCCGCGGCGGTGCCCTGTCCGTGGCGGACCTGGCCGGCGTGCAGGCGCTGCTGGACGACAGCCTGGACGCGCTGCGTGAACGGGCGCCGGCCACCGCCCCGGCGGCCGCGGCCGTCAGCACGAACCCGCTGGAAACGCTGCAGCAACTGCGCCAGCTGCTGGCCGAGCGCAACATGCGCTCGCTGCCGCTCAGCGAGCAACTGGCCGGCCACGCCGAGGTGCTGGGCCCTGGGCACGCGGCGCTGGCGACGGCCATCGCGCGGCTGGACTTCACCGCCGCGCTGGCGGCCTGTGACGCGCTGATCGCCACGCTGACCTCCCGCTGAGCCGGGCGGTGGCCGCGTACAATGAGAATCATTCTCAACATTCGATTGACGTCGAGCCGTCCACCATGTCCGTGCCGCTGCCTTCCAGCCTCGCCGCCGCGCCCGCCGGGCTGGCGCTGACCGTCCAGCAGGTCAGCGCGCCCGCCCATGCCCCGGAGTGGGCGTCCTGGCTGTCCGACCTGGGCTTCCTGCCCGGCGAGGCGGTGCGTGTGCTGCGCCGCGGCAGCCTCAGCGACGGCAACCTGGTGGTTCGTATCGGCCAGTCCACGTTTGCGCTGCGCCACGCCGAGGCCCGATGCATTGCCGTGAAGCCCGGCAATGTCTGAGGCCGTCGTCCACGTCCACCGCGGTGGCAAGCTGGTCGCGCTGGTCGGCAACCCCAACTGCGGCAAGACCGCGCTGTTCAACGGCCTGACCGGCAGCCACCAGAAGGTGGCCAACTATGCCGGCGTCACGGTCGAACGCAAGGAAGGCCGGCTGCTGAGCGCCGCCGGCAAGACGCTGCGGCTGCTGGACCTGCCCGGCACTTACAGCCTGCACCCGCGCTCGCCGGACGAGCGCGTCACCTGCGACGTGCTGGCCGGCCGTGCCAAGGGCGAAAAGCGGCCCGATCTGGTGATCTGCGTGCTCGACGCCACCAACCTGCGCCGCAACCTGCGCCTGCTGCTGGCCGTGCGCCGGCTGGGGCTGCCGGTGGTGGTGGCCTTGAACATGGCCGACCTGGCCGCGCGCCGCGGGCTCAAGATCGACCCGGCGGCGCTGAGCGCACAACTGGGTCTGCCGGTGGTACGCACGGTGGCCATCCACAAGCAAGGGCTGGACGAGTTGCGTGCGCTGCTGGACCAGCCCGAGGTCTGGCTGGGCGACGAGGTCAATCCGCTGGCGCAGGCGGACGACCACGAGACCGTCAAGTCCATGCTGACCGGCATGGGCCTGGCCAACGAGCTGCCCGAGCTGCCCAGCGACCGCGCCGACCGCGTGCTGCTGCACCCCGTGGCCGGCTCGCTGATCCTGGCCGTGCTGCTGTTCCTGCTGTTCCAGGCGGTGTTCGCCTGGGCCGAGACGCCGATGGGGCTGATCGAGTCCGCCACCGCATGGGTGGGCGAGCAGGTCGGCGGCCTGCTGCCGGAAGGCGTGCTGCGCAGCTTCATCGTCGATGGTCTCGTCGCGGGCCTGGGCGGCGTGGTGGTGTTCCTGCCGCAGATCCTGATCCTGTTCTTCTTCATCCTCGTGCTGGAGGAGTCGGGCTACCTGCCGCGCGCCGCGCTGCTGCTGGACCGTCTGATGGGCAGCGTGGGCCTGTCGGGGCGCAGCTTCATCCCGCTGCTGTCCAGCTTCGCCTGCGCCATCCCTGGCATCATGGCCGCGCGTTCCATCGCCAACCCGCGCGACCGGCTGGTCACCATCATGATCGCGCCGCTGATGACCTGCTCGGCGCGGCTGCCGGTCTACGCGTTGCTGATCGCCGCCTTCGTGCCCAAGCGCGAGGTGGCCGGGCTGGAGCTGCAGGGCCTGGTGCTCTTCGGCCTGTACCTGGCCGGCATCGTCGGGGCGCTGGCCGTGGCCTGGGTCATCAAGCGCCTGAGCAGCGCGGGTCGCCAGGTGCGCCCGCTGATGATGGAGCTGCCGGCCTACCACTGGCCGCACCCGCGCAGCGTGGCCATCGGCCTGTGGCAGCGTGCCGTGATCTTCCTGAAGCGGGTCGGCGGCATCATCCTCGTGATGACCATCGCGCTGTGGCTGCTGTCCAGCTTCCCCGGCCCGCCGGAAGGCGCGACCGGTGCACCCATCGAGTACAGCATCGCCGGCTACCTCGGCCGCGGGCTGGCCGTGATCTTCGAGCCCATA
>CAMLKW010000179.1 GCA_946480605.1 uncultured Roseateles sp. | reverse complement strand
AGCGCCCGCATGAAGGCCCACAACATCCTCGACACGATAGGCAACACGCCCCATATCCGCCTGCAGCGCCTGTTCGCTGATCGCGAGGTCTGGATCAAATCCGAGCGCAGCAACCCCGGCGGCTCCATCAAGGACCGCATCGCGCTGTCCATGGTGGAAGATGCCGAGGCGCGCGGCCTGCTGAAGCCCGGCGGCACCATCATCGAACCCACCTCCGGCAACACCGGCGTGGGCCTGGCCATGGTGGCCGCAGTGAAGGGCTACCGGCTCATCCTCGTCATGCCCGACAGCATGAGCGTCGAGCGCCGCCGGCTGATGCTGGCCTATGGCGCCAGCTTCGACCTGACGCCGCGCGAGAAAGGCATGAAGGGCGCCATTGCCCGCGCCCGCGAGCTGCTGGAGCAGCACCCCGGCTCGTGGATGCCGCAGCAGTTCGAGAACGCCGCCAACCCGGCCGTGCACGTGAAGACGACCGCCCAGGAAATCCTGCGCGACTTCCCCGACGGCCTGGACGCGCTGATCACCGGCGTGGGCACAGGTGGCCACATCAGCGGCTGCGCCCAGGTGCTGAAGGCGGCCTGGCCGCAGCTCAAGGTCTATGCGGTGGAGCCCAGCGCCTCGCCGGTCATCAGCGGCGGCCAGCCCAGCCCGCACCCCATCCAGGGCATAGGCGCGGGTTTCATCCCGGCCGTGCTGGACACGGCGCTGCTGGACGGCGTCATCCAGGTCGAGGCCGAGGCCGCCCGCGAGTACGCACGCCGCTGCGCCCGCGAGGAAGGCCTGCTGGTGGGCATCTCCAGCGGCGCGACGCTGGCCGCCATCGCGCAGAAGCTGCCCGAGCTGCCCGCGAACGCTCGCGTGCTGGGCTTCAACTACGACACCGGCGAGCGCTACCTGTCGGTGGACGGCTTCCTGCCTAGCTAAGCCCCCCTACCGGCTACGCCGGCCCCCTCAAGGGGGCGCTGCCAGTGGCCTGGCAAAGCCAGCTCCACGGCAGCCGCTGGGGAAGTCCGTCATTCGCCGCCGTCGTCGCCCTCGCCCTCGTTGTCCTTGCGCGCCTGACGCGCCAGTTCGTCCTTCAAGGGCTTCAGCGAGTCGATCAGGGCCTCGGGCGGCTGGGGCGACACCAGACGCAGCGCCGGCGGCGGCAGGCTGGCCAGGTAGGGCGGGCCGAACACGTACTGCTGCTCCTGGCGGTTGCCGACCTGAAGACCCAGACCCAGCAGCAGCAGCGCCGCGATGCCGACGTTCAGCGTGCGCCGCGCGCCCGGCCAGACCAGGCGGGCATGCCAGGCCACCAGTGCGGCGCCGCCCACCGGGCCGGCCAATGCCTCCAGCACCATCAGGCGCGGCCAGGACAGCGCGTAGGCGACGGCGGGCAGCACCCACTCCAGCACCTGCAGCGCGACGATGACCAGCAGCGCGCGCCTCAGGTGCGTAGCGAACGGGAAGCGGTGCTGGAACAGCTGGTTGGCCAGCGACCACAGGCCGGCCCAGCCCAGCACCAGGGCCAGCGGCGCCAGCAGCGGCGTGGCGTAGTCGATCCAGCGGGCATCGGGGTCCACGGCGCTCCAGCGGTCCAGCCACTGCAAGCACAGCATGGCCAGCAGCAGCGCCGGCAGCAGCGCCCAGTGGCGAGCCTGCTGCACGACCAGCAGCTGCTCCGGCGCCAGCGCCTCGGCGCTGGTGCGCAGCCGCAGCGAGGCGCCGGCCAGGTGGAAGGCGCCGCCGCCGGGAAGGTCGGCCGATTCACCGGCCGCCAGCCGTTTGCCGGCGACGCTGCCGCCGTTGCGGCTGTCCAGCAGCTGCAGGCGCGCGCCGCCTTCGGGGCGCCACTGCAGCTCGGCGTGCTCGGCGGCGAGGTGGGCGTCGTCCAGCACGATGTCGCAGGCCGGCGAGCGGCCGATGCGCACCGGCCAGCGGGTCACGCGCTGCACCAGCGTGGCGCGGCCATCGCGGCCCAGCAGCTCGACGACGGCAGCGTTGGGGGGCGCGGCGGGCATCACTTCTTGGCCTTGCTGCTGTTCGTCCACGCGAAGCCCTCCAGGTAGTGCGCCGCCAGCTTGAGCGCGTTGTCGAAGCTGACGCCGCGGGCATCGAAGCGGCCCAGTGCGCCCTGCTTGGCGGCGTCCACCGTCGTCACGAGGATGCTGACATCGTGCAGGCCATCCAGCTTGCGGTACGCGCGCAGGCACACCACGGCACGCAGCGGCAGGCCGTCGCGGTCGACGAACTGCTCCTTGCAGTGCGGCGCGGTGCGGGTCTTGTCGCTGCCGCCCAGGCGCTCGTTGCGGAAGCTGCCCGAGTACTGGCGCGCGAAGCGCAGCGCGCCCAGCTTGCTGCCGTCATAGGCCTCGTGCGACATGTCCAGCCAGCCGGTCTGCAGGTTGCCGCCGACGAAGAGGGCGTGGTCCATGCGGCACTGCGAACGCTCGAAGTCCAGGCCCTTGTTGTCGGCCGGCGTGCCGCGCCCCCAGCAGCGCATGAAATCCTGCTTGGGCACCGGCAGGCGGTAGCGCTCGTGGTTGGCGCTCTCCCAGGGCAGGGCCAGGAAGCGCGTGACCAGTTCGTCCTGGTACTGGGTGAGCTGGTCGCGCAGCCGGCTCCAGGCCGCGGCGCGGATGGGCTTGGCCGCGATGCTGCGCTTGACCAGCCCCTCGGCGAACTCGCCCGGTACCAGGAAGCTGACCTGCTGCGAGAACAGCATGGTGGACACGTTGACGCCGACGACCAGGCCGTCCTCGTCCAGCACCGGGCCGCCGCTCATGCCGGGGTTGATGCCGCCCGCGTAGTAGATCAACGGGTCGAAGCTGCGGTCCACCAGGCCGTTGTAGTTGCCCTCCACGACGGCGAAGGCCACATCGTGGGGGTTGCCCATGGAGTAGATGCGCTCGCCCTTGGCCAGCGGCTGGCTCTGCGGGCGGAAGGCCAGCGCGCCGCGGCCCTTCAGGCCGTCGCCGACGGCGCGCAGCAACGCCAGGTCGCGGCGGGCGTCGAAGTCCAGCAACTCCAGCGCGCCGCTCTGGCCGTCGGTGGTGGCGTAGCGCAGCCGGTAGCTCTCGGGCTCCAGTGCGAACTGGCTGATGACGTGGTAGTTGGTGACGACGTGGCCGTCATCGCTGACCAGGAAACCCGAGCCCACCGAGGCCTGGCTGTCCTGCGTCTTCAACAGCGTGCGGATCTGCAGCAGCTGGCTCTTGCTGCGCTCGTACAGGCGGCGCGCACTGGCGGAGACCGTGGGCGGCTGCGGCGGCTGGGCTTGCGCCGGGGGCGGCGATGCGGGCTGGACGACCGGCGCGGGCTGCGCACCGACCAAGCCAGCCAGGCCAGCGAGCACCAGACCCAGCAGCGGTTTCAAACAGGACTTCATCAGCAAACGAGACCTCCCTCGGCGGGCGCCGATGCTAGCCGCTTTGGCCGGAACACCTGGTCGTCAGCGTAGAAGGCCCGTGACGCATTGGGCGCCCACCAGCCGGGGATGCCAAGCACCGGCAGCGGCGGCAGGTCGGCCGGCGCCGGCATGGCCGGCAGCACCGGCGCCTCGATGTCGTCCACCCACAGCACGCGGGCGCACAGCGGCTTGCGCGGCGCCAGCAGCTTCTCCAGCAGCGCATGGCCCACGACCAGCAGCCGCGCCTCGCGCCACAGCGGCCGGTGCGTGACGAACAACGCGGTCCAGTCCTGCGCCTGCAAGGCCCGTCGCAGCGGCGCCGGCCCGGCCAGCAGCAGGCCGCTTTCGTCCAGCAGCGTCAGCGCATCGCGCAGCGGGCCGCGCCGGCCGGCGGGCGCGGGCGGCGCCGCGATGTGGGCCGCGTTCAGCGTCGCCTTGAAGCCGGGGCAGCGCAGCCAGACCAGGCCGTTGAACAGGTCGTGTGCGTTGTCGCGCGTGGGCACGCGGCCGGTGGCGGCCACATGCTGCTCGTAGCCGGTGGCCAGCGGCCCGGCGGGCTCGAAGCGTTCATGGCCCAGCGCCCGGTGCACCGGCTGGCCGACGGCCAGCCGGGCGAGGACCGGCGCGGCCACGTCGCGATACGGCGCGAACCAAGGCGCCGACCAATCGACGTCCGGCGTCAAGTCGCGAAGCGGACCTGGTTGGGCTGCTTCTCGGGCTGCAGCTGGAACGCATGCGGGTGCTTGCGGAACAGCTTGGTCGCCGGCGCCGACTTCGCCAGCAGGCCCGCATCCTTCAACACCTTGGCCGCGGCCCCCAGATCATGCCACTGGCCATCGACCAGCTTGGGCAGCAGCTTCAGCACCGCGTTGATCTCCTTGGCAGCAGCCACCTGTGGGTCATCCGCAGCGGGCGCCGCGGCCGTGGCCTTGGCCGGCTTTTGCACGGGCTTGGGCGCCGGCGCGGCGGCGGCCGGGGCGGGCTCTGCTGCCTTGGCCGCGGGCTTGGCCTCGGCCTTGGCGCGTGGCTTGCGCGCCGCCTTGGCCGCGGGCTCGGGCGTTGCGGCCTCGGTCGGCGCGGGCGCCGGCGGCGGGCTCAGGTCCAGCTCGGCCGGCGCCTCCACCGGCGCCGGCAGCGCGGCCACCACGTCTGCGCGCGGCGGCCGCGGTGCCGGGTTTGCACGCACGGCCTCGGGCTGGGTGCGGCCATTGCCGCCGGCCGCACGGCCGCCGCGTCGGCTGCCGCGGCCGCTGCCGGCGGCCTTGGCCGGTGCCGCATCGCGTGCGCCGCGCCCAGTGCCGTGGGCCAGTTCATTGAACTGGTCGTAGATCTGGATGACGCCGTCGCCCGTCTTGCCGTACTGGCCGAAGCCGCGCAGCCAGGCGCCCTTCTCGCGCAGCCGCAGCACCAGCGGCGCGAAGTCGCTGTCGGACGACACCAGCACGATGACGTCCGGCCGCTCGTTGATGGCGATGTCCATCGCGTCGGCGGCCAGCGCGATGTCGGTCGAGTTCTTGCCGATGGCGAGGTTGACGATGGCACGCAGGCCCAGCCGCTTCATGAAGGCTTGGCTGTGATGGGCCTGCTCGGCGTTGCAGTAGGCGCGCCGGATGTGGGCTGTGCCGTAGTCCTTGAACACCATGTTCAGCGCCTGCTCGATGACGTCGGTGGCGACGTTGTCGAAATCGACCAGGAAGGCGACCTTCTTGTCTTGCGTGCTCATGCGATCAGTTTCCAGTTCAGCGTGTCGCCGCCGCGCAGCGGCTTGAGTTGCGCCTCGCCGAAGGGCACGGCGCTGGGCAGCGTCCAGGGCTCGCGCTTGAGCGTGACGGTGCCGGTGTTGCGCGGCAGGCCGTAGAAGTCGGGGCCGTGGTGGCCGGCGAAGGCGTCCAGCTTGTCCAGCGCGCCGATGGCTTCAAACGCCTCGGCATACAGCTCCAGCGCGGCGATGGCCGTGAAGCAGCCGGCGCCGCAGACCGAGGCCTCCTTCAGCTGGGCCGCATGCGGCGCGCTGTCGGTGCCGAGGAAGAACTTCGGTAGACCAGAGCCGGCAGCCTTCAGCAGCGCCTGGCGATGCTCCTCGCGCTTGAGCACGGGCAGGCAGTAGTAGTGCGGGCGCAGGCCGCCGGTGAAGATGGCGTTGCGGTTGTAGAGCAGGTGTTGCGGCGTGATGGTGGCGGCGGTGTAGCGGTCGCTGTCCGTCACGTATTGCGCGGCTTCCTTGGTCGTGATGTGCTCGAACACGACCTTGAGCTCGGGCATGGCGGCGCGCAGCGGCGTCATCACGCGATCGACGAACACGGCCTCGCGGTCGAAGATGTCGATGTCGGCGTCGGTCACCTCGCCGTGCACGAGGAACAGCAGGCCCTCGCGCTGCATGGCTTCCAGCGTCTTGTAGGTCTTGCGGATGTCGGTCACGCCGGCATCGCTGTTGGTCGTGGCGCCCGCGGGGTAGAGCTTGAGCGCGACGACGCCGGCCTCCTTGGCGCGCTTGATCTCGTCCGGCGGCGTGTTGTCCGTCAGGTACATGGTCATCAGCGGCTGGAAGTCGGAGCCCTCGGGCAAGGCCGCCAGGATGCGCTCGCGGTAGGCCACGGCCTGGGCGGCCGTCGTGACCGGCGGGCGCAGGTTGGGCATGACGATGGCGCGGGCGAACTGGCGCGCGGTGTAGGGCAGCACGCTGGCCAGCGCCGCCTCGTCGCGCAGGTGCAAGTGCCAGTCGTCAGGACGGGTGAGGGTAAGGATGTCACTCATGGCCGGTGATTGTCGTCGCCGGAAGGATGCACACTCCGCACCTGATTCAAAGGAGGCGGCTTACCCCCATCATGAACACTGCGAAACGCCTGATCGGCACCCTGGTCCTGCTGGCGCTGTTTGGCGGCGCCCTGTTCTTTGCGCTGCGCAGCAACGAGGCCACCCGGCAGATCGAGCAGGAGCAGGCGGCCATCGCGACGGCCGAGCCTTTGCGTGGGCTGATTACGGTGGAGATGGAGCCCATCTTCAAGGACGAGCGTGTGACGCGCGCGCTGGCCCAGGCCCGGCTGCCGGTGCAGGTGGCGCGGGTCGGCAGCCGCGACATGGCGGCCCGCATCGGCGGGCCGGACCAGCCGGACTTCTTCATCGCCAGCGGCGTTGTCGCCGCCAACATGATTGCCGACGCCGCCCGCAAGGCCGGCAAGACGGCCACGCAGAGCTCGCCCTTCCACACGCCGCTGGTCGTCGCCTCGTGGGAGCCGGTGGCCAGGATCCTGGCCGCCAACGGCATGGCCAGGCCGCTGGCGCCGCGGGTCTACGGCCTGGACATGGAAAAGCTGACCCAGGCGATGCTGGCCAAGCAGCGCTGGCGCGACCTGAAGGCCAGCGGCGACTACGCGGTGTCGCGCAGCGTGCTGGTCAGCACCACCGACATCCGGCGCAGCAACTCGGCCGCCATGTACCTGGCGCTGACCTCGGCCGCGCTGAACGGCGACGTGGTGGCCGACCGCGCCTCGGCGCAGAAGCACGCGGCCCAGTTGGCCGAGCTGTTCAAGCGCCAGGGCTTCCAGGAGAACTACGTCAACGGCGCCTTCGACGACTACCTGGCCATCGGCATGGGCAAGACGCCGCTGACCTTCATCTACGAGAGCCAGATGCTGGCCCAGGCGCAGAAGGGCGGCATCAAGCCCGAGATGGTGCTGATGTATCCGCAGCCCACCATCGTCAACAAGCTGGTGTTGGTGACGCTGAGCGAGCGCGCCAAGCGGCTGGCCGAGCTGCTGGTGGCCGACAAGACGCTGCAGGCCGTGGCGCTGGAGCAGGGCTTTCGCACCGGTGACGCGGCGGCCTTTGCCGCCACCGCCGAGAAGGCCGGCCTGGCGGTGGACCAGCGCCTGAACCAGGTCATCGACCCGCCGGGGTTCGACCTGATGTTTGAAATGATCGACATCGTCAGCCGGGAGATGAACCAGTGATGCGCCGTGCCCTGTTGCTGTTGAGCTTCACGCTGCTGGCCGCCTGCGGCAAGCAGGCCGACGAACCCGTCGCCGCTGCGCCGCCTGCCGAGGCCACGGCGCCGCTGCAGGTGCTGGCCACCAGCGACCTGAAGGACATCGAGCCGCTGGCGGCCAAGATCCGCGCCGCCACCGGCGTGGACGTGCGCTTCCGCTTCGGCGGCACGATGGAGAGCACGCAGGAGGTGCTCAGCGGCTCGCAGGCCGACGCGGCCTGGTTCGCCAACGCCAAGTACCTGCTCAGCGACGCGGCCGGCCAGGGCAAGGTCAAGGTGCAGGAGAAGATCATGCTGTCGCCCATCGCGGTCGGCGTCAGCAAGAGTGATGCGGCCCGCAATGGATGGGACCGGCCGGACACCCGGATGACCTGGGCCGACATCGCCCGCGCGGCCAAGGCCGGCAAGCTGCAGTACGCGCTGTCCAACCCGGCCACCAGCAACCAGGGCTTCATGGCGCTGCTGGGCGTGGTGGCCGCGGCCGGCGGCAAGGGCGAGGCGCTCTCCGCCGCCGACGTGGACCGCGGCGCGATTGCCGACTTCCTGAAGGGCTACCGCATCGTCGGCGACAACTCGACCTACTTGGCCGAGCAGTTCATCAAGTTGCAGGGCACGCGGGCCAACGCCTTCATCAACTACGAGAGCTGGCTGCTGAGCCTGAACGCCAGCGGCAAGCTGCGCGAGCCGCTGCACCTGATCTACCCGTTCGAGGGCGTGTCCACGGCCGACTACCCGCTGATGCTGCTGAACGAGGCGCGCCGCGCGGACTATGTGAAGGTGGTCGAGTACCTGAAGGGCGACGAGGCCCAGCTGTGGCTGGCGCGGCAGACGCTGCGCCGACCGATGAAAGCCGAGCTGGCGGCCCGCGTGGCCGACGTGCTGCCGCCGCTGGGCTTCCAGGTGGAGCTGCCGTTCTCGCCCGACCGGCAACTGGCCGACGGCCTGATCGACGCCTACCTGAACGAGTTCCGCAAGCCCATCGCGTCCACCTTCGTGCTGGACACCAGCGGCAGCATGCAGGGCAAGCGCCGCGAGCAGCTGGTGGAGGCCATCCACTACCTGGCCGGCGCCGACGCGTCGCTGACCGGCCGTGTCGCCAAGCTGACCAACCGCGAGCGGCTGTGGTTCCTGCCCTTCAGCAGCGCGCCGCAGGCGCCGGTGCCGTTCGAGATCCCGGCCGGCAGCCGCGTGGCCAAGGGCGTGGCGCCGCAGGTCGACACCGAGGCCAAGCTGGCCGAGTTGAAGCGTGTGCGCGACGCCGCCGACGAGCTGCGCATGGCCGGCGGCACGGCGCTGTACGACGCGGTGCTGGCCGGGCTGGAGCACATGCTGCAGCAGCGCGCCCGCAACCCGGACTACCAGTACTCGGTGGTGGCCTTCACCGACGGCAAGAACACCGTGGGCCGCAAGCTGGAAGACTTCCGCCGCGCCTACGAGCAACTGCCCGAGGACGTGCGCGGCATCCCGGTCTTCATGGTGCTGTTCGGCGAGGCCGACGCGGGCGACCTGAAGGAGCTGGTCAACATCACCGGCGGCAAGGTGTTCGATGCGCGCAAGACGCCGCTGTACGCCGTGTTCAAGGACATTCGGGCCTACCAGTGAGCGAAGCATGCGTGGTTTGATTCGATGGCTGAACGCACCGGCCAACTGGTGCGGCCTGCTGGTGGCGACCGGCGTGCTGGTGCTCAAGGCGCTGGGCCTGCTGGGCGGCCTGGGGCTGGGGGTCGCGGCGCTGGGCTATGCCGCGGGCCTGGGCGCCGGCGCGCTGTGGTGGGGCTGGCCCAGCACGAAGGAAGACGCCTGGGAGGCGCTGAAGTTCAACGACGAGGGCGACGCGCGCGAGGCCATGGGCCGCGCGCTGTCCGGCGTGCGCCGG
>CAMLKW010000178.1 GCA_946480605.1 uncultured Roseateles sp. | reverse complement strand
CTGGTCAACGAGCCCGAGCTGGCGCCGCTGCTGAAGCGCCTGCGCGTGGAGCCGCTGGAGGAGCTGGGCTGGAGCGCCAGCGGCCTGTACCTCTCGCGCCGCAGCCTGGGCGAGGCCGACCGGCGCGCGCTGCGCCAGGCCCTTGCCCAGGCGACGCGCAGCGGCCGCGTCTGGCAGCTTTTCAACGACCACCATCCGCCCGGCAGCCTGGGCAGCAGCATCCGGCCGCTGGCGCCCTGATTCGGCGCCGCGTGCGGCCGTGCAGCGGCACGGGTTGCCATCGTGCCAACAGGCCCTAGCATGGCTCGCTTCTGCCCTCCCACCAGGACGCCGCATGAAACTCCCGCTCCGACTCCTGTCCCTGCTGGCCGCTCTGTCGTTGAGCGCCGCCAACGCCGCACCGCTGCGCTGGGCCGCGCAGAACGACATCCTGACGCTGGACCCGCACTCGCAGGACCACAACACGTCCAACGCGATCGGCAATCACATCTACGAGGGCCTGACCCGGCTGGGCAGGAACTACCGGCCCGAGCCGTCGCTGGCCACCCAGTGGACCTATCTGTCGCAGACGCAGGTGCGCTTCGAGCTGCGCCGTGGCGTGAAGTTCCACGACGGCTCGCCGTTCACGGCCGATGACGTGGTGTTCAGCTTCGGCCGCATCACGCAGCCGCAGGGCACCAAGCAGACCTATGTGTCGGGCATCAAGGAGGTGAAGAAGGTCGACGAGCACAGCGTCGATCTCCTCCTGGAAGCGCCCACGCCCATGCTGCTGCAGAACATCATCAGCTTCCCCATCATGAGCAAGGCCTGGTCGGAGAAGAACAAGACGACCAGCACGCAGGACTACAAGGCCAAGGAGGAGAACTACGCGTCGCGCAACGCCAATGGCACGGGGCCTTACAAGCTGGTGAGCTGGCAGCCCGACCAGGCCGTGAAGATGGTGGCCAACAAGGACTGGTGGGACAGCAACGCCAGCAACGTCACCGAGCTGAGCTACCTGCCGATCAAGAGTGCGCCCACGCGTGTCGCGGCGCTGCTGTCGGGCGACGTGGACATCGTCACCGACCTGCCGCCGCAGGACTTCTTCAAGCTGAAGGAGCAGGGCAAGGTCCGGCTGCTGGAGGGCCCGGAGATCCGCACCATCTTCTTCGTCATGGACGAGGGCAGCGACGAGTTGCGCGAGTCCAGCGTGAAGGGTCGCAACCCGTTCAAGGACAAGCGCGTGCGGGAAGCCATGAACCTCGCGCTGGACCGCGAGGCGATCAAGCGCAGCATCATGCGCGGGCTGTCGGTGCCGGCCGCGCTGATGATCGCGCCGGGTGTCAACGGCTACGACGCGACGTTGGACCGCCCCCTGAAGGCCGATGTGGCCAAGGCCAAGAAGCTGCTGGCCGACGCGGGCTACCCCGACGGCTTCGAGCTGCCACTGCACTGCCCCAACAACCGTTATGTGAACGACGAGCAGGTCTGCCAGGCGGCGGTGTCCATGTGGGCGCGCATCGGCGTCAAGGTGCGTTTGATCGCGGCGCCCTTCTCCACCCACAGCCAGACCTTCCAGCGCGGCGAGTCGCCGTTCTTCATGCTGGGCTGGGGCGTGTCCACCTACGACGCGCTGTACGGCATGCAGGCCTGGGGCCACACGCGCACGCAGGGGGCTGACGGCAACTTCAACTTCGGCAAGGTCAGCGACGCGACGCTGGACGGGCTGATCCAGAAGATCAAGTTCGAGCCCGACGTGCCCAAGCGCAACGCCCTCATCCGCGAGGCGCTGCTGCGCATCCGCGACGAGTCGCTGTTCATCCCCATCCACCACCAGATCCGGCCCTGGGCCATGAAGCCCGGCGTGACCACGCTGCACCGCTCCAACGACTATTTCGAAGCGCGCTACACGACCGTGAAATGAGCGGCCGGTTTCGGCGATCATCCGGGCTCCTAACCCAGGAGGACCGCCGATGAAACTGCGCATGGCCACCGCCGCGCTTCTGGTGTGCGCGTCGCTCGCCGCGACCGCGACCGCCACCGCCACCGCCAACCCGCTGCGCTGGGCCGCGCAGAACGACATCCAGACGCTGGACCCGCACTCGCAGAACCACTCAGCGACGACCACGCTGACGGGCTATGTCTACGAGGGCCTGACCCGCTACACGGAGAAGTTCGACGTCGAGCCGGCGCTGGCGACGAAGTGGACCTACGTCACACCAACCCAGGTGCGCTTCGAACTGCGGCGCGGCGTGAAGTTCCACGACGGCACGCCCTTCACCGCCGACGACGTGGTGTTCAGCTTCCAGCGCATCCGCCACCCGGCCAGCAACATGGTCATCTTCAGCTCCGGCGTGAAGGAGGTGCGCAAGGTCGATGACTTCACGGTCGACCTGATGCTGGACGCCCCCAACCCGGTGCTGCTGCGCAACCTCACCTTCGTGCGCGTGCTCAGCAAGGCCTGGGCCGTCAAGAACAAGTCCGAGAACCCGCAGGACTTCAAGGCCAAGGAAGACACCTTCGCGGCCCGCAACGCGATGGGCACCGGCCCCTTCAAGCTGACCAGTTGGACGCCCGACCAGAAGCTCACGATGGTGGTCAACAAGGACTGGTGGGACAAGCCGCGCAGCAACGTCACCGAGCTGACCTACCTGCCCATCAAGTCGGACGCGACCCGCGTGGCGGCGCTGCTGTCCGGCGCGCTGGACCTGCTGACAGACCTGCCGCCGCAGGACGTGGCCAAGCTGAAGGCCGACCCGCGGCTCAAGGTCATCGACGGCCCCGAGAACCGCACCATCTTCTTCGCGCTGGACCTGGGCAGCGACGAGATCAAGGGCTCCAACATCAAGGGCAAGAACCCGTTCAAGGACCGCCGGGTGCGCGAGGCCATGTCGCTGGCGATCGACCGCGAAGCCATCAAGCGCAGCCTGATGCGCGGCCTGTCCATCCCGGCCGCTGCGATGGTGGCGCCGGTGACCTACGGCTGGTCGCAGGAACTCGACACGGTTCAGAAGCCCGACCTGGCGCGCGCCAAGCAGCTGATGACAGCGGCCGGCTATGCCGACGGCTTCGAGACGCCGCTGGCCTGCCCCAACGACCGCTACGTCAACGACGAGGAGATCTGCCAGGCGGTGGTGTCCATGTGGGCGCGCCTGGGCATCAAGGCCAAGCTGACGACGCAGCCCATGACCCAGCACTCGGCCGCGCTGCAGCGCTTCGAGCTGCCGCTGTACCTGTACGGTTGGGGCGTGACCACCTTCGACGCGCAGTACACGCTGCAGGACATCGTGCACACCAAGACCTCGGGCGTGGACGGCAAGGGCAACTACTCGCGCGTCAGCGATGCCAAAGTCGACGCGCTGGTCCAGCAGATCAAGGTCGAGACCGATGTGCCCAAGCGCCTGGCGCTGATGCAGGAGGCGCTCAAGCGCACGCGCGACGAGGTGCTGTTCATCCCCATCCACCACCAGGTGCGGCCCTGGGCGATGCGGGCCAACGTCAGCATCCCGCATGCGGCCAACGACGCGCCGCAGGTGCGCCTGGCGACGGTCAAGTAGCGCCCCTCGTCCCAGCAGTACCTGGGCCGGTCGGCCGGGCCCGCCGGGTGCGTTCCAATCCGCACCATGAGCGATCCCGCCTTCCAGCCCACCCGCATCACACCGAGCGCCGAGCAGCTCGCGATCCAGCTGCTGAGAACCCGCCTGCTGCTGGTGGAGGCCAACGCCGGTGCGGCCAAGACGACGACGCTGGCGCTCCGCATCGCGCAGGCGCTGCAGCGCGGCGCGCCGCCGCAGACGGCGCTGGCCCTCACCGCCACCGCGCCGGCCGTCGCCGCACTGAAGGAGCGGCTGGCCCACATCGGCATCCCGAAGCCGGTGGTGCAGCAGCTGCGCATCCAGACCTTCGAGGCCTTCAGCCTCGCCGTGCTGGCCCAGACCGAAGGCGCGGCGACGCGCGTCGTCACTTCGCCCGAGCAGGTCCGGCCGCACGTGGTGCGCGCCATCGAGCGCGCCCAGTCGCTGCCCGAGGAACGCCACCCCGACGAGCTGCTGGCGGAGGCGCCGCCGGGCGAACTCGTCGAAGGCCTGCTGAAGTCCTTCGACCTGCTGAAGGGACGCATGGTCGTCGAGCACCTGGACCCGGAACAGCGCATGACGCCCGGGCTGGCCGATGAGCTGGGCTTCGGCTACCTGACGCTGCGCGCCTGGCGCTGCTACGAGTTCATCCGCCGGGGCGGCCACCCCGACCGGCCCGAATTCCGCTTCGACGGCGACGGCGTCTACGACCTGGCCCGTGCGCTGCTGCACGGCGAGACGCTGGCCGACGATGCAGCGCTTCAGCAAAGCCTGTCGCTGATCTGCGTCGACGAGATGCACGACGTGAACCGCGCCGCCTTCACGGTGCTGAAGGCCGTGCTGGCCGCCAACCCGCGGGCGGCCTTCGTCGGCGTGGGCGACCGCGACCAGGTCATCCATTCGCAGACCGGCGCAGAGGTCGGCTTCATGGGCGAGCACTTTCGGGCGGAGATCGGCACGCCCGAGGTGCTGCCGCTGACGCGCAGCCGGCGCTTCAGCCCCCAGCTTGCGCGCCATGTCGGCGCGCTGGCGCGCAAGCCCTACGCGGCGGACGACGCGATCCAGACACACATCCACCTGGAGCGCTGCGAGTCGCCCCGGCTCGCCGCGGCCTTCGTCGCGCGGCTGGCGCAGACCCACCACCAGCAGCAGGCACTGGCCAGCCTGCGCGTGCTGCTGCGCCACCCCGCGCAGTCCGTGCTGATCGAGCACGAGCTGCTGCGCCTGGGCGTGCCCTACGGCGCCGCCGGCTTCGCGCCCTACCTGGAGCGTGCCGAGACGCTGCTGGTGCGCGGGCTGTACGCCCACGCGTGCAACGACTTCACCGGCTTCGAGGACGCGCCGCACCGCGCCCACCTGCTGAACGCGCTGCTGCTGTTCTCGGGCGCCCGGGTGGACAGCATCGAGCTGCGGCACCTGGACGACGCCGAGGCCCAGCGCGTCGCCGTGGCCGAAGCTGCGGCCGACCTCGGATCGACGCGCGCCTTCATCGAGGGCCACGTATTGCGCAGCGCGAACGCGAGCGCCAGGCGGCAGCTGGACGCCGCGACGGCGATCCTGCGCAGCAACGACCTCGACGCGTTCGAGGCCGCCTTTCTGAAGGCGCTGGACCCGTTGACGCTGGCCACCCGCCTGTTCGTGCGCCGGCAGGATGCCGAGCAGGTGGCGGACAACATCGCGCAGCTGCACCGCGTCGCCATCGCCGAGGGCGCCGGCCTGGCGGGCGCGTTCCGCCTGTTCTCGGCGCTGGACCAGGCCCGGCGGCGCTTGCGCGCGAGCGAGCGCGTGGTGCTGTCCAGCATCGAGTCGGCCAAGGGGCTGGAGTTCGACCACGTCATCGTGCCGCACCTCTCGCGCGGCGAATTTGGTGAAGGCTCCGGCGAGAACCGCAACCTGCTGTACGTGGCCATGACGCGCGCCCGGCAACGCCTGACACTGACCTTCGACCCGAGCCGGCCGTCACGCTTCCTGACGGACGCGGCCCTGATCGACTGACGATGCGATCCCCGCCATGAAGCCTCCCGTCATCAACTTCTCCACGCTGCAGTCGACCATCGAGATCGCCGCCACGCTGGCCTTCGCACTGTCCGGCCTGCTGGCCGGCGCGCGCAAGCAGCTGGACGTGGTGGGCCTGTGCGTCGTCGCCGGGCTGTCGGCCTTCGGCGGCGGCACGCTGCGCGACGTGCTGCTGGACCGCCGGCCGTTCTTCTGGGTCGAACATGCCGACTGGCTGTGGGCGCTGATGGCCCTGTCGTTCGGCGCCATGCTGTTCATGCGCCGTCGCCACCTGGCGCTGACCGAGAAGGCCATCCAGTGGCCCGACGCGCTGGGCCTGGGGCTGTTCACGGCCAGCGGCACCTCGCTGGCGCTGGAGGCCGGCATGCCGGGCATCGTGGCCGTGCTGATGGGCGTCATCACGGCCACCTTCGGCGGCGTGCTGCGGGACATCGTCTGCAACGAGATCCCGGCCGCCTTCCACGATCACCGGCCCTATGCGCTGTGCAGCTTCGTGGGCGGCTGGGTGATGGTCGCGGCCGCGCGCCTGGACGCGCCGCCATGGGCCGCGATCAGCGCGACGGCGACGGCCACCGTGCTGCTGCGCGCGCTGGCGTTGTGGACGGGCTGGACGCTGCCGGTCTGGCGCATCCACAAACGCTGACCGGCCTCAGTTCAGCGCGAGGCGCTGGCGGGCGGCCAGGTACTCGCGCTTCAGGCGCGCGACCAGCTGCGCCGCAGGCAGCACCTCGCGCACCGCGCCGATGCCCTGACCGCTGCCCCAGATGTCCTTCCAGGCCTTGGCCGCGCCACCGCCGAAGTTCATCGCGCTGGGATCGCTCTCGGGCAGCTTGTCCGGGTCCAGGCCGGCCGCCACCACCGAGCCGCGCAGGTAGTTGCCGTGCACGCCGGTGAACAGGTTGCTGTAGACGATGTCGTCGCTGTTGCTGGCGACGATCATCTGCTTGTAGGCATCGCTGGCGCGCGCCTCTTCGGTCGCGATGAAGGCCGAGCCGATATAGGCCAGGTCGGCACCCATGGCCTGCGCGGCCAGCACCGCATCGCCCGTGGCCATGGCACCCGACAGCGCCAGCGGGCCGTCAAACCACTCACGGATTTCCTGGATCAGCGCGAACGGGCTCTTCACGCCCGCGTGGCCGCCCGCGCCGGCCGCCACCGCGATCAGGCCGTCGGCGCCCTTCTCGATGGCCTTCTTAGCGAACTTGTTGTTGATGATGTCGTGCAGCACGATGCCGCCCCAGCTGTGCACGGCCGCGTTCACGTCCTCGCGCGCGCCCAGGCTGGTGATGACGATGGGCACCTTGTACTTGGCGCACACCTGCATGTCGTGTTCGAGCCGCTCATTGCTCTTGTGCACGATCTGGTTGATCGCGAACGGCGCCGCCGGCTTGTCTGGGTTGGCGCGGTTGTAGGCGGCCAGCGTCTCGGTGATCTCGGCCAGCCACTCGTCCAGCAGTTCGGCCGGACGCGCGTTCAACGCCGGCATGGAGCCGACGATGCCGGCCTTGCACTGCTCGATGACGAGCTTGGGGTTGCTGATGATGAACAGCGGCGAGCCGATGACCGGCAGCGGCAGGTTCTTCAGGATGTCGGGCAATGCCAAGGGGATGTCTCCGTCAGAAAGCTTCAAGGCTCAGCTCAGTCACGCTGTCGGCACCGTCCACGATGGCAGCCCGCAGCGACGCGGTGCGCGGCAGGATGTGCTCGGCATAGAAGCGCGCGGTGGTGATCTTGGCGGCCATGAAGGCCTTGTCAGTCGCCAACGCGTCTTCCGCGGCCAGCAGCGCGCGAGCCAGTTGCCAGCCAGCGACGAGGTTGCCCGCCAGCATCAGGTAGGGCACCGAGCCGGCATAGGCGGCGTTGGGGTTGCCCTTGGCCGACGCAGCGATGAAGTCGACGACGGCGAGGAAATCTTCGCGCGAGGCGCGCAGCGCCTTCAGCACGGCCTTGGCCGCTGCGCTGTCGCGCTGGGCCAGTTCGCTTTCGGTGACTTCGATCTGGCCCGCGATGCCGCGCGCCAGCTGGCCGCCGTCGCGCGAGGTCTTGCGGCCCACCAGGTCGTTGGCCTGGATGGCCGTCGTGCCCTCGTAGATGGTCAGGATCTTGGCGTCGCGGTAGTACTGCGCCGCACCGGTCTCCTCGATGAAGCCCATGCCACCATGCACCTGCACGCCCAGCGACGTGACCTCCAGGCTCATCTCGGTGCTGTAGCCCTTCACCAGCGGCACCATGAAGTCGTAGAACGCCTGGTTCTGCTTGCGCGCGTCGGCGTCGGGGTGGTGGTGCGCCGCGTCGAACGCCGCGGCGGCGGTGCTGGCCATCGCACGGCACCCTTCCGTCAGCGCGCGCATCGTCATCAACATGCGGCGAACGTCGGGGTGGTGAATGATGGTGGCACTGCCAGGCTTGCTGCCGTCCACCGGGCGCGACTGCACGCGGTCCTTCGCGTAGGCCACGGCCTTTTGATAGGCGCGATCGGCGATGGCGATGCCCTGCAGGCCCACGCCATACCGGGCCGCGTTCATCATGATGAACATGTACTCCAGGCCGCGGTTCTCCTCGCCGATCAGCGTGCCAATGGCGCCGCCGTGGTCGCCGAACTGCAGCACCGCCGTCGGGCTGGCCTTGATGCCCATCTTGTGTTCGATGGACACGCAGTGCGCGTCGTTGCGCGCGCCGAGCGAGCCGTCGGCATTCACGAGGAACTTCGGCACCAGGAACAGGCTGATGCCCTTCACGCCCTCCGGCGCGCCGGCCACGCGGGCCAGCACGAGGTGGACGATGTTCTCGGCCATGTCGTGCTCACCGTAGGTGATGAAGATCTTCGTGCCGAAGACCTTGTACGTGCCGTCGCCCTGCGGCTCGGCGCGCGTGCACACCAGCGCCAGGTCCGAGCCGGCCTGCGGCTCGGTCAGGTTCATCGTGCCGGTCCACGAGCCGTCCAGCAGCTTGGGGATGTAGACCGAGCGCTGCTCGTCGCTGCCCGCGGTCAGCAGCGCCTCGACGGCGCCGTCGGTCAGCAGCGGGCACAGCGCGAAGCTCATGTTGGCCGATTGCAGCATCTCGTTGCAGGCCGCAGCGATGGTCTTGGGCGCACCCTGGCCACCGAACTCGGTCGGGTGCACCAGGCCTTGCCAGCCGCCTTCGGCGTAAGCGCGGAAGGCCTGCTTGAAGCCGGGCGTTGTCGTGACCACGCCGTCTTTCCACGACGACGGGTTCTTGTCGCCCTCGAAGTTCAGCGGCGCGATGACGTCCTGCGTCAGCTTGGCACACTCCTCCAGCACGGCGGCGGCGGTGTCCAGACCGAAGTCGGCGAATGCGGGCACTTGCTGGGTTAGCGAATCCAGACCGGCCAGGTGCTGGATGTTGAAGAGCATGTCCTTGACGGGAGCTTGGTAACTCATTTGTTCCTCCTGGCGGAAACAAAAAGGGCGCCGCGACGACGGTCGGGGCGCCCGGCGGTGATCGGCGTGGGTTTACAGCGCATTGACGAGTTCAGGCACGGCCGTGAACAGATCGGCTTCCAGGCCGTAGTCGGCCACCGAGAAGATCGGCGCTTCCGGATCCTTGTTGATCGCGACGATGACCTTGGAGTCCTTCATGCCGGCCAGATGCTGGATGGCACCGGAGATGCCGGCCGCGATGTACAGCTGCGGCGCGACGATCTTGCCGGTCTGGCCGACCTGCCAGTCGTTCGGGGC
>CAMLKW010000177.1 GCA_946480605.1 uncultured Roseateles sp. | reverse complement strand
GCTCCATGGCGGCCACGGCGTCGTGGGTGTCGGTCTGAATGGTCTTGACCAGCGCGGCAATGCGGCGCGTCGCGTCGCCGGAGCGTTCGGCCAGGCGCTGCACTTCTTCCGCCACCACCGAGAAGCCGCGACCGGCTTCGCCGGCGGACGCGGCCTGGATGGCGGCGTTCAGGGCCAGCACGTTGGTCTGTTCCGTGATGTCCGAGATCAGCTCCGTGATCTCGCCGATTTCCTGCGACGACTCGCCCAGCCGCTTGATGCGCTTGGACGTCTCCTGGATGGAGTCGCGGATGGTGTTCATGCCGGCGATGTTGTTCTGCATCGCGTTCAGGCCCTGCTCGGCGGCCAGACGGCTCTTGCGCGCCACCTCGGCCGTCGTCTGCGCCTGCGCGGACACCTCGGTGATCCGGCCCGCCATGCCCAGCACGGCCTCGCCGGTGGCGCGGATCTCGTGCAGCTGCTCCTTGGACGCCGCCAGCAGGTCGGTGGAGGTCTGGTCCACCGCGCCGGTCGTGTCGGTCACGCGGGCCGCCGTGGTCTGCACCTGACCCACCAGGTTGCGCAGCTCCTCCACCGTGTAGTTCACGGAGTCGGCGATGGCGCCGGTGATGTCTTCCGTCACCGTGGCCTGCTGCGTCAGGTCGCCTTCAGCGACGTTGGCCAGCTCGTTCATCAGCCGCAGAATGGCCGCCTGGTTGGCGTCGTTGACGCGCTTGGCCTCGGCTTCCTCGCTCTCGGCGCGCTGCTTCTCGGCCTCGGCCAGCTCGGCACGGCGGGACTGATCGCCCAGATACAGCCGCAGGAAACCGACCGCGCCGCCCACCAGCGCGGCCAGCGAGGCCAGCAGCAGCAGGATCAGGCCCCAGCCGGCACCGCCGGACTTCTCCAGTTCGGTGGCGGCCTGCTCCAGACCTTTGCGCAGCGGTTCGGAGTCGTTCAGGATGGCCGTCTGGGCCTCGCGGGCGGCCACCAGGCCTTGCAGGTTGCCCAGAATGGCGGAGGCGCGCTGGCGGGTCTGCTCGTACTGCGTCAGCAGGGTCTGCAGGCGTTCCTTCAGCTGCGGGTCGCGCGCGGCGTTCAGGCGCAGCTCGGGGCTGCCGCTGATCAGCGCCTCGGTGATGAGCTTGAAGGAGTTCAAGTCCTTGCCCAGCAGGAATACGGCCTCGGGGCTGACGCCTTCCTGCGTCAGGAACTCGTTGGCGCTCTTGCCGATGCGCTGGGTCAGCATGACCAGCTGACCGACCGCGGACACCTCACCGGCGGAGGCGCCGATCTGCAGCGCTTGGGATGACACCGCCTCGGCGCTTTCCAGCAGGTCGCTGGACTGGCGGTTGATGGCGCGCAGCGCCTCGCCAACCTGGGTCAGCACCTTTTCCTGGCCCTGCACGACCTTGCCGTGCTTCTCGGCGCGCTCGACCAGCGGCTTCAGCGAGTCCAGCGTGGGCTGCACGGCCGCCGGCGCGACGGACAGCTCGCCCTCGCCGGTCTTCAGGTTGTTGACCACGCTGCTCAGCGTGCCCACCGATTCGCGCAGTTCGGCGAACGCCGTCGGGTTGCCCACCAGCGCGGCGGACACGGACTTGGCCATGCGCTGCGAGTGCATCAGCGCCTGGCCGGCGGCGCGCACCTGCGCCGCGCTGCGGTTGGAGCTGACCAGCACCAGGCTGACGGAGAGCGCCGTGCCCACGAAGCCCAGGGCCACCAGGCCGGTCAGCACCTTCTGACGGTTGCGGGACAGGAAGTCGGCCAGCTTGTCGGCGCCGGAGGCTGGCTGGGCCGCCTGGGGCAGCATGGTGGGGTCGGCGGCTTGCGTCGTCGGCGCGAAGCTGATGCTGCTGGCCGGGAACTCGCTGGCCGGCCCGGGCTCGGTCGGCACGGCCGGCGAGATGATGGACGCCGGCTCCTCGACCTGCAGGAAGGCGTCGGAGCGGGTTGGCAGCTCGGCGTTGACGAGCGTGGAATCGACGTTGCGCGTCGCGTCGAACCCGCCGGCGCTCGTCGAATCGATGGTCGTGTCCACAGCCTCGCGCGCCACCGGCGCTTGCTCGTCGGCTTCGGACGTTCTCCTGATCTTGTCCAGCAGGCTCATCTCACCCTCGTCCTTCAAATGTTTGTGACGTCCGCGCTCCCATGACACGGACCCGGGGACTAGCTAACGCGCGTCACGCGACGATGTGCAGGAAGTCGTCCTGCCTCGCCAGCGCTTCGAGATTGATTTCTTGCCAATGCCGGCCGGCCTCGTCGCGCCGCAGCGCGCCGGCAAAGCGCGGCAGCGGGCCGGCGGGCTGCTCGGCAGCCAGCGGCAGTTGCTCATCACTGCGCAGGCCCGCCAGGCGGTCGACCAGCAGCGCACAGTTCAGGTTCAGGTCGCTGTTCATCGACACCAGCCGGGCCTGCGGCGCGAACGCGCGGCCGGCGGCCGGCTCGCGCAGGCCCAGGTAGACCGCCAGGTCCACGACGGTGAACAGGCCGCCGCGCAGGTTGGCCACGCCGGCCAGCCAGGGCTTGGCATAGGGCACCGGCTTGATGGGCACCGGCGCGAAGATTTCGCTGGCCTGCTTCAGCGAGAACAGCAGGCCCACGCCGGCGCAGTCGACGGCCAGCCAGTTGGCAATGAGGGTGGTTTCGCGCGCGGCCTGCATGCGCTCGGCCAGCCGCTGTTGCAGTTCACGGAGTGCAGTCTTGTTGGCCATGTCCGTGCTGCTCGCCCTCAACCCAGGGCTTTGATCTTGGCCAACAACTCTTCGGCCTTGACGGGTTTGACGACGTAGTCGCTGGCACCCTGGCGCATGCCCCAGACCTTGTCGGTCTCCTGGCCCTTGCTGGTGCACATGATGACCGGCACGCCGGTGTAGCGCTCGTCGCGAGTGATCGCGCGGGTCAGCTGGAAGCCGTTCTGGCCGGGCATGACGACGTCCATCAGGATGAGGTCGGGCTTGGCCTCGGCCAGGCGCTTCATCGCCTCTTCACCGTTCTCGGCGGTACGCACGCTGTAGCCGCGCTTGACCAGCATCTCGGACAGCGCGTGCAGTTCGGTCTTGGAATCGTCGACCAGGAGGATGTTGTGGATGCTCATGGCAGTTCTCGCTCAAAAGTCGCTCAGGGACGATGCTGCTGCACCACCTGGAGCAGCTGGTCCTTGGTGAAGGGCTTGGTGAGGTAGTCCTCCGAGCCCACCATGCGCCCGCGGGCCTTGTCGAACAAGCCGTCCTTGGACGACAGCATGATCACCGGCACGCCCGAGAACTGCGGGTTGCGCTTGATGATGGCGCAGGTCTGGTAGCCGTCCAGGCGCGGCATCAGGATGTCGCAGAACACCAGGTCGGGGTGGAAGTCGCCCAGCTTGGCGAGCGCATCGAAGCCGTCCTCCGCCAGCGCGACCTCGTGGCCGCCCTGCTTCAGGAAGATCTCCGCGCTGCGGCGGATGGTGTTGCTGTCGTCGATGACCAGGATGCGGGTCGGGCCCGCACCGGATGCTTGCTCGTTCAAACCTCGTCTCCTCTGATCTTCAGCTCGGGACTGGTCCGGCCCGGCAGGGTCAGATGCGCACCATCTCGAAGTCTTCCTTGCGCGCGCCGCAATCGGGGCAGACCCAGTTCATGTCGACATCGGCCCACTTGGTGCCGGGCGCGATGCCGTGCTCGGGATCGCCCGTCTCCTCGTCATAGATCCATCCGCAGATCAGGCACATCCAGGTACTGGGTTCGCTCACGTGTTGCTCAGAGTTTGCTCACTACAATCGAATCATTCTAGCCAGGGCCCAGGAGCGCAATGCTGAGGGCAAACGCCTGTGCCGAGGCCCGCAGGACCGCGCTTTTAGCGGCAGACTCCACGCTTTCGGCTGCTGTTCGGCCGCGACCGCCACGACCTCCTCATGAGCTCCAAACCCCATTCCGTCGCCCCCGACGCCGACACGCCCCAAGATGAGCAGGAGAGCCCGCCGCCCGCGTGCGTGCTGAGCTTCAACGCGAGCGACGCCTCCGGCGCGGGCGGCCTGGCCGGCGATGTGGCCACCATCGCAGCCATGGGCGCGCACTGCCTGCCGGTGGTCACCGCCGTCGTGCTGCGCGACACGGCCGAGACCTTCGAGCACCACAACCTGGACCCCGACGTCGTCGCCGAGCAGGCCCGCCACATACTGGAGGACGTGCCCATCACGGCCTGGAAGGTCGGCTTCCTCGGCAACGCCGAGGTCGTCAGCGCCGTCGCCGAGGTGCTCAGCGACTACCCAGACGTGCCGCTGGTGACCTACCTGCCGTCGGTCGCCTGGATCGACGAAGACGAGCAGCAGCAGTACCTGGACGCGTTGCGCGAACTGGTGCTGCCGCAGACGGCCGTGCTGGTGGGCAACCACAAGACCATGACCGACTTCCTGCTGCCCGACTGGGACAGCGAGCGCAGCCCCTCGGCCCGCGAGCTGGCCGTGGCCGCCGCGCAGTCGGGCGCCCAGCACGTGCTGGTGACCGGCATGCAATTGCCCAACCAGTACGTGGACAACGTGCTGGCCAACTCGTCCGGCCCCATCACCGGCGAGAAGTTCGAGCGCTTCGAGACCTCGTTCGTCGGCGCCGGCGACACGCTGGCCGCGGCGCTGGCAGCGCTGCTGTCGGTCGGTGCCGAGCTGCACTCGGCCGTCAGCGAGGCGCTGTCTTTCCTGGACCAGTCGCTGGACGCGGGCTTTCGCCCCGGCATGGGCAACGTCATCCCCGACCGCTTCTTCTGGGCGCTGCCGCCGGCCGACGAAGAAGGTGGCGAGACGGAGTTCGAAGACGTCGAACCCGAACAGCCGCCCAAGTCGCCGCGGCGCATGCACTGAACCCTTTTTGCCGTTTCCGATGGTTACCAATTCCCAGCTGTTCGAGCGCGCCTCGCGCGTCATTCCCGGCGGCGTGAACTCGCCCGTGCGCGCCTTCCGCGCCGTCGGCGGCACGCCGCGCTTCATCGCCCGCGGCGAAGGCGCCTACATCTTTGATGCCGAAGGCAAGCGCTACGTGGACTACATCGGCTCCTGGGGGCCGATGATCCTGGGCCACGGCCACCCGGCCGTGCTGGAGGCGGTGCAGAAGGCCGCCGTCGAAGGCTTCTCGTTCGGCGCGCCCACCGAGCGCGAGATCGAACTGGCCGAAGAGATCCTGAAGCTCGTGCCCAGCATGGACCAGGTGCGCCTGGTCAGCTCCGGCACCGAGGCGACGATGAGCGCCATCCGCCTGGCGCGCGGCGCCACCGGCCGGGCCAAGTTCATCAAGTTCGAGGGCTGCTACCACGGCCATACGGACGCGCTGCTGGTCAAGGCCGGCTCAGGCCTGGCCACCTTCGGCCACCCGACCAGCGCCGGCGTGACGCCGGGCGCGGCTGCCGACACGGTGGTCCTGGAATACAACAACGTCGAGCAGCTGGAAGCCGCGTTCGCCCAGTACGGTGCCGAGCTGGCCTGCGTCATCGTCGAGCCTATCGCCGGCAACATGAACTTCGTGCGTGCGTCCGTGCCGTTCATGACCGCGATGCGCGAGCTGTGCACGCAGCATGGCGCGCTGCTGGTGCTGGACGAGGTGATGACGGGCTTCCGCGTCGGCCTGGGCTCCGCGCAGGCCCACTACGCGACGCTGATCCCCGGCTTCGCCCCCGACATCTCAGTCTTCGGCAAGGTCATCGGCGGCGGCATGCCGCTGGCGGCCTTCGGCGCCAAGCGCGAGGTCATGCAGCACCTGGCGCCGCTGGGCGGCGTCTACCAGGCAGGCACGCTGTCGGGCAACCCGGTGGCCACGGCCTGCGGGCTGGCGACGCTGCGCGAGATCCAGAAACCCGGCTTCTTCGCCGACCTGTCGGCCAGAACGCGGCAGCTCGTCGACGGCCTGAAGTCCGTCGCGGCGGAGAACGGCGTGCCCTTCAGCGCCGACTGCGAAGGCGGCATGTTCGGCTTCTTCCTGATGCCCGAACTGCCGCAGAACTACACCACCGTCATGACGACGGACAAGGAGCGCTTCAACCGCTTCTTCCACGCGATGCTGGATGCCGGCATCTATCTTGCTCCGGCCTTGTATGAAGCGGGCTTCGTGTCGGCGGCGCACAGCCAGGCCGACATCGAGGCGACGCTTTCGGCCGCGCGCACCGCCCTGCGCTGATCCCCTGCCCTCGCCGGCTGATTGACATGAAACTGCCCCCACGCTCACTCCGTTCGCTGCCCCCCGAGGGGGCGTGTCCGTGGTTTCGGGCGGCCGGGAACCACTGACATGCATCTCCACATCCTCGGCATCTGCGGCACCTTCATGGGCGGCCTGGCGGCGCTGGCGCGCGAGGCCGGCCACCGCGTGACCGGCTGTGACGCCAACGTCTATCCGCCGATGAGCACGCAGCTCGAAGCGCTCGGCATCGAGCTGATCGAAGGCTTCGGCGCCGAGCAGCTGGAGTTCAAGCCCGACGTCTTCGTCATCGGCAACGTCGTCACGCGCGGCGAGCGCTTCCCGCTGATGGAAGCCATCCTCGACGCCGGCCTGCCCTACACCTCCGGCCCGCAGTGGCTGGCGGAACACGTGCTGCAGGGCCGCCACGTGCTGGCCGTGGCCGGCACGCATGGCAAGACGACGACGACGTCCATGCTGGCCTGGATCCTGGAACACGCCGGCCAGAAGCCGGGCTTCCTCGTCGGCGGCGTGCCGCAGAACTTCGGCGTGTCGGCGCGACTCGGCGAAGGCAGCGCCTTCGTCATCGAGGCCGACGAGTACGACACCGCCTTCTTCGACAAGCGCAGCAAGTTCGTCCACTACCGGCCGCGCACCGCCATCCTGAACAACCTCGAGCACGACCACGCCGACATCTTCCCGGACCTGGCCGCCATCGAGACGCAGTTCCACCACCTCGTGCGCACCGTGCCCGAAAGTGGCCGCCTGGTCGTCAATGCGCGCGAGGAGGCGCTGCAACGCGTCATCGCGCGCGGCTGCTGGAGCGAGGTGCAGCGCTTCGGCGCCAAGAAGGAAGAGGCCGGCATGCTGCGCGCGCGCGGCGAGCCGCAGGCCTTCGACGTGCTGCGCGGCAGCCTGAAGGTGGCCCGCGTCGAATGGGGCCTGATCGGCGAGCACAACCAGCTCAACGCGCTGGCCGCCATCGCCGCTGCAGAACACGTTGGCGTGTCGCCGGAGCAGTCGGCCGCCGCGCTGGCCGAGTTCCAGAACGTGCGCCGGCGCATGGAGCTGCGCGGCGAGGTGAACGGCATCAAGGTCTACGACGACTTCGCCCACCACCCCACGGCCATCCGCACCACCGTCAACGGCCTGCGTCGCCGCATCGCGCCGGCCGATCGCATCCTGGCCATCTTCGAGCCACGCTCCAACACGATGAAGCTGGGCACGATGAAGGCCCAGCTGCCCTGGGCGCTGGAGGAGGCCGACCTGGCCTTCTGCAACCAGCAGGGGCTGAGCTGGGACGCCAAGGAGGCGCTGGCGCCGATGGGCGCGCAGGCCATCGTCGGCGCAGATGTGGATGCGTTGGTCGTCGAGGTCATCAAGGCCGCAAAGCCGGGCGACCACCTGCTGTGCATGAGCAATGGCGGTTTTGGCGGCATTCACGACAAGCTGTTGCAAAGCCTGGCCGCCCGCGCCTGACTCGCCTTCTTCAGGCCTCGCGCTCCAGCCGCGCCGCCGCGGCCAGCAACAACTGCTTGAAGCGTTCCACCAGTTCACTCTGCGGCTCGCGCATGTGCCAGGCGCACATCTCGTCCAGCGGCAGGCGCGCGTTCTCCAGCGCCAGGATGCGCACATGGCCCTCGCGCGCCGCGACGCGCGCGATGCTGCCCGGCAGATAACCCACCAGCGGCAGCCTGCGCATCATGCTGATGGTCACCATGAGGTCGTCGGTCTGGAACAGGTTGGTCGGCAGTGCCAGGTCCAGGCTGTGGAACTTGGCGTCCTGCAACACGCGCATGCGCGTGCCCGGCAGCGGCCAGATCCAGGACTGCTGCGCCAGCACCTCCCAGCTCAGGTGGCGGCTGGCCGCCAAGGGGTGGCACTGGCTGATGACCAGCACCTCCTGCTGACGCATCAACTGCACGCGCTCCAGGTCGCCGGGCACGTCGGCGCCCTGCACGCGCGCGATGACCAGGTCCAGGCGGCCCTGGCGCAGGTCGGCGAACATGCCGGCCAGCGAATGCGTCCGCACGCTGACCGCCACGCCCGGCAGCTCGGTCTTCAGCGCCGCCACGGCGTCCGGCATCAGGTCGGCCAGCGCCGCATTGGTGGCGCCCAGCAGCAACTCTCCGCTGACGCCCCGCGCCAGCGACGCCACCTCCTCGCCGCCGCGGCGCAGGTCGGCCTGCAGCTTGCGGCCCAGCACCAGCAGCCGCTCGCACATCGCCGTCGCCCGGATGCCACGCCCACGCCGCACAAACAGGGTTTGTCCCAGGCCGCTCTCGAGTTCGCTGAGCGTCTTGCTGACGGCCGGTTGCGTGACATGCAAGGCGTCGGCCGCTGCGCTGATGCTGCCCTTGTCTGCCAGAGCCAGCAGCACGCGCAGCTGTCGCAGGGTCAGGCGCTGCACCACGAAATCCTCAGCCTGCTTGGGCGCCGAGGCGTGCGCCGTTGAATCCTGCATAACCATCGGAAAACTCTAGCAAAGAAAGCTTCATGTCGGCCCCGGCAGGCAGGGCTAGTGTGCAGACATGACTGCACACTTCATGCCACCTCCGGCGCACGGCCTCGCGGCCTGCCGGCTTGCGCCTGTGGTGCCGGCCAGGCATGCCAAGCGCCCGCAGGACATCGGGCTTGCACGCGCCGAGCTGGTATCGCATTGAGATCGCCAGCACCCGCTCCGATTGCCAACAACGCGGCCACAAGCCGCACGACAGGCCTGCTGTTGCCCGCCTTACCCGCCGGGCCACGCAGCTCCTGCCCCACGCAGCGCCGGGGCTGACCGACGCCAGGCGGCCACACGCCGCCTTGCGCCATCGCACCAGGCCTGTCCCCTCATCACAAGAAACCTCCAGGAACCTCCCGTGAAACCTCGTCTGCACCTCCTCGCCCTGGCCAGCCTCGCGCTGCTGTCCCAAGCCCATGCGCAATCCGCCCCGCCCTCCGAGCCCGGCAAGCTTGAGCGCGTGGAGGTGACCGGCTCGATGATCAAGCGCACCGACAGCGAGACCACCTCGCCGGTGACCATCATCAAGCGCGAGGACATCCTGCGCGCCGGCGCCACCACGCTGGACGAGCTGCTGCGCATGGACCCCTCCGTCGGCACAGGCGGGCTGGACGACATCGGCTCCGGCAACGGCTTCGCGGCCGGCACCGCGTCCGTCTCCATGCGCGGCATGGGCTCGGCGGCCACCCTGGTGCTGATCAACGGCCGTCGCATGGCCCCGGCCGGCGTGGTGGACCCCAACAGCGGCC
>CAMLKW010000176.1 GCA_946480605.1 uncultured Roseateles sp. | reverse complement strand
GCCAGCGCCTTGCCGCCACGCTCCAGCCCGGCGACGAAGCTGCGGTCGATCTTGACGGTGTCGATGTCGTGATGCTGCAGATAGCTCAGTGACGAGTAGCCGGTGCCGAAGTCGTCCAGCGAGATGGCCAGCCCCGCGTCGCGCAGTGCACGCAGCCGTTCGGCCACGGCCTCGTCGCGCTCCAGCAGCAGGCCTTCGGTGATCTCCACCGCCAGCGCATCGCCGCCCAGACCCAGGCCGCGCAGGTGGGCAATCCAATCGGGCTGCAGGCGGTGGCTGCGCTCGCTGAGGAACTGCACCGGCGACTTGTTGATGCTGATCTGGAAACCATCATGTCCGGCCGCGCGCCAGGCCCGGACCTGGGCCGCCGCCTCGCGGAACACCCAATCGCCGATGTCCACGATGAGGCCGGTGGCCTCGGCGATGGGGATGAACTGCGCCGGGCTGACCTCGCCCAGTTGGGGGTGGTGCCAGCGCAGCAGCGCCTCGGCCTTGCGTGGCGGTGCAGCGGGGTCGCGCAGCGACAGGATGGGCTGGTAGACCAGGCTGAGCTGCTGCAGCCGCAGCGCCTCGCGCAGCTCGCTGGCCAGCCGGGCGCGGCGCTGGGCCGCGACGTGCAGCGCCGGCGTGAACATGGCCATGCGGTTGCGGCCGGCGCGCTTGGCCTCGTACAGCGCCAGGTCGGCATGCTTGAACAAGGCTTCGATCTCAAGCCCGTCGCGCGGCGCCAGGCTGACGCCGATACTGGCCGACACATAGACCCGCTCGCCCGCGACCAGGAAGGCTTCGGACAGGGCTTCCAACATGCCATGCCCGATTCGCTCGGCCTGCGGGGCCACCAGTGGCGCGGCCAGCAGCACGGTGAACTCGTCGCCGCCCATGCGCGCCACGGTGCCGCTGCCGGCGTCATCCGTGGGCATGCAGCTCTGCAGCCGGCCGGCGACCTGCACCAGCAGCGCGTCGCCCACGTCGTGCCCCAGCGAGTCGTTGACTTCTTTGAAGTGGTCCAGGTCCACGAACAGCACGGCCAGTTCCTCGCCGCGCAGGGCGCGCTGTGCAAGGGCGCGCTCGATGCGCTCGCGCAGCGCGCGCCGGTTGGGCAGTCCGGTCAGCGTGTCGATGCGGGCCTGCTGCCAGACCAGCGTTTCCTGGCGCTTGCGCTCCGTGATGTCGGTGTGCGTGCCCACCATGCGCAGTGGCTGGCCCGCCGCGTCGCGGGCGATGACCATGCCGCGGCTCAATATCCATTTCCAGCGGCCGTCCTTGGACAGCACGCGGTGCTCGTTGTGATAGACCGGGGTGCGGCCGGCGAAGTGGTCCTCGCGGTCCTGCGCCATCTGGGCCAGGTCGTCCGGGTGGGTGCGCGCGTCGAAGGCCTCGGGCGTGGCGTCCACGTCGCCGGACTCGAAGCCGTACAGGCGCAGATAACGGTCGGAGAAGTGCTCCACCCCGGCCTGCACATGCCAGTCCCACACGCCGTCGCCGCTGCATTCCAGCGCCAGCTTCCAGATTGCGTCGGCCTCGTGCAGCCGGTTCTCCGCCATGCGCCGGCCGGCGATGTCGGTATGGGTGCCCAGCCACAGCGCCGAATCCGGCAGGCGCTGCGCCTGCGCCAGCACCCAGTGGCTGCCGACGCGGTACTCCATCTCAAAGCGCCCGGCGGCCTGCGCGGCCACCCAGCGCTGCTCGAACGCGGCGCGGTCGTCCTCGTGCAGCCACTGCGCCAGCGGCGTGGGCAGCGCCGGGCGGTGCAAGGCCTCGGCCAGGCGCGCGTTCATCCACAGCAGGCGGCCTTGCGCGTCGGCCTTCCAGACCTGTTGCGGCAGGGCGTCGAGGACAGAGGCAAAGTGCACAGGCGAGGACATTGCGATGGATACGGGACTCTGCCGACGGAGTATGCCCGCCGGCATGGGCCACAATCGCGCCCGCCCGAGCCGTTCGGGCGCGTTTTGAACGAGACCCCCCGCATGAACAAGACCGATCTGATCGAACACCTGGCCGCCAAGCACGAACTGAGCAAGGCGGAAGCCGGCCGCGTCCTCGAGACGCTGCTGGACGCCGTCGTCACCACCGTGAAGAAGGGTGGCTCCGTGTCGATCCCGGGCTTCGGCTCCTTCAAGCAGCACGCCCGTGCCGCCCGCAACGGCGTGAACCCCAGCACCGGCGCCAAGATCAAGATCGCCGCCGCCAAGCTGCCCAAGTTCACCCCGGGCGCCGGCTTCAAGGCTGCCGTGGACCCCAAGGCCGCTGCCAAGAAGGCTGCTGCCAAGCCCGCCGCCAAGCCGGCAGCCAAGGCCAAGAAGAAGTAATTCTTCGCTGCCATGGGTGCGCGCGGAGGTTCCCCCACGATCGTCGACGTGGCCCGTGAGGCCGGCGTGTCGATCAAGACGGTCTCGCGCGTGCTCAACCATGAGCCCGGCGTGCACGAGAGCACCCGGGATCAGGTACTCAAGGTGGTGGAGGCGTTGCGCTACCGGCCCAAGCAGTCGGCGCGCAGCCTCGCAGGCGGACGGTCCTTCCTGATCGGCCTGCTCTACTACGACCCTAGCGCGATCTTTGTCGGCAGCGTCCAGCAGGGCGCCACGCTGCGCTGTCGCGAGCTGGGCTATCACCTCGTCGTCGAGTCGCTGCACAACGATGCGCCCGACCTGCGCCAGCAGATCGACCGCATGGTGCTGGCGCTGCGGCCCGACGGCATGATCCTGACGCCGCCGCTGTGCGACAACCCCGAGGTGTTGGCCGCGCTGCGCGACAGCGGCACGCCCTGCGTGCTGATGTCCCCGGAGCGCGACATTCGCGGCGTGCCCTCGGTGCGCATGGACGACGTGCATGCGGCCGAAGAGATTACCAACCTGCTGCTAAGCCTGGGGCACCGGCACATCGCCTTCATCAAGGGGCCGGCCGACCAGTCGGCCAGTGCGGCTCGCTACCAGGGCTTCGTCAACGCGCTGCGTGCGCATGACCTGCGGCCCGAACCCGATCTGGTTCAGCCCGGCAACTTCACGTTTGCCAGCGGCCGCGACGCGGCCCACAAACTGCTCAGCGGCCGCCAGCGTCCGACCGCGGTGTTCGCCAGCAACGACGACATGGCGCTGGGTGTGCTGGCTGCTGCCCATCGGCTTGGGCTGAACGTGCCGAACGAGCTGTCGGTGGCCGGCTTCGACGATTCGCCCACGGCCGCGCTGGTCTGGCCGCCGCTGACCACCGTCCGCCAGCCGGTCGCCGAGATGGCGCGCACGGCGGTGGAGATGCTGGTGGGCGCCTCGCGGGCCGACGCCGTGGCGCCGGCGGACGACGCCGATCTGCACAAGGTGTTGGCGCACGAGCTCATCGTGCGCGACTCCACCCGCGCCCGCTGAAGGGCTCCGCCGGCACCCCGGTGCCACCTTCTCTGGACCGTGAGGCTTGGGTGTGATCGATGACATCGCTGTCAATTCCAATTGACAACGTTGTCAGCGATCGTGCAAGATGTGTTTTCAGATGCCTTGCCGCGGCTGCCCCGATGTGGTGGGGCGTCGACGGATCCAGAAGCCCAGGAGACAGCATGCTTCCTCGCCCCCTGCGCCGCCGCCGTGCGGCTGACTGCCCCGGTGGGGCGGCTCCGGCCCCGCTGCCGCAGCGGTGATCGCTGGCGCATACACGGGTCCATGACCCGCGGGGCCTGGCCGGTGCCGGCGCCCGCATCCCATTTCCCTCCCGGAGCGGATCGTCCGCTCCGTCTTCATCCGACCGCGCCATAAGACGCGGCTGCCCAAGCCCTGACCATGAACATCCTCGCTCCCGATCGCCTCGACGCTGCCGGCCTCGCCCAGGCCTTCCCTGCCGACTTCCTGTGGGGCACCGCCACTAGCGCCGCCCAGATCGAGGGCGCCGCCTTCGAGGACGGCAAGGGCCCGTCCATCTGGGACGTGTTCTGCCGCCAGCCCGGTCGCATCAACGATGCCTCCAACATCGACGTCGCCTGCGACCACTACCATCGATTCCGCGAGGACGTGGCGCTGATGAAGAAGCTGGGCCTGGACTGCTACCGCTTCAGCCTCTCCTGGCCGCGCGTGCAGCCGCTGGGGCAGGGCGCCTGGAACGAGGCGGGCTTCGCCTTCTACGACCGGCTGGTCGATGCGCTGCTGGAGGCTGGCATCCAGCCGCATGCAACGCTGTACCACTGGGATCTGCCGCAGGCGCTGGACGAGAGCATCGGCGGTTGGCTGTCGCGCGACATCGTCGGCCATTTCGCCGACTATGCCCGCGAGGTGGCGCGCCGCTTGGGTGACCGGCTGGCCAGCATCGCCACGCACAACGAGCCCTGGTGCACCGCCACGTTGGGCTACGAGACGGCCCAGTTCGCGCCCGGCCACAAGAGTCGCGCCGAGAGCCTGCAGGTGGCGCACCACCTGATGCTGTCGCATGGCGACGCGATCGCCGCGATGCGCGCCGAGACCCGGACCCGTCTGGGCATCGTGCTCAACCACACGCCGTCCTTCCCGGCCGCGCCGACCGAGGCGGATCGCCGCGCCGCGCGCATCGACGACGGCCTGAACGTGCGCTGGTACATGGACCCCATCTTCCGCGGTGCCTACCCGCAGGACGCCATCGACCATGTCGGCGCCGACGCACCACGGGTCGAGCCGGGCGACCTGGAGCGCATCCGCCAGCCGCTGGACTTCCTGGGCATCAACTTCTACACCCGCGCCCTGTTCGGCGCCGACGGCAAGACCGTCAAGGGGCCGGGCAAGCGCGGCTTCAGCGACATGGGCTGGGAGATCGTCCCCGAGGTGTTCGCCCAGCACTTGGTGCGGCTGGCGCGCGAGTACAACCCGCCGCCGATGTACATCACCGAGAACGGCATGGCCAACGCCGACACCGTCGTCGACGGCCGCGTGCCCGACGCGCAGCGCATCGCCTACGTGCACAGCCACCTGCAGGCGCTGGCCGCCGCCATGAGCCTGGGCGCCGACGTGCGGGGCTATTTCTACTGGAGCATGCTGGACAACTTCGAGTGGAACTCGGGTTACCTGAAGCGCTTCGGCCTGTTCCACGTCGACTACGACACCCAGCAGCGTGTCGCCAAAGACAGCGCCCGGTGGTACGGCGACCTGATCGCCGCGCATCGCGCACGCCGCTGAGCGATTCGGCCGCGCGGCCGCCATTCGCGAAATCCTCCCGCTTGGGCGACTTCAGACGTTGCCCACTCCCCGCATCCCTTCGCGTTTGCACCGACGAAGGGACAGAATTTCTGTCGTCATCAGGCGCTAAGCTCCGAGATGACGCGCAAGGGGATTTTTCCCTGATGCCTTTGCGCGGCCTGAAACCAAATCACGTATAGCGGAGGCTGGTTCTCCGGGTTCGGCAGCGGTGCCGGAACGGGTCCAGTCGGGGGTGCCCGGTCAGCGGGTGTGAGCGAATGCAGGACAGATCAAACGATCCATTGATCGACGTCAGTCAATTGACGGTCGGGATGTTCATTCATCTCGACCTGGGCTGGATGTCGCATCCCTTTCCGTTGTCCAGTTTCAAGATCGCGTCGGCCGACCAGTTGCTCATCCTGCGTCGCCTGGGCCTGACGCAGGTGCGCTGGAGCCCGGCCAAGAGCGACCTGGCGCTGCAGTCGCGCCCCGCGGAACTGGACGAGGCTGCGGCCAAGGGCGTGGCCGATGCGGCGGCGGCAACGCCGGCCCAGTCCGCCGTGCCCACGCCCGAAGAGCTGGCGCGGGAGGCCCACCGCCGCGCGCTGGCCGCACAGCGCGAGGCCCTGCGCCTGTGCGAGGAGCAGTACGGCGAGGCCGCCAGTGGCTTCCGGGGGGTCATGGACGTGGTTCAGCGCGCCCCCCACGAGGCTCGCGCCCAGGCCGAGGGCCTGGCGGCTGCACTGCTTGACAAGATGCTGGTCGAGGGCGACCTCAATATGCGGCTGCTGAACGAGTCGGCCGGCGACCGCAGCACCGCGCACGCGCTGAACGTCTGCATCATCGCGCTGCTGCTGGGGCGTGCCTTCGGCCTGGGCCGTGACGAGATGATGGACCTGGGCGTCGGCGCGCTGCTGCACGACGTCGGCAAGCAGGAGGTCGCGGCGCGGCTGCGCCATCGTGACGAGAGCTTCACGAGCGCCGAAACCCAGGCCTACCAGCAGCACGTCGCCAAGGGCGTGGCCATTGGCCAGGCCATGGGTCTGGCGCCGGCGCCGCTGCTCATCATTGCCCAGCACCACGAGCACGCCGACGGCAGCGGCTTCCCGCAGCGCATCAACATGGACCGCATGAGCACCGGTGCGCGCATCGTCGCGCTGGTCAACCGCTTCGACGGCCTGTGCAACCCGCTGATCACGTCCAAGGCAATGACGCCGCATGAGGCGCTGTCGCTGATGTTCGCGCAGGGGCGCAACCGCTTCGACGCGACCATGCTGAACGCCTTCATCCGCATGATGGGCGTCTACCCGCCGGGCTCCACCGTGCAGCTCACAGACGATCGCTACGCGCTGGTCGTCTCCGTCAATTCAGCGCGACCGCTGAAGCCGCGGGTCATGGTGCACGACATCAAGATCCCCAAGGAGGACGCCTTGATCCTCAACCTCGAAGAGATGCCCGACCTGGGCATCCGGCGCAGCCTCAAGCCGCAATTCCTGCCACGGGCCTCGCTGGACTACCTCAGCCCGCGCGCCCGCATTGCCTACTTCTTCGACGCCATCCATACCGGGCCCGGGGAGCTGACCGCGTGAACGCCAGCCGCGAGGCGCCCCTGGCGCGCCCTCGCGTCAACGAGGTGGCGCCCGTCATCGGAGCCCTGCTCGAAGGCCTGCCCGAACCGGCCTGGCTGGTCGATGGCGAGAACCTGACGGTCTGCGTCATCAACCGGGCCGCACTGCGGCTGCTCGGGCTCAAGCCCGAGCGGGCGCTGGGCCAGGCGCCCGCGTCGCTGTGCGGATCGCTGGAGGACGAGGCCTTCTGGCAGGGCGCCGCACGCGACCCCTTTGCGCGCATCCGCTCCGACACGGTGCTGACCCACAGCGACGGCCAGCCGCGCTGGGTCAGCCGCGCCATCAGCCCCATCCACACGCCCGACGGCAGCCATTACTGGCTGGTGCTGCTGCACGACCAGACGCGCCGTCGCCGCGCCGAGGCCGAGCGCGAGACCCTGCTGGCCGAGCTGCGCGCGACGCTGGAATCCACGGCGGACGGCATCCTGGTCGTGGACCTGGGAGGCCGCGTGCGCAGCTTCAACCGCCGCTTTGCCAAGCTGTGGGGTCTGCCCGGCGGTCTGCAGCATGAGCCTGGCGATGCCGGCCTGTGGCTGAGCCTGCAGCGCGTCATGCGCGACGGCGAGCAGTACCGCCTGCGCATCGAGGCCTTGCTGGATGCGCCCCTGATGCGTTCCAGCGACGTGCTACGCCTGGCCGACGGCCGCGTGCTGGAGCAGGTCTCGCTGCCGCAGATGAGCCGCGGCGAGCCGATCGGCCGCGTGTTCTCCTTCCGCGACCTCAGCGAGAAGCTGGCCGCACACCAGCGCATCGAGGAGCTGGGCCGCTCCGACGTGCTGACCGGCGCGCCCAACCGCCGGGCGCTGGCCGACCGCATCGTGCAGCAGATGTCGGCCGTGGCCACCGGCGAGCCGCAACCGGCCTTTGCCCTCATCCATCTGGACCTGGACCGATTCAAGCAGATCAACGACACGCTGGGCCACACCTATGGCGACCGCGTGCTGCGCGAGATCGTCGAGCGCCTGCGCGGCGCCGTCGGCCCCAACGACACGCTGGCGCGGCTGGGCGGCGACGAGTTCGCGCTGCTGATCGATGGCGCCCAGCTGTTCGAGGCCGAGGCCAGCGCCCGCCGCGTGCAGCAACTGCTGGCCCAGCCCTTCAGCTTCGACACCCTCAGCTTCACCGTGACCGCCAGCTGCGGCATCGCGCTGTTCCCGGGCGATGGCGCCACGCCGGACGAATTGATGGCCAGCGCCGAGCGCGCCATGCACTGGGTCAAGGAGAGCGGCCGCGCAGGCTTCCGCTTCCACGTACCGCGCAAGGAGGTTGACCTGCTGTCGCGCATGCGGCTGGACCACGACATGCGCCAGGCGCTGGCCGAGGGGCACTTCAGGCTGTACTACCAGCCCCAGGTGGAACTGGGCAGCGACCGCGTCATCGGCGCCGAGGCGCTGATCCGTTGGCGCGACCCGCAGCGCGGCGACATCTCGCCGGCCGACTTCATCCCGCTGGCCGAGGAGAGTGGCTTCGTCGTCGCCATCGGCGACTGGGTGCTGCGCGAGGCCGTGGAGCAGGCCGCCCACTGGCTGAGCCGCGGCCTGCGCATGCCGGTGGCCGTCAACGTGTCGGCGCTGCAGTTCCATCAGCCGCATTTCGTCGAGAACGTCGCTGCCGCGCTGCGTGATGCTGCCCTGCCGGCCAGCATGCTGGAGCTGGAGCTGACCGAGGGCGTGCTGCTGGGCGATGCCGACGAGGGCCTCAAGCGCATGCAGGCCCTGGCCGGCCTGGGCGTCACGCTGTCCATCGACGACTTCGGCACCGGCTACTCGTCGCTGGCCTACCTGAAGCGCTTCCCCATCCAGCGCCTCAAGATCGACCGAAGCTTTGTCAAGGGCCTGCCCGGCGACGCGAGCGACGCCGGCATCGCCAACGCCATCGTGCAGATGGGGCGGGCGCTGGGGCTGCAAGTCATCGCCGAGGGCGTCGAGACCGAGGCCCAGCGCGACTTTTTGGCGCAAGCCGGCTGCCATGAATTCCAGGGCTATCTGTACGCGCCGGCGCTGGGCCCCGAAGAGTTCGAGCGGCGTGTGCGCCCGCGTCGCCACGTGGTCGACGCGGCGGTGTCCGGTTGGCTGGGCCTGGCCGGCAACGGCTGAGGAGCGCGAGGCGCCACAATGGCGCCATGCTCTACGTCTTCAAGTCCAAGGCCGGTGCGGACGTCACCCTGCTGGCCGAGTCCGGCGATGCGCTGCTGCGTCTCATGGCGCGCGAGCCCGCCCCGCGCGGCATCTTCCAGGCGGCTGACCTACCACGGCTGATGCAGGCGCTGGAAGCCGGTGTCGCCGCCGACGAGGCGCAGTTCCAGCAGGCCGTGGAGGACGCCAAGGCTGCCGGCGAGCCCGCACCGCGCCGCCAGGGCGTCAGCCTGCGCCAGCGCGCCTGGCCGTTGCTGGAACTGATGCAGCGCAGTGTGCGCGAAGACGCCGACGTGGTCTGGGGCGTGTAGTGCTGGAACAGGCGACGCGGATCGTGCTGATCCGTCATGGCGAGACTTTGTGGAACCGCGCCACGCGCATCCAGGGCCACACCGACATTCCGCTCAGTCCCCTCGGCCTGTCGCAGGCCCGGCGTCTGGCCGAAGCGCTGGCCGAGGAGGCCTTTGCCGCCGTCTATTCCAGCGATCTGAGCCGTGCGCGCCAGACGGCGG
>CAMLKW010000175.1 GCA_946480605.1 uncultured Roseateles sp. | reverse complement strand
TCGGCGTCATCATGCTGATGGGCCTGGTGGCCAAGAACGCCATCCTGCTGCTGGATGCGACGCGCCAGGAGGAGCGCGCCGGCATCCCGCGCGAAGAGGCGCTGATGCACGCGGGCCGCAAGCGCTTCCGGCCCATCTTGATGACGACCCTGGCGCTGATCGCCGGCATGCTGCCGGTGGCCATAGGCATCGGCGAGGGCGGCGAGTTCTACCGCCCGATGGCGGTGGCCATCATCGGCGGCACCATCACGTCCACGCTGCTGACGCTGCTGGTCGTGCCCAGCTTCTACGACAGCATCGAGATCGCCCGCGACGCCGCCATCGCCAAGTTCCACCGCCGCGTGCCGCGCTTCACGATGGCCGGCGCCTTCGTGCTGACGCTGATTGAGTGCGTGCTGACGCTGCTGCTGGTGCGCTTCGTGTTCCGCATGATCGTCAAGGCCGGCCGCTTGGCGACCGGCCGTCGCGGCACGCCTACACCAGCCGCCCAGGGTTGAGGAGATCGAGCGGGTCCAGCGCCCGCTTGATTGCGCGCATCAGCGCGAGGGCCGTCGGGTCTTTACGCTGCTGCAGCTCCTCGCGCTTGAGCCGGCCGATGCCGTGCTCTGCCGAGATGGATCCGCCACGCCGCTGCACGGCGTCGTAGACGCGCTCGTTGATCGCCGCCTCATGCGCGGCCAGGAACTCGGCCGGCGCCACGCCGCGCGGGGCCTGCACGTTGTAGTGCAGGTTGCCGTCGCCCAGGTGGCCGAAGTCGATGACCTCGATGCCCGGCATGTAGGCGGCCAGCGCCGCGTCCATCTCGGCGGCGAAGCCGGGGATGGCGGACACCGGCAGCGAAATGTCGTGCTTGATGTTCAGCCCCGCCTGTGCCTGCGCCAGCGGGATGGATTCGCGCAGATGCCAGAACGATTTCGCCTGGGCGAGGTTCTGCGCGATGGCCGCATCCTGCACAACGCCGCGCTCGAAGGCTGCTTCGAGCAGCCCTTCGAACACGCCCCGCGCATGCTCCGCGCTTTCGGCGTCGGACAGTTCCAGCAGCACCGTCCATTCGGCCGGCGCCAGCGGCTGCGCCAGTTGCGGCAGCTCGCGGGCCACCAAGGCCAGCGACGCGCGGTTCATCACCTCGAAGCCGGTCAGCGCATCGCCCGCGCGCTCGCGAGCCAGGCCCAGCAGCGCCACCGCATCGTCCAATGATGCACAGGCGGCCAGCGCGGTCAGCTTCTCCTTCGGCTGCGGGTACAGCTTCATCGTCGCCGCGGTGATGACGCCCAGCGTGCCCTCGCTGCCGATGAACAGGTCGCGCAGGTCATAGCCGGTGTTGTCCTTGCGCAGGCCCGACAGGCCCTGCCAGACCTCGCCGGTGGCGGTCACCACCTCCAGCCCCAGGCACAGCTCGCGCGCATTGCCATAGCGCAGCACCTGCGTGCCGCCGGCGTTGGTCGCCAGATTGCCGCCCAGCGTGCACGAGCCCTCGGCCGCCAGGCTCAGCGGGAACAGCATGCCTGCGCCCGCTGCCGCCGCCTGCACGTCGGCCAGCACGCAGCCGGCCTCGGCGGTCAGGCTTGCGTTGGCGATATCGATGCTGCGCACCTGCTTCATGCGCGTGAGGCTGAGTACGAGTTGCCGGCCGCTGTCGTCCGGCGTGGAGCCGCCCACCAGGCCGGTGTTGCCGCCCTGGGGCACGACGGACACACGGTGCTCGTGGCAGAGCTTGATCACGGCCGCGACTTCCTCGGTCGACGCCGGCCTCGCCACGGCCAGCGCGCGGCCCACATAGCGCTTGCGCCAGTCGTTCTCGTAGGCGGCCAGGTCGCCACCGGCCAGCAGCCCCGGCTCGCCCAGCCGCTCGCGCAGGGCAGCGAGGAAATCGCTCATGACGCCTTCGCGGCCGCCAGGCGCTGGCGGATCTGCGCGGTGCAGGCGGTGAAGATGATCAGGCCCAGCGCCACTTCGGCGACCGCCAGCCATTGGCCCGCACCGCTTTCGCTGGTGGAGCGCACCAGCCCCTCCATGATGTAGAGCCAGATGAACAGCGACAGCGCGCGATACGTGTACATGCGATAGCGCCACAGGCCCGGCAGCGGCAGCAGCAAGGGCAGCGCCTTGATGGCCAGCGTGCCGCGGCCCGTGGGTGAAAGCCACAGCTCCCAGGCCAGGCACAGCAGGCACAGCAGCGCGGTGCTGAGGAAGGCCAGTTGGCGCGACAGGCGTTCGCCGGTGCTGGGTTCGGTTCTTTCGAGGGCAGGGGACATAGCTGCGGCATCATAGAAGCCATGTCCCTGACACCCTCGTCTCCGCCTCCCGCCGACAACCCGGATGCGCCACTGGCCCGCAACCCCATCGCGTTTGCGAACGCCTTCATCGCCGACCTGCTGGCATGGCCCTGGCTGCAGACGCTGCACACCTTCCGCCAGCGTTTCCGCGAGGAGAAGCTGGGCCTGACCGCCGGCAGCCTGACGTTCACGACGCTGATCAGCCTGGTGCCGCTGCTGACGGTGATGCTGGCCGTCTTCACGGCCTTTCCGATGTTCTCCAGCTTCCAGTCGGCGCTGGAGCAGTACTTCCTGAAGAGCCTGATCCCGCCCAACATCGCCAAGCCGGTGCTGGCGTCGCTGACGCAGTTTGCGGCCAAGGCCAACCGGTTGGGGGTCGTCGGCCTCGTGGTGCTGGGCATCACGGCGCTGGCGCTGATGCTGACCATCGACCGCACGCTGAATGCCATCTGGCGCGTGCAGCGCCCGCGCCCGATGGCCCAGCGCGTGCTGGTCTACTGGGCTGCGCTGACGCTGGGGCCGCTGCTGCTGGGCGGCAGCCTGACGCTGACCAGCTATGCCGTCAGCGCCGGCCAGGGCTTCATAGGCAAGATGCCCGACAGCGTCTCCACGCTGCTGGGCGGTGCCGACATCGTGCTGCTGGGCCTGGCCATGGCCGGCCTGTTCCACTACGTGCCCAACACGCACGTGCGCTGGCGGCACGCGCTGCTGGGTGGCGTGTTCGTGTCCATCGGCTTCGCCCTCGCAAAGTCGCTGCTGGCCTGGTACGTGAAGAAGGTGCCGACCTACTCGACGCTGTACGGCGCGTTTGCGACCGTGCCGGTGTTCCTGATCTGGGTCTACCTCGGCTGGGTCATCGTGCTGCTGGGCGCCATCCTGGCGGCCAACACGCCCAGCCTGACCGGGCGGCTGCATCTGCGACCCGGCACGCCCGGCCAGCCCATGGCGCTGGCGCTGGAGACGCTGCGCGAGCTGCAGCGCGCTCGCGATGCCGGCCGCAGCGGCCTGACCCATCTGCGCCTGGCCAGCGCCCTGCGCGTGGACCCGCTGCAGCTCAGCCCCATCCTCGACCAGTTGCTGGCCTTGGACTGGGTGGGGCGGCTGGAGGAGGACGGCGCGCAGCGTCTGGTGCTGCTGTGCGCGCCCGAACACACGCCGGCCGAACCGCTGATCTCCGCCTTCCTCGCGGGGCGCCAGGGGCTGCTGGCCAACCTGTGGCGTCAGGGGCAGTGGTCAGCCCTGACGCTTCAACAACTGTTGGTCACTGAGGCTGGAAGCCACCCGCCCTGATGATCCGGGCCCAGGCCGCCGCATAGGCGCGCTCCCGGGCCGCGAGCTGCGAAGGGTTCATGTGTCCCACCGACAGGCCCAACTCGGCCAATCGCGCCTTGACGCCCGGCTGCGCGATGACGCCGGCCAGGGCGTTCGAGAAGCGCTCGACCACCGCCGGCGCCGTGCCCGCCGGCGCGAACAGGCCGTAGTAGGGCAGGTCCTCGAAGCCCTGGATACCCAGTTCCGCGAACGTGGGGACCTCGGGCAGCACCGCCTGGCGCTGCTGGCCCATGACGGCCACGATGCGCAGCTTCTTCTGCTGGTGGTTCACGATGAGGTCGGGCACCGAGCCCACGCCGGCGCTGATCTGGTTGCCCAGCATCTCCGCGATCATGGGCGCGCTGCCGCGGTAGGGCACGCTGAGCAGGTTCAGCCCGTGCTTCTCGCCCAGCAGCTTGACGAGGAACTCCGGCACCGAGGCCGGCGCCGGCACGCCCACGTTGCCCTGGCCGCCATGCTTCTTCACCCAGGCCAGGTAGTCCGGCAGGCTGGCTGCGGGCGTACCACCCGACAGCGCGATGGCATTGGCGAATGTGGCGAAGCCTGCCACCGGCGTGAAGTCCTTGGCGGGGTCGAAGCCGGGGTTCTTCAGCACCAGCGGCAGTATCGAGATCGTGTGGTCGTGGCTGACGAAGAAGGTCGTGCCGTCGGCCGGCGCGGCCTTCAATGCCTGGGCGGCCAACTGCCCCCCGGCGCCTGGCTTGTTCTCGACGATGACCGACGTGCCCAGCGACGCGTGCAGCGCCTCGGCCAGCAACCGCGCGATGGCGTCGGTACCGCCGCCGGCGGGAAAGCCGACCAGCAGCCTGACGGGCTTGGCATCCTGCGCAGCAGCCGCAAAGGGCAGGGCGGCCAGTGCGGCCAGGGCGGAACGACGTTGCAGCATCGGCGGGCTCCCTTGTTGAACCCGCGGAAGTCTACGGGTGCAGCACCACCAGCAGCGCCGTCGCCGCGGACTTGGCCGTGTTGCGAATTGCATGCGGCCCGTCCACCGCGTAGCGCGCCGTCTCGCCGGCCTTGAGCTTGCTGGTCACGCCCTGCGCGGAGACCTCCAGGCTGCCGGTCAGCACGCTCAGGTGCTCGCGCGAGCCGGGCTCGTGGGCCTGGCTGTCCAGCACGCCGCCGGGCTGCACGCTCAGCTCGTACCACTCGAACTGACCCGCCAGTTCGATGGGCCCCAAGATGCGCAGCTTGCACAGGCCGTCCGGGCTGGTCAGCCCCGGCGTCGCGTGGGCGGGCACGGTCTCGATGGCCGGCGCGGCCACGCGTTCGGTGCCCAGCAACTCGCCCATGTCCACGCCCAGCGCATTGGCCAGCCGCCAGACCACGGCCACCGTGGGGTTGGCCTGGTTGCGCTCGATCTGCGACAACATGGACTTGCTGACGCCCGCACGCTTGGACAGGTCATCCAGCGACAGGCCGCGGCTGCCGCGCAGCGCCTGCAAGGCGGCGCCGACGCGCGGGGGTTCGGTGTCCATGTTCATGCTTGACCTGGATGGATGATTTTCAGATACTGCACACATGTTCGATATATCGAACATGTTCAATTTACCGAATTGTGCACCAGGAGCGGCGCCATGAGCCAAGCCTTCTACGAACATCTGCAGACCGAACTGGACGGCATCCGCGCCGCCGGTCTCTACAAGGCCGAGCGCATCATCACGACGCCCCAGGGCGCGGTCGTGAAGACGACCGACGGCCGCGAGGTCATCAACCTGTGCGCCAACAACTACCTGGGTCTGTCGTCGCACCCGCAGGTCATCGAGGCCGCCCACGAGGCGCTGCGCACGCATGGCTTCGGACTGTCGTCGGTGCGCTTCATCTGCGGCACGCAGGACCTGCACAAGCGGCTCGAAGCCCGCATCGCCCGCTTCGTCGGCTGCGAGGACGCCATCCTCTACGCCGCCGCGTTCGACGCCAACGGCGGCCTGTTCGAGCCGCTGCTGGGTGAGCAGGACGCCATCATCAGCGACGCGCTGAACCACGCGTCCATCATCGACGGCATCCGCCTGTGCAAGGCGCAGCGCTGGCGCTACGAGCACAACAACCTCCACGACCTGGAGCGCTGCCTGAAGGAAGCCAAGGACAAGGGCGCCCGCCACACGCTGGTCTTCACCGACGGCGTGTTCTCGATGGACGGCACCATCGCGCAGCTCGACAAGATCCGCGCGCTGTGCGACCGGTTTGACGCGCTGCTGGGTGTGGACGAGTGCCATGCCAGCGGCTTCATGGGCACCACCGGCCGCGGCACGCCCGAGTACCGCGGCGTGCACGGCAAGATCGACATCGTCACCGGCACCTTCGGCAAGGCGCTGGGCGGCGCGTCGGGCGGCTTCACCGCGGCACGCAAGGAAGTCGTCGAACTGCTGCGCCAGCGCTCGCGGCCCTATCTGTTCAGCAACACGCTGGCGCCCAGCATCGCCGGTGCGTCGCTGGCCGTGCTGGACCTGCTGGAAGGCTCGACGGCGTTGCGCGACAAGCTGGAAGCCAACACGGCCTACTTCCGCGAGGCCATCCAGGCCGCCGGCTTCGAGATCAAGCCCGGCACCCACCCCATCGTGCCCATCATGGTCTACGACGCAGTGAAGGCGCAGGAACTGTCCAAGCGCATCCTGGAGCTGGGCATCTACGCGGTGGGCTTCTTCTTCCCCGTTGTGCCCAAGGGCCAGGCGCGCATCCGCGTGCAGATCTCGGCCGTGCACGAGCGCGAGCATCTGGAGAAGGCCGTTGCGGCGTTCGCGCAGGCCGGCCGTGAGCTGGGGATCGTCAAATGAAGATCCTCATCATCGGCGCCAACGGCCAGATCGGCACCGAGCTGGCCACCGAACTGGCCAGGCTGCACGGCAACGAGGCCGTCATCACCAGCGACCTCAGCCCGCAGGGCCGCGTGCCCACGCTGAAGCACGAGATGCTGGACGTGACCGACGCGGGTGCGCTCACGACAATAGTCAAGCGCCACAAGATCACGCAGATCTACCACCTCGCCGCCGCGCTGTCGGCCAATGGCGAGAAGCACCCGATGTGGGCGTGGGACCTGAACATGAAGGGCCTGCTCAACGTGCTGGAGCTGGCCCGCCACGAGAAGCTGGACAAGGTCTTCTGGCCCAGCTCCATCGCCGCCTTCGGCCCCAACACGCCCTCCGTGGACACGCCGCAGACCACCGTGATGGACCCCACCACGGTCTACGGCATCTCCAAGCTGGCCGGCGAACGCTGGTGCGCCTGGTACCACGCCAAACACGGCGTGGACGTGCGCAGCCTGCGCTACCCCGGCCTCATCAGCTGGAAGACGCCGCCCGGCGGCGGCACGACGGACTACGCCGTGGAGATCTTCCACGCGGCACTTCAACACGGCCGCTACACCTGCTTCCTGAAACAAGATCAGGCGCTGCCCATGATGTACATGCCCGATGCGCTGCGCGCCACCATTGAGCTGATGAACGCGCCGGCCGATGCCATCAGGCAGCGCGGCAGCTACAACCTCGCCGGCGTCAGTTTCACGCCCGAAGGCATCGCCGCCAGCATCCGCCGCCGCCTGCCCGAGTTCACGATGGATTGCGTGCCCGACTTCCGCCAGGCCATCGCCGCCAGCTGGCCGCAGCGCATCGTCGACGGCGCCGCGCAGGCCGACTGGGGCTGGCAGTTGAAGTACGACCTGGATGCGATGGTCGACGACATGCTCGTGAATCTCGCACGCGAATTGAAGCCGACATAACACCATGCCGTGGGTCCGGGCTGCTAGGCTGGCTCCATGAGACCCCTCCTGCTCGCCCTGCTCGCCACTGCGGCCCTGGCCCCGCCGGCACACGCTGCGCAGGACGAGGAGGTGCGCTACCTGCTGGGCGCCTCGGTCTCCGTCGGCCCCGAGTACGACGGTGCCAGCAAGTACGCCGCCAAGGTCAGGCCCGTCTGGGCCGTCAAGTTCGGCCGCATCCGCATCGCTTCAGGCGGCGGCAGCGCACTGCTGGGCTTCGGCCGCGGTGGTGCCGGCGCGGGCGCCAGCACGCAGCTGCTTGAAAGCGATCGGTGGAGGGTGGGGCTGTCCCTGCGGGTCGACGGTGGCCGCGATAGCGGCGATGCCGACACCACGCGCGGCCTGCCCGACGTCAAGCGCACGCTGCGGGCACGGGTCTACGCCAACTACACGCTGGCACCCGACTGGAACCTTGGGGCCTCGCTGTCGCAGGACGCACTGGGCCGCCAGGGCGGCATGACGGCCAGCCTCGACCTTGGCTGGCGCTTCTACCGCAGCGAATCCACGGAGTGGACCAGCGGCATCGGCCTGACCGCCGGCAACGCGCAGAACCTGCGCAGCTACTTCGGCGTGCCCGACTTCGCGGCGACGACCGCCAGGCCCGCCTACCGGCCGGGTGCCGGCCTGCGCGATGCGTACCTTGGCCTGGGCGTGCGGCATGCGCTGGACAAGCACTGGTTCGTGTTCGGCTCGGCCGGCCTGAGCCGCCAGCTCGGGCCCGCGGCCGACAGCCCGCTGGTGCAGAAGCCGAACACCCAGATGGTGGCGGTCGGCGTGGCCTGGCGGAACTAGAGCTTCACCCGCCCGCGCCAGATGTCGGCGTACATGACCCAGTCGCCCATCAGGCTGTAGAGCGGGTATTTGAAGGTCGCGGGCCGGTTCTTCTCGAAGAAGAAATGGCCTATCCACGCGAAGCCGTAGCCGCACAGCAGGCCGTTCAGTATCCATACCGGCTGGCCGGTCGTGAACAGCTGCCACAGGCAGACCAGCACCAACGTCGAGCCGATGAAGTGCAACCGTCGGTTGCGGCGGTCGCCATGCTCGCGCAGGTAAAAGGGATAGAAGTCGGCGAAGCGGGTGAAGCGTTCGGTGCTCATGCGCCGATTCAAGCGCGGCGTCGGCGCCGCGGCAAGGGCGGGATCCCTGTCGCGCGGGCGTCGGGTGGTGGTTGCCGGGGTGTGGCGCCGTGGGCAGACTGTGCTATGTTGACCGCGTATCTCTCCCGGAGGCCCCCATGAAAGTCGTCGATATCCTGCGTGTCAAAGGCGGCACCCTCTACACCGTCACGCCCGACGAGGCGCTGAAGGATTCGCTGGCCGTGATGGCCGAGCGCGACATCGGCTCGCTGGTCGTGATGGATCACGGCGATCTGGTGGGCATGCTGACCTTCCGCGAGGCCATCCAGGCGGTCGTGAAGAACAACGGCGCGGTCGGCACGACCATCGTGCGCACGGTCATGGACGATGCGCCGCTGACCTGCACGCCCGAGACCGAGATCGACGAGGTGCGCCGCATGATGCTGGGCCGCCATGCGCGCTACATGCCCGTCATGAACGGCAAGACCCTGATGGGCGTGATCTCGCTGTACGACGTCGCCAAGGCCGTGGTCGACAGCCAGGACTTCGAGAACCGCATGCTGAAGGCCTACATCCGCGACTGGCCGGTGGAGGAGAACCCGGCCGAGGTCGAACCGAAGTTGTGAGGTTCGCATCCCGAGAAGGCGGCCTTGGAGGCCGCTTTTTGCTTGTGCGCCGCACCTAAAATTCGGCGCATATGTCAGGCAGCACCTTCGGCGAACTCTTCCGCGTTACCAACTTTGGCGAAAGCCATGGCCCGGCCATCGGCTGCGTCATCGACGGCTGCCCACCGGGCCTGTCGCTCAGCGAGGCGGACATCCAGCCCGAGCTGGACCGCCGCCGCCCCGGCACCAGCCGCCACGTCACGCAGCGCAACGAGCCGGACGCGGTCAAGATCCTGTCGGGCGTCTACGAGGGCGTCACGACTGGCACGCCCATCTGCCTGCTGATCGAGAACACCGACCAGCGCAGCAAGGACTACGGCAACATCCTCGACACCTTCCGCCCCGGCCACG
>CAMLKW010000174.1 GCA_946480605.1 uncultured Roseateles sp. | reverse complement strand
AGCAGCGCAAGCAGGTCGAGATCGCGCGCCAGGACACGCAGATCGCGATCGCGACCAAGTCGCGCGAGCAGTCCGAGGCCGATGCCGCCGCCAACCTGGCCCGCGCCGAGGCGGTGAAGGCCGAGGAAACCGTCAACACCGCGCGCCAGGTGGCCGTGGCCGAGCGCGACAAGGCCATCCAGCTCATCGAGGCCAGCAAGGACGCCGAGCAGAACGCCATTGCGGTGAAGGTGTCGGCCTCGGCCGAGAAGGAGGCCGCCATCGACCGCGCCGAGGCGCTGACGATCGAAGCGAAGGCCAAGCAGGCTGCGGCCATCGCCGAGGCCGAGGGCCGCCGCGCGATCAACGAGGCGTTGAACATGCTGTCGGCCGCGCAGATCGACCTGCAGGTGCGCACGCAGCTGCTGCAGCAGCTGCCGGCCATCCTGGCCGAGGCCGTCAAGCCGATGGAGAACATCGACTCCATCCGCATCGTGTCGGTCAACGGCATGCCCGGCCAGGGCGGTGGCGAAGGCGGCGGCGGCGGCGGTGCGGCGGCCGGCGGCACCTTTCCCGAGCAGGTCATGAACTCGGCGCTGCAGTACCAGATCGCCAAGCCCATCGTCGATGCGGTGATGCAGGACGCGGGGCTGTCCAACCAGGGCATCACCGGTATGGCGCAGAACCTGGCGGCGATGCTGAAGCCGCCCGTGCCGCCGGCCGCGGCCGACTGATCAGGACGAGCGCGTCCCGGCGCTCGCGGCCGGCGCAGGCTTGGTGCTGCGCTTGCTGCCGTCGCTGTAGTCGGCGGGCGGCTTCATCAGCGCCGGGTCGGGCTCGCCGCGCTTGATCTTCTCCAGCCGGTAGTTCTGTTCGCCCGAGCGCGGGTCGGCGTCGCGGCTGGAGACGGTCAGCATCAGCTCAGGGCTGCGCCACACCTCGCGGCTGATGACGATGGGTTTCTCGTTGCCGATCTTGCCGGCCTCGATGGTCCAGGTGGTGCGCTCGCCGTTGACCTTCAGGCCGTCGATGTCCTTGGGCGTCAGCGCCGTGGTGGTGCCACCTTCGCGCGGCAGGCTCAGCGCCAGCGGCGTCTGCAGCATCAGCGGCGGCAGCGGCGGCGTGGGGATGGTGATGTTGGCGGGCGTGGCCGGGATCGGCGGCAGCGGCGGCAAGTCGCTGGCGCGCAGCACGCGGATCTCGCGGCGCTGCTGCGGCGCGCTGGCGCCGGGCGCGGCCGGCGGTGCCAGCTCGCGCTCGATGACAAGGCCCGGCTCACCGCCGAGCGTGCGCGCGCGCACCCGCTCGGCGTCCGCGCTGCGGGCCCGTTCGGCCACGCTGGCGCCCCATTCCCGCCAGCGTGCGGCCTGCTCCTTCATGCGCTCGCCCCACTCCTGCATGGAGGCCTGCCAGGCCGCGTGCGCGGTGGCGTCGCCGCCCGGACCGAGCGTCATCGTCGTGCGCAGCCGCTGCACGCGCTTCTCGTCGGGGTAGATGGCCCAGCTCTGCTTCGCCACGGGGTCGTTCAGGTAGACGACGCGCGGCCCGCCCTCGCGCTGCACCTCGCGGCGCGTGCGGCCCTCGCCGTCGCGGCACAGCTGGCTCTGCTGCTTGCGCACGATGCGGTTGCCGTCGGCCAGCGCCTGCACGTTCTCGTGCACGGCCGTCGCGCAGTAGGGGGCGCCCTTGACGACACGCTCGCTCTCCAGCTCACGGCCCGCAAAGCTCAGCGCCTGCCCGCCCAGCGCGATGCGCACGGGCATGTCGGCGGCCAGCGCGATCTGCACGTCGCGTTCGACGTTGCGCACGATGTCGCGCTCGATGAGGCGGTCGGCCTCCAGGGCCGCGGCCGAGGCAGCGAGGGCGCACAGCGTCAGGCCGGTCAGGGGTGTCTTCATGTCGTTCTCCGTCGTCGGGGTTCAGTTCAGGATGCGGACGGCCAGCACCTGGCCGCTCGGGTTCAACATCAGCTCGGCACGCACGAACTCCTCGGCGCGCGCGGCGTCGAAGGGCAGGCCCAGCAAGGCCAGGCGCTCGCGCGGCAGCTGGGCGGGCTGCAGCCACACGGCCGCGCTGCGGCCGCCGTCGACCACGGCGCCCAGTGCGGCCTGCAGTTCGGGCTCGGTCACCAGCGGGATGAAGCCGCTGCCCGCCAGCGGCGCCGCCCGGGCGACGCGGTCCGTGCCGGGCGGGTCCAGCAGCAGCAACGCGCTCATCAGCACGGCGGCGGTGGCGCCCAGTGCGCCGCTGCCCCAGGCCAGGCGGCGCAGCCAGCGCGGCTCGTGCTCGTCGGCGGCGGCCTGGTGGGTGCGGCGCGCCTGCTGCAGATGCGTCAGGCGGGCCAGCACGGCGGCGTCCTGTTCGGCGTCGGGCTGCAGGCGCGCGAACTCGGCGCGCGCAGGCAGCAGCCAGCTCGGGGTGTCGGGTGTGTTCATGGGCGTTCTCCCACGGCCAGCAGGTCGGCCAGGCGCTGGCGGGCGCGGTGCAGGCGGGCTCGCAGCACGTCCACGCTGATGCCGGCGATGGCCGCGGCGTCCTCGTAGCGGCGCTCTTGCAGGTCGACCAGCACGAGGGCCTCGCGCTGCGGCCAGCTCAGGCGGCGGATGGCGGTCCAGAGCAGGGTCTGCTGCTGGCAGGTGTCGAGTCGGAGGTCGCTGCCGGGGGAGCCTATGTCGTGCTCGGCATCGGCTTCGTCCAGCGGCACGTGGCGGCGCGCGTCGCGCCATTGGCCCAGCAGCTGGTGCCGGGCCATGCCGGCCAGGTAGGCTCCCAGCGAGCCGCGCTCGGGCCGGAAGTCCTGGGCACCGTGCAGCAGCGTGGCGAAGGCCTCCTGCACCGCGTCCAGCGCCGCGGCCTCGTCGCCGGCCAGCGCCAGCGCGTAGCGGTAGACGGAGCCGCTCTCGCGCCGGTAGACCAGCGCCAGCGCGTCGGCGTCACCGGCCGCGATGCGGGCCAGCAGGGCGGCCTCGTCGCTGCGGGCCGCCGCGCCGGGTGCGACGAAGCCGAGGCGGGTCAGCCAGCCCATCGTGAGCAGCGCCATGGTGAGGAAGTCGGCAGGACTTGCATGCCGCTATTGAGCGCGGCGGCCCGGCTTCGTTACTCGGGACAAACCCGTCGTCACTTTTGGCAGGGGGCAGGCGTCGCCACGGCTTGCGGCAGGTCAATGCAGCGGGCGGCGCTTGGGATGAGCATGGCGGCATGGCTGTTCCCAGGAGACTTGCATGAGCACCGGATACCGCGTATTGGCGGCCGACATTTCTTCCACGCTGGCGCAGTTGCGTGCCGACCAGCCCGAGCTGATGCGCGGCTTCGGGTCGTTGTCGCAGGCGGCCATGCGCGGCGGCGCGCTGGACGCCAAGGCGAAGGAGCTCATCGCGATGGCGCTGGGCGTGGCGGCGCGCTGCGACGCCTGCCTGGCCTTCCACGCGCAGGCGCTGGTCAGGCTGGGCTGCACGCGGGCCGAGCTGGAGGACGCGCTGGCCGTCTGCGTCTACATGGGCGGCGGGCCGTCGCTGATGTATGCGGCCCGGGCGCTGGACGCCTTCGAGGAATGCGCTGGCGTCGCTGCCGGCTGAATGCAGGCGCAGGCCGGGCGGGCTTGCACAATCGGGCCACCATGCCCGTCCTGCCCACCAAGCTGCCGCACACCGGCACCACCATCTTCACCGTCATGTCGGCGCTGGCCGCCGAGCATGGCGCGGTCAACCTGGGCCAGGGCTTCCCGGACTTCGAGGCCGACCCGGCGCTGCTGCAGGCCGTCACCGACGCCATGGCCGCCGGCCACAACCAGTACCCGCCCATGACCGGCGTGCCGGCGCTGCGTCAGGCCGTCGCGGCCAAGCTGAACGACCTCTACGGCTCGGCCTATGACGCCGATCGCGACATCACCATCACCGCCGGCGGCACGCAGGGGCTCATCACCGCGCTGCATGCCTGCGTGGGCGCCGGTGACGAAGTCATCATCATCGAGCCGGCCTACGACAGCTACGACCCCGCCATCCGCCTGGCTGGCGCGCTGCCGGTGGGCGTGGCGATGACGCCGGACTACCGCATCGACTGGCCGGCCGTGCGCGCCGCCATCACGCCGAGAACCAAGGCCCTGGTCATCAACACGCCGCACAACCCCAGCGGCCGCGTCGCCAGCGGCGACGACCTGTGCGAGCTGGAACGCATCGCCGTGCAGCACGACTTGTTCGTCGTCAGCGACGAGGTCTACGAGCACATGGTGTTTGACGGCGCCCTGCACGAAAGCGTGGCCCGCTACCCGGTGCTGCGCGAGCGCAGCTTCCTCGTCGGCAGCTTCGGCAAGACCTTCCACGTGACGGGCTGGAAGGTGGGCTTCGTCGCCGCGCCGCCGGCGCTGAGCGCCGCGTTCCGCCGGCTGCACCAGTACACGGTGTTCACCGTCCACACGCCGACGCAGCATGCGCTCGCGGCCTACCTGACTGACCCCGCGCCCTGGCAGGGGCTGAGCGGCTTCTACCAGGCCAAGCGCGACACCTTCCGCGCCGCGCTGGCATCGACGCCGCTGAAGCTGCTGCCCTGCGAAGGCACCTACTTCCAGACCGTGGACTACCGCGCCGTGTCGGACCTGCCGGAGCTGGATTTCGCCCGCTGGCTGACCACCGAGATCGGCGTGGCGGCCATCCCGCTGTCGGTCTTCTACCAGCGGCCTCAGCAGCGCGGCCATGTGCGCTTCTGCTTTGCCAAGCGCGACGCGACGCTGGCCGAGGCGATCCGGCGCTTGCAGCAACTGGCCTGAGCGGGCTGGCGCTGGCACGCCCCGTGCTAACCCTGGGGTGGGAGGCCGGAGGCCGCCGTTACGGCGGATGCCGGTCGTGACCCAGTTCACGGAGGACATCATGTTGCACCAGGCTAGTGCGCCGGCCCATGCACTGAAAACGGGGGCGCCGCCCAGGCAGACGGCCGGCGAGGCATTCGGCAAGTTGATCAACCTGTCGGGCCGGCGGCGGTTCACGTCGCAGCGACTGGTGCTGTATGCGGTGCTGGCCGCCCAGGGCCGTGACGGCGCGCTGAGCACATCGCGCGACGCGCTGGCCACGTTCAGCGACGCCCACCGCGCGCTGATGGAGGGCGAGCTGTCGCCGGTCATGCTGGGTGGCGAGCTGGAGGAGGCCTACTTCGGCCCGGAGCGCGCCGAGGAGCGCATCACTGCCTTCATCGACCTGGCCCGGCGCGCGCTGGACGCCATCGCCGCCGGCATGCGCAGCGCGCCGGGTCTGCTGGAGGACCTGGTGGAGGCCGCGACGCCGCTGCTGGCCATACTGAACCGGCTGACCCAGGTCTACGAAGACCTGGCCCGCCAGCAGGCCGCCTCGGCCAAGCGGCAGCTGACCGCGGTGATGGGCGACATCGAGCAGATCGCCAAGCACGCGCGCATCGTGTCCTTCAACGCCCAGGTGGTGGCGGCGCGCGCCGGTGTGTCGGGCCGGGAGTTCGCCGTCGTGTCCGGTGAGATGACCCACATCACCGGCCAGCTGGACGGCCTGGTGCGCGAGGCGGTGCGCAGCGCGGTGGCCTGAATCTCAGGCCGCTGGCCGCAGCGGGCAGTTGGCGCCCACCTCGGGCGTTTCGGCCAGCCGCTGTGCCAGGTCGGTGCGCAGCCCTTGCAGCGCGGCGATGCGCGCATCGATGTCGGCCAACTTGCGCGCCAGCGCCGCGCGCAGCGCGGGGCCGGCGTCCTGGCCTTGTGCCAGCAGCGGCAGGTCGGCCGCGATCTCGGCCAGCGTGAAGCCCAGCTGTTGCGCGGTGCGCACATAGCCCAGCCATTGCACGGCCTCCTCGGGGTAGTCGCGGTAGCCGTTGGCGCCGCGGCGTGCCTGCAGCAGGCCGCGCTTCTCGTAGAAGCGCAGGCTGTCGCGGCTCAGGCCGGTGCGCTCGGACAGGGTGCCGATCTGCATCAAAAAAACTCGGTGAGGGGCTTGACCCTGGAGCGTAGTCCAAGGCTGAGCATGGGCGCCTTCTTCACTGCGGCAGCCTTCATGTTCGCCTTCAACCCCCAGCAGTTCCGCCGCGTCGTGCGCGCCAGCGCGATCTACGACCTGGTCGTCACGGCCCCCTTCGCCACGCCCTGGACCTTCGCCATCGCCTTCGGCCAGCTCAGCGCCGTCAACCAGGCGCTGGGCGGCCAGCCGCTGCCGGCTTTCGAGCCGATGCACCAACTGTTCGCGCTGCTGATGGCCAGCGTGGTCATGGTCTGGTCCTGGCTGCGGCTGCGCACGCCCACTGCGGCGCTGGGCCGGCACGATGCGGTCGCGCGGCTGCTGTTCAGCGCCTGGATGTTCTGGACCTGGCTACAGACCGGTGCACCGGTGATGTTGCTGTTCCTGCTGCCGGAGATCAGCTGGGCGGTCGCCCAGGCCTGGCCGGTGAAGCTCAGCGCGCCAGCAACGGCAGCACTTCGTCCGTCAGCAGCTTGAACTGCGCGTCCAGCAGCGGCCCGTTGGGGTCGTGGCCGGCGCGCGGCACGGTGACGAGTTTCTTGCGCGGCGCGGTGAGGCGGTCGAACCAGGCACGTGTAATGCGCGGCGGCGTCAGCAGGTCTTCCTCGCCCTGCACGAGGAAGACAGGCAGCTGGAACTGCGTGCGCTCATCCAGCAGGTTCAACCGCCACAGCATGCCGTCGCCCTTGAAGCCGACGAACTTCAGGAAGGAGAACTCCTCGCCGGCTTCATACGCGGCGGCATCCTGCGGGGCGGCGTAGTCGGCGGCGGGCTTCCAGCTCGGGCCGGGCTCGGTGCGTTGGGCCTCGTAGCCGCGCAGGATGCGGCGCAGCTTGCCGAAACTGCGTGGGTCGGTCCAGGGCGGGCTGCCCAGCGCCTGCAGCGTGGCGAGGGCGGGCTGGTCACCCAACTCGCGGGCGCGCTGCAGCGCGAGGGCATGGCTGGCGATGAGGTCGGCCGGGCCGACGAGCTGAGACACGCCCACGTAGGCGTGGAAGAGCTCGGGCCGCCGGTGCGCCATCTCCACCGCCAGCGCCGAGCCCCACGAGCTGCCCAGCAGGATGACTTTGCGCAGCCCCAGGCGGCGCTGCAGGTGCTCGGCCACGGCGATGCCGTCGGCGGCCAGCAGGTCCAGCGTCAGCGGTGTGCGGGTGAACTCGTCCGGTTCCAGCTCCCGCACCGGCAGGTTCTTGCCATAGGTGCGGCCGGCACCGCGTTGGTCCCACTGCACGAGAGTGAAATTCTTGGCCCAGGCGCCGAACAGCGTGTCGGCGAAGGGCGTGTTGGGATTGCCCGGGCCGCCATGAACGAACAGCAGCACGGGGTTGCGGCAGTCCTGGCCGGTGATGGTCAGCCACTGCGGGATGCCATTGATCTCGACGAAACCCTGTTCCCGCACCGTGCACTCGGGCGGCAGCGGTTGCACGGCGGGGCTCAGCAGCGGAGCGAGCAGCAAGGCGGCGGTCAACAGGCGTCGGATCAACGGGGGCTCCAGGGGCTGTAGCCCGCAGATGAGAGCCTCGCCGCAGGGCCGCGACCATTCGGCAAGCCGCAACCGAGCTTTCGGCACGGCCACGGAATAGCACCCGGGCGAGACATTGGCCGGCCGGTGCCGGAAAATCGCGGTCTTTCCCGCTTTCGCGAGCTACCGCCAGGTTCCGCCATGCCCACCCCCTACCGCTCCAAGACTTCCACCGCCGGCCGCAACATGGCCGGCGCCCGCTCGCTGTGGCGCGCCACCGGCATGAAGGACGATGACTTCTCCAAGCCCATCATCGCCATCGCCAACAGCTTCACGCAGTTCGTGCCCGGCCACGTGCACCTGAAGGACCTGGGCCAATTGGTGGCCCGCGAGATCGAGTCGGTGGGCGGCGTGGCCAAGGAGTTCAACACCATCGCCGTGGACGACGGCATCGCGATGGGCCATGACGGCATGCTGTATTCGCTGCCCAGCCGCGACATCATTGCCGACTCGGTCGAGTACATGGTCAACGCCCACTGCGCCGACGCGCTGGTGTGCATCTCCAACTGCGACAAGATCACCCCCGGCATGCTGATGGCCGCGATGCGGCTCAACATCCCCGTCGTGTTCGTCTCCGGCGGCCCGATGGAAGCCGGCAAGGTGCGCCTGGCGGTGCCCGGCACCAGCAAGATCGAGATCAAGAAGCTGGACCTGATCGACGCGATGGTCATGGCCGCCGACGCCAAGGTCAGCGACGCCGACCTCGCCGAAGTCGAGCGCTCGGCCTGCCCCACCTGCGGCAGCTGCTCGGGCATGTTCACGGCCAACTCCATGAACTGCCTGACCGAGGCGCTGGGCCTCTCGCTGCCGGGCAATGGCACGGTGGTGGCCACGCATGCCGACCGCGAGCAGCTGTTCAAGCGCGCCGGCCGCACGGCCGTCGAGCTGTGCAAGCGCTTCTACGAGCAGGACGACGCCACGGTGCTGCCGCGCGCCATCGGCAAGAAGGCGTTCGAGAACGCGATGACGCTGGACATCGCGATGGGCGGCTCCACCAACACCATCCTGCACATCCTGGCCGCGGCGCAGGAGGCCGAGATCGACTTCGACATGACGGACATCGACCGCCTGTCGCGCGACGTGCCGCAGCTGTGCAAGGTGGCGCCCAACACCAACAAGTACCACATCGAAGACGTGCACCGCGCCGGCGGCATCATGGCCATCCTGGGCGAGCTGGACCGTGCCGGCAAGCTGCACACCGACGCGCCCACCGTGCACGCCAAGACGATGAAGGACGCGCTGGACCAGTGGGACATCGCCCGCTCGCCCAGCGACGCCGTCAAGACCTTCTACATGGCCGGCCCGGCCGGCATCCCGACGCAGGTGGCCTTCAGCCAGAACAGCCGCTGGCCCAGCCTGGACACCGACCGCGCCGAAGGCTGCATCCGCTCCTACGACCACGCCTTCAGCAAGGAGGGCGGCCTGGCCGTGCTGCGCGGCAACATCGCGCTGGACGGCTGCGTCGTGAAGACGGCCGGCGTGGACGACAGCCTGCTGGTGTTCGAGGGCCCGGCCCACGTGGTCGAGAGCCAGGACGAGGCGGTCGCCAACATCCTGGATGACAAGGTCAAGGCCGGTGACGTGGTGGTGGTGCGCTACGAAGGCCCCAAGGGCGGCCCCGGCATGCAGGAAATGCTCTACCCGACCAGCTACATCAAGAGCAAGGGCCTGGGCAAGGCCTGCGCGCTGCTGACGGACGGCCGCTTCTCCGGCGGCACCTCGGGCCTGTCCATCGGCCACTGCTCGCCGGAAGCGGCAGCGGGCGGCGCCATCGGCCTGGTGCGCAATGGCGACCGCATCCGCATTGACATCCCGAACCGCACGATCGACGTGCTGCTGAGCGATGAAGAACTCGCCAAGCGCCGCGTCGAGCAGGATGCGAGGGGCTGGAAGCCCGTGGAAGCTCGCCCGCGCAAGGTGAGCGCCGCGCTGAAAGCCTATGCGCTGCTGGCGACGTCGGCGGACAAGGGCGCCGTGCGGGATCTGAGTCGGCTGGAGGGCTGAGGCAGGTCGGTCTGCCGGCACGGATGCGGTAGGCTGACCCGATGAATGCTCAGCCTGCTCCTGTCTCTGCTCCTGTCCTCACGCGCCG
>CAMLKW010000173.1 GCA_946480605.1 uncultured Roseateles sp. | reverse complement strand
AACGCCACGCCCATGATGGGGTTGACGATGGTGATGCCGCTGTTCAGGTGCTCCAGGTCTTTCGCCTCGTGCGTGGCGCCGAGCATGTTGGAGTCGGTGGAGTAGGCCTTCTCGGCCGACATCTTGTAGGCGTGGCCGGCCTGGTTCATGAAGGCCGACATCTCGGCGCGCCCGCCCAGCTCGTCGATGAAGGTCTGGTCCAGCCAGGGCTTGTAGATCTTGAGCGACGGGTTCACCAGCAGCCCGTAGCGGTAGAAGCGCTCGATGTCGTTGCCCTTGAAGGTGCTGCCGTCGCCCCAGATGTTGACCTCATCCTCCTTCATCGCGGCCACCAGCATGGTGCCGGTGACGGCGCGGCCGATGGGCGTGGTGTTGAAGTAGGTGACGCCGGCGGTGCTGATGTGGAAGGCGCCGGCCTGCAGCGCGGCGATGCCCTCGGCGACCAGCTGCGCGCGGCAGTCCACCAGCACGGCCTTCTCGGCGCCGTACAGCATGGCCTTGCGCGGGATCTCGTCGTAGTCGGGTTCGTCGGGCTGGCCCAGGTTGGCCGTGTAGGCGTAGGGCAGGGCACCCTTCTTTTTCATCCAGTGCAGCGCGGCCGAGGTGTCGAGGCCGCCGGAGAAGGCGATGCCGACCTTCTGGCCGACGGGGACGGATTGCAGGATGGTGCTCATAGAACGCTCACAAAGAAACCAAAAGATTGCGCCACTTCGGATGGCGCTCGATGTAGACGGCGACGTAGCTGCATGCGGGAACGACCTTCAGCCCTTGTTCCTGGGCCCAGCCGAGGCCCGCTTCAACCAGCTGGGCCGCGAGGCCTTGCCCGCGATACGCCGAGGGGACGCCGGTGTGCGTGAACACCACGCGGTTCGGCTGTGCGCCGCGCACCAGCTCGTAGTCCAGCACGCTGACCGGCGTGGTCGGCAGCGTGAAGCGCTGGCGGTCGGGCTCGTGTTGCGGCGTCATTCGGCGGGCGACTTCAGCGCGACGGGATGGATCTCGACCGACGCCTCGGTGGTCGACACATAGACGCTGCCGTCCTGAATGCTGATCTGCAGCTGCATGCTGCGCGCGGCCAGGCGGCTGAGCGCCTGCGACTGCTCGGCCGGGATCTGCCAGACCGCCAGCTTGGGCGTCCGCGTCAGCTTGTTCTCCAGGTTGCGCCACCAGACCTCGGTGCTCGACGCAAAGCTGTAGACGCTGACGCGCTCGCTGCGGCCATGGGCCTTCATCAGGCGGCGGTCGTCAGGCTGGCCCAGATCGATCCAGTGCACGATGTCGCCGGTCAGGTCCAGCTGCCACAGATCGGGCTCGTCCACGTCCGACAGGCCCTTGGTGAACTCCAGCCGGCCGCGCATCTCGTCGGCCGGCAGGTTCAGCGCGAAGGCCAGTACGCGGATCATCAGCCGCTCCTCGGTCTCGCTGGGATGGCAGGCGAGCGTGAGGGCATGGTCGCCATAGACATGGCGGTCCATGTCGGCGATCTGGAGCTGGGCTTTATAGATGGTGGCTTTGAGCGCCATGTACAAGGTGGTAACGAAAGGGCAGCCCGTGATTATCGCGGCGAAGCCTCATGGCATGATTCCACCCTTCAGTTCCGAACCTTCGCAACCCGAGTTGCGCCCTCGCCATGAAACGCATTCTTCTTCCGCTGACCCTGGTCCTCGCCGTTTCCGCCCAGGCACAGATCACCACCAACACCAAGGCCAAGGTCGACCCGAAGAACAACAAGGTCAGCAACCCGGTTGTCGAGAAGCCCAAGCCCAAGCTGATGTCGCGCGAGGAACTGCGCGCCTGCATCGACCAGCAGGAGGCCAACAGCGCCGAAGCCGCGGCCATCAAGACCGAGCAGAACTCCTACAAGGCCAACGCCGACGCGCTGAAGGCGGAGAAGGCGACCGTCGAGGCCGGCGAGACCGAGCTGGGCAAGAAGATCGCGGCAGTGAAGGCCGAAAAGGATGGCATCCTGGCCGAGCACGCCGCCATCGCCGCCGAGGCGCCCAAGCTCAAGAAGGAAGAGCTGAAGGCCCGCAACGAGGCCTATCTGAAGCGCACCACCGATTTCAATGCCATGTTCGAGGCCGTGAAGGCCGCCGACGCCGAGCAGGGCGCCAAGCGCAAGGCCTTCAGCGACAAGGTCGATGCGCTGGACGCGCAGTTCAAGGCCATCGATGAGCGCCAGGAGAAGTACTTCGACGCCAACGACAAGTGGAAGGCCGAGTGCAGCAACAAGGCCTACGACGAGAACGACGAGAAGGCCATCCGCAAGGAGAAGGCCGCTGCCGCCGGCAAGTGATCGTCTGAGCTGAACCCGCAAAGGGCCGCCTCCTACAGGACGCGGCCCTTCGCTTTTCCAGGAGCCTCGCATGAGCAACCCGCTGCTGCAGGACTGGGCCGGCCCACACGGCCTGCCGCCCTTCGCCGACATCGCCCCGGCGCATTTCCAACCCGCGTTCGACGAGGCGCTGGCCCGTCACCGTGCCGAGATCGCCGCCATGGCGACGCAGACCGAAGCCCCGACCTTTGCCAACACCGTGGCGGCGTTCGATGCCAGCGGCCGTCTGATCACCCGGCTGGAACACCTGTTCTACACGCTGGCGGCCTCCGCGACGTCGCCGGAGCTGCAGGCCGCGCAGCGCGCGCTGGCCGCGCCGCTGGCGGCGCATGGCAGCGCCGTCTACATGCATGCCGGCCTGTTCGCCCGCATTGCCGCGCTGCATGAACAGCGCGAGCGACTGGGCCTCACGGCCGAGCAACGCCGGCTGCTGGAGCGCGTGCACCTGGACTTCCTGCGTGCCGGCGCGCGCCTTGCACCCGAGGCCCAGGCCCGCTACGCCACCATCATGGCCCGGCTTGCCGAGCTGAACACGCGCTTCGCGCAGAACGTGCTGGCTGCCGAGAACGGCTATCAACTGCTTCTCGCGACCGAGGCCGAGTTGGACGGGTTGCCCGGCTTCGTGCGCGCCGCAGCACGCCAGGCCGCCATCGATCGTGGCCTTGGCGATGGCATCCACGTCATCACGCTGTCGCGCTCGCTGATCGTGCCCTTCCTGAGCTTCAGCGCCCGGCGCGACCTGCGCGAACAGGCCTGGCGCGCCTGGGTGGGGCGCGGGGACGGCAACGGCGACACAGGTGACACCGACAACCGCGCCATCTGCCGCGAGATCCTGGAACTGCGCGCCGAGCAGGCCCGGTTGCATGGGCACGCCTGCTACGCCGACTACGCGCTGGAAGACACCATGGCGCGCTCGCAGGGCGCGGTCATGCAGTTGCTGGAGCGCGTCTGGCACCCGGCCATGGCCGCACAGGCGCGCGAGCGCGAGGCCGTGCGGGGCGCCATGGCCGCCGCCGGCGCCACCCATGCACTGGAGCCTTGGGACTGGCGCTTCTACGCCGAGCAGGCCAGGCGCGCCCGCTTCGAGCTGGACGAGGCCGAGGTCAAGCCCTACTTCTCGCTGGACCGCATGGTGGCCGCCATGTTCGACTGCGCGACCCGGCTGTTCGGCCTGCAGTTCAAGGCCCGGCCCGACATCGCCGGCTATCACGCCGACGTGCGCGCCTACGAGGTCTTCAACGCCGACGGTTCGCTGCGCGGGCTGTTCCTGCAGGACAACTTCGCACGCCCCACCAAACGCAGCGGTGCGTGGATGAATGCCATGCGCAACCAGAGCAGCGCGCTCGGCGCCACGCCCATCATCCTGAACAACAACAACTTCGCTCGCGGTGCGGCGGGTGAACCCACGCTGCTGAGCTTCGACGACGTGCGCACGCTGTTCCACGAGTTCGGCCACGGCCTGCACGGGCTGCTCAGCGACGTCGAGCACGAACGCCTGGCCGGCACCCAGGTGCTGCGCGACTTCGTCGAACTGCCGTCGCAGCTCTACGAGCACTGGATGGCCGAGCCCCAGGTGCTGAAGCAATTCGCCCGCCACTGGCAGACCGACGAGCCGCTGCCTGACGCACTGCTGACCAAGCTGCAGGCCGCACGCCAGTTCGGCCAGGGCTACGAGACGCTGCGCTACACGGCCAGCGCGCTGGTGGACATGGCTGCGCACGCGCTGCCGCAGGCTCCGGCCGACGTGGTCGCCTTCGAGCGCGAGACGATGCAGCAGTGGCAGTTGCCGGCCGAGGTCGGCATGAACCACCGGCTCACGCACTTCCAGCACCTGTTCAGCAGTGCCGGCTATGCGGCGGGCTACTACGTCTACCTGTGGGCCGAGGTGCTGGACTGCGATGCCTTCGACGCCTTCGTGGAGGCCGGCGACGTGTTCGATGGTGCGGTGGCGGCGCGGCTGCGCGAGTGCATCCTGTCGGCCGGCAACAGCCGCGAGCCCGGCGAAGCCTTCCGCGCCTTCCGTGGGCGCGACCCGGTCGTCGAGCCCATGCTGAAGGACCGTGGCCTGCTGCCCGCATGGTGACGTGCCACGACAGGCATCAGGACTGCGAAGGAGGCACTCAGCCCTCGGGCCGGCGCCACAACCAGACCGCCACGCCGGCCATCACGACCGGCACGGCGATCTTCACGGGCAGCGGTGCGGATGACAGCGTCAGCATGATGCCGCTGGCCGTCATCATGCCCGTCGCCAGCCACTTGGCGCGTCGCGGCACTGCGCCGCGTTCACGCCAGCGCCGGATGTGCGGCCCGAAGTGCGCGTGGTCCAGCAGCCAGGTCTCCAGCTCGGGCCAGCCCTTGCTGGCGGCCCAGGCCGCCAGCAGCAGGAAGGGCACCGTGGGCAGCACGGGCAGCACGACGCCGACCAGGCCCAGCGCGATGCTCAGCAGCGCCAGTGTGCGCCACAACAGCCGCGCCAGCGCCTGAGGCATCTACTTCAGCCCCCCGCTGAGGAACTGCTGCAGCCGCTCGCATTGCGGGCGCAGCAGCATCTCCTTGGGGTTGCCTTCTTCCTCGACCTTGCCCTGGTGCAGGAACAGGCAGTGGTTGGACACCTCGCGCGCAAAGCCCATCTCGTGCGTGACGACCACCATGGTCCGGCCCTCGGCCGCCAGGTCGCGCATCACCTTCAGCACCTCGCCCACCAGCTCGGGGTCCAGCGCCGACGTGGGTTCGTCGAACAGCATGACCTCCGGGTCCACCGCCAGCGCGCGCGCAATGGCCACGCGCTGCTGCTCGCCGCCGGACAGCTGCGCCGGATGGACGTTCGCGCGGTGCGACACGCCCACGCGCGCCAGCAGCGCCTGTGCGCGTTCGACGGCCTCGGCCTTGGGCTTGCCCAGCACATGGATGGGCGCCTCGATGACGTTCTCCAGCACCGTCATGTGGGCCCACAGGTTGAAGTTCTGGAACACCATGGCCAGCCGCGCGCGCCAGCGCTGCAGTTGCGGGGCGTCGGCCGCCTTCAGGCTGCCGTCGCGATCGCGCACCAGCTTCAGCGCCTCGCCACCGAGGCTCAATTCGCCCTCGTGCGGCTGCTCCAACAGGTTCAGGCAGCGCAGGAAGGTGCTCTTGCCGGAGCCCGACGAGCCAATCAGCGTGACGACGTCGCCGCGCTTCGCGGCCAGCGAGATGCCCTTCAGCACCTCGCGCTCGCCGAAGCGCTTGTGGATGTTGGTGGCTTGGAGTTGGATGTCGCTCATGGTCTTGTTCAGGCGCCCAGCAGCTTGCCGGTGCGCACGGCGTCCTTGCCCGCCACTTTGGCCACGCGCATGCCGGCGTTGGCGAAGCGCAGGAAGTCGCGTGCGAAGAACAGGCCGTCGACCGGGCTCTTCAGTTCGGTGACCCGGGCCGTGATGGGGTCGATGACATGGGCCAGCACATCGCCCGTCTTCACCTCGGCGCCCACCTCCTTCAGGAAGGTCAGCACGCCGGCCACGGGCGACTTGATGGGCATGCTGCCGGCCAGCGGGCGGGCGTCGCCCACCGCGTCGGGCAACGCAGGCTTGGGGCCCGCAACCAGGCCGCGCCAACGCAGGAAGTCGATGATGTTCCTGGCATCTGCGGCCGCCAACTCGTGCGTCACGTCGCAAGCGCCGCGCAGCTCCACGGTGACGGACAGACAGGCCTGCGGGATCGGGAAACGGTCACCGAAATGAGCCTTCCACTTCCACCAGACCTGCGAGCAGGCCTCGTCGAAGGGGTTGTCGCCCGAGTCCTGGGCCAGCAGCGTCACCCGCGAGCGGAGGAAGCGCGCCAGCGGCTCGCACTCGATCCAGCACTGCGGATCGGTGTAGAGATGCATGACGGCCTGCGCGTCGCAGTGCAGGTCCAGCACGATGTCGGCGTCGCAGGACAGGCTCATCAGCTGGCGGCGCTGCGACTGCAACTCGGTGTCCACCGGCGAGGCATCGACGGCGGCCTTCAGCGCGCGGCGCAGCACGGCCACGTTGGCGGCCGCGTCGGCGCCCAGCTGCGGCTCGACGGCGGCGGCCACGGCGGCGATCTGGTCAGGGTAGTGGCGGTTGAAGTTCTCGCCCGACATCAGCTCGAAGCGGCCCATGTGGGCATGCAGCAGGAACTGGCTCAGGCCGATGGGGTTGGCCATGGGCACCAGCACGATCTCGCCGCTGATCTGGCCGGCGGCTTCCAGTGCGTCCAGCTGCAGCCGCAGGTGGTGGGCCACCAGCATGCCGGGCAGCTCGTCGCCGTGCAGCGAGGCCTGGATGTAGGCCTTCTGGCTGCCGGGCCGGCCATAGTGCAGCGACACCAGTTCGCGCTGCGTTCCCGGGGCGGGGGAGAGGAGGGGGTGGCGAATGAGTTGCATGGTCAGCGAGACATCATGGGCTTGAGCCAGCGGTTCTCCGCCCAGCGGAACAGCCCGACCAGGCCGAGCGTGAGCGCGAAGTAGAAGACGCCGGCCGTGATGAAGGCCTCGAAGGGCAGGTAGTACTTGGCGTTGATCGCGCGGGCCGCGCCGGTCAGGTCCAGCAGCGTGACGATGCTGGCCAGCGACGTGCCATGCAGCATGAAGATGGCCTCGTTGCCGTAGGCCGGCAGCGCGCGGCGCAGCGCGGCGGGCAGCACGATGCGGCGCAGCATCAGGCCGCGGCTCATGCCCAGCGCCTTGGCGGCCTCGATCTCGCCGGCCGGCAGCGCGCGGATGCTGCCGGCGATGATCTCGGTCGTGTAGGCCGCCGTGTTCAGCGTGAAGGTCAGCCAGGCGCAGAAGGTGGCCGACGACAGCCAGGGCCAGGCCCAGCTGTCGCGCACCGCGTCGAACTGCGCCAGGCCGTAATAGATGAGGAACAGCTGCACCAGCATCGGGGTGCCGCGGAACACATAGGTGTAGACCCAGACGGCGCGCGACGCGAAACCCGTGGACACGGTGCGCACGACCGCCAGCGGCAGTGCCAGCGCGAGGCCGCAGGCCAGCGACAGCACCAGCAGCTTCAGCGTGATCAGCGCGCCTTCCAGGTACATCGGCAGGTTCTCGGCGATGGCGTCGAAGTTCACAGCCGGCCCTCCCTCACACCGATCGCGAGCTTCTTGTTCGCCCAGGCGAAGCCCAGCTCCGACACGCTGGTGAACACCAGATAGATCAGCGCCACCGCCAGGTAGAAGCTGAACGGCTCGCGCGTCGTGCCGGCGGCCTGCTGGCCGCGCGTCATCAGGTCCGACAGGCCGATGACCGACACGATGGCCGTGCTCTTGATCAGCACCAGCCAGTTGTTGGACACGCCGGGCAGCGCATGGCGCAACATCTGCGGCAGCGTGATGCGCCACAGCACCTGGCGCGGGCTCATGCCGTAGGCCAGCCCGGCCTCGCGCTGGCCCGGCGGCACGGCCAGGAAGGCGCCGCGGAAGGCTTCGGTGAGGTAGGCGCCGAAGATGAAGCCGATGGTCAGCACGCCGGCGATGAAGGGGTCGATGTCGATGTAGTCCTCATGGCCCAGCATCGGTGCGATGGAGTTCACCGCCAGCTGGCCGCCGTAGAAGATCAGCAGCATCAGCAGCAGGTCGGGCACGCCGCGGATCAGCGTGGTGTAGGTTGCGGCCAGCACCTGGGCGATGCGGGAACGAGACAGCTTGGCCAGTGCGCCGATGAGGCCCAGCACGACGGCCACGGCCAGCGACGACAAGGCCACGGCCAGCGTGACGCTGGCGCCTTCGAGCAGGCTGGGAAGGAATCCGTGCAACGACATGGCTAGCGCGGTGGGGTGACGAGGTCGAAGCTGAAATAGCGGTCGTTCAGGGCCTTCAGCGTTCCGTTGCTGCGCAGCGTGGCCAGCGCCTCGTCGACGCGGCCCAGCATGGCGGCGTCGCCCTTGCGCAGGCCCACGCCGATGCCCCGGCCGTAGTACTGCTGCTGGCGGCCGAAGTCGGGACCGACGAAGGCAAAGCCGCGGCCCTCGGCGCGGTTGAGGAAGCCGAACTGCGCGATGACGGCATCCACCAGCGTCGCGTCCAGCCGTCCGGCCTTCAGGTCCAGGAAGGCCTGGTCCTGCGTGGGGTAGCGCAGTACCTGGCTGTCCTTGAACTGCTCGGCCAGCAAGCGCTCATGGGCGGTGCCGCGCTCCACGCCGATGCGCTTGCCCTTCAGGCCCGCGGGGCTGACGTCCAGCCGCGCGCCGCTGCGCGCCACCATGCGCGCCGGCGAGAAGTAGTAGGGCACGGAGAAGGCCAGCAGCTGCTGGCGCTCCGGCGTGATGGACATGGACGCCATGATGGCGTCGATCTTGCGCGACAGCAGCGCCGGCACGAGGCCGTCGAAATCCAGGATGACCGGTACGCACTGCTGGACCATGCGCGTGCACAGCGCCTGCGCGAGGTCGATCTCGAAGCCCTTCAACTGACCGTCGCTGCCAACCTCGCTGAAGGGCGCGTAGCCGACGGCAAAGCCGATGCGCAGGCGCTGCGGCGTCTGCCCACGAGCCGCGCTTGTCCACGCGAGGCCGGCGGCCAGGGCGGTGCGGCGTCGCATCACTTGGTGCGCGGCGCGATGTCGTAGTCGAAATACTTGTCGGCCAGCTTCCTGAACGTGCCGTTGGCCTGCAGTGCGTCGATGGCGGCGTTGAACTTCTTGCCCAGCGTCGCCTCGTCGGCGCGACGCATGCCAACTCCCGTGCCGACGCCGAAGATCTTGTCATCGTTGATGGGGGCGCTGGCGAACGCGAAGCCCTTGCCCTCGGGCTTCTTCAGGAAGCCGAAGTCGGCGGCGGGCGAGTCCATCAGCGTGGCGTCGATGCGGCCGCTCTTCAGGTCCAGGAAGACCTGGTCCTGCGTGCCGTAGCGGACGATCTCGCTTTGCTTGAACGTGGCGGCCGCGTAGGCCTCGTGCGTGGTGCCGCGCTGCACGCCGATCTTCTTGCCCTTCAGGCCGACGGCGGTGGCCTCCAGCTTCACGCCGGCCTTGGCGACCAGGCGGGCGGGGGTGTTGTAGTAGGGCTTGGAGAAGCCGATGACCTTCTGGCGCTCGTCGGTGATGGAGACGCTGGCGAAGATGGCGTCCACCTTGCGCGACTGCAGCGCCGGGATCAGGCCGTCGAACTCCTGCTGCACCAGCGTGCACTGCGCCTTCATCTCGGCACAGTAGGCCTGCACCAGCTCGATCTCGAAGCCCTTGAGCTTGCCGTCGGGGCCGATCTCGGAGAAGGGCGGGTAGGCGCCTTCGACGCCGATGCGCAGCTTCTTCCATTCGGGCGCTTGGGCCTGCGCCAGCGATGCGGCGGCCAGTGCCAGCGCGAACAGGGTGGTTTTC
>CAMLKW010000172.1 GCA_946480605.1 uncultured Roseateles sp. | reverse complement strand
CGGCGGAGAAACGCAGGCCCTCGATGGCGTTGTTCTCGACGGCGGTGCGGCCACCGACAGCCTCGGCATCGCGCAGCTTGGCCAGCGCATCCTTGAACTTGCCAGCCTTGTAGAGCTTGCTCGCCTCGGTCAGCGGCGTGCCGACTTCCTTGCGAACGGTTTCCTGCGCGCTCGCCCGGCTGACGCCGAACTCGGCACCCGGCGCGCCATTCAAGGTCAGGGCCAGGGCGCCAACGGCAACGGCCACCACGGTTTTCAAAGTCTTCAACTTGCTCTCCTGCAAAGCAAAAACGCGCCACCCTTTCGGGCAGCGCGCTCAAAGTATCGGCGTCAGCTGGCCCGAGCCCACGTCACTTGACGTATTGCTCGTTACCAACCATGCCCATCTTCTTGACGTTGTGGCGCTGGGCCGAAGCCATCACCGCAGCAACGACGCCGTAATCCACCAGCTTGTTCGGCTTGATGTGGACTTCGGGCTGTTCACTGAGATTCATGATGCCGATTTCCTGCATCTTGGCGTTCACGGCGTCCAGATTGGCCAGCGCGTTCTCGTCCCAGTAGATCGTGCCGTCGAAGTCGATCATCACGGTATGCACGACCGGCTCCTGGGGAGGCGTATTCGTGCTCGGCGGCGGCATGTCGAGGTTGATGGTGTGCAGCTGGATGGGGATGGTGATGATGAGCATCACCAGCAGCACCAGCATCACATCGATCAGCGGCGTCGTATTGACGTCCATCATGACTTCGGGTTCACCGCTGCCCGACGAACTTCCAACATTCATTCCCATGTTTGACTCCTGGGATCAGCCGCCGCGCGACGGCGGTTCGGTGACGAAGTTGATCTTCATGATGCCGGCACGCTGGCAGGCATAGATCACGCGACCGACCGACTCGTAGCGGGACTTGTCGTCACCGCGGATGTGCACCTCGGGCTGCGGATTCTTCACCGATTCCTTGCCGAGGCGCTGCACCAGCTCCTCCATGTCGGGAATCAGCTTGGTGTTCCAGTAGACGTCGCCGTCCTTGCTGACCGAGATTTCGATGTTCTCCGGCTTGGTGACACGGATGATATTGGTCTCCTTGGGCAGGTTGACCGCAATCGTCTGCGTCACCACCGGCACGGTGATGAGGAAGATGATCAGCATCACCAACATCACGTCCACGAGGGGCGTGGTGTTGATGGTTGCGTTGACTTCGTCCTCGCCGGAAGAGGATCCGACGTTCATGCCCATGGCATTGGCTCCTTGACGAGCGTCAGCTCAGGGATTAGCGCTTGGCAACAGCACGGTTGCCCATCAGCACGCCGTGCAGGTCGCCGGCGAAGGCGCGAACTTGGCCCATGACGGTCTTGTTGCGGTTGACCAGCCAGTTGTAACCCAGCACAGCCGGAACGGCGACGACCAGACCGATGGCGGTCATGATCAGCGCGGCGCCCACGGGGCCGGCAACCTTGTCGATGGAAGCCTGGCCGGCAACACCGATCGCGGTCAGCGCGTTCAGAATGCCCCACACGGTACCGAACAGGCCAATGAAGGGGGAGGTCGAACCGACGGTCGCCAGGAAGCCCAGGCCGGCGGAGATCTTGGAGTTGACGTCGTTCACGGCACGGTCGACGTTCATCGTGACCCAGGTGCTGTGATCGATGTTCTCGGTCAGGGCGCCTTCATGGTGCTCCGAAGCCTCGATGGCGGTGGTGGCGATGTAGCGGAAGGCGCTCTCTTCCTTCAGGCCCTTCAGGCCATCAGCCAGACTGGCCTTCTTGAAGAAGGAGGCGCGGACTTCCTTGGCCTCCGAAGACAGCTTGCTGGTGTCCCACAGGCGGACGACCAGGATGTACCAGGAGCCCATGGACATGATGCCCAGGATGGCCAGGACGACCTGGTCGACCACGTTGCCGTGGGCAATGATGTTGGCCAGGCTGTAGGGGTTGTCGGTGGCGCTGGCTGCGGCGGCCGGAGCGGCAGCAGCGGGAGCCTCAACGGCGGCGGGAGCCGAAGCAGCCGGCTGCTGGTCTTGCGCCTGGGCGGGAGAAACGGCCAGGGTCGCAACCATGGCGATGGCGGCAAGGAAGCCGGTGATGCGAGAGATCATGGAGTCAACTCCTACGGAAAAATTCTGGTTTGGTGTTAGGTCTGAACGCGCCGCTTGCGTGGCGCCGAATTCGGAACGACGACTTATTCGATCTTGAACTGGAACTCCTGCTCGAAGATGTGGTCGCCGGGGCATTCATAGGTCTCGAACAGCGTCGCCTGGATGGCCTGCGTCAAGGCGCGTTGCGCCTTGCGATCAACGCCGCCGCGCAGCGACGTGAACTGCACATCAACGACTCGACCAGCCTTCACGGTGGCGACGGCCTTGTACAGCGCTTCACCACTCCAATTGACGGACGGCATCTCGGGCTTGCCCATCTTGGTGCAGACCATCGCCGCGGTCTTGGGACCTGCAGCCTTGACGGGTGCCGGAGGTGCAGCCGGGACCGGCGCCGGCTGGGGACGGATGTTGTCCGTCGCGGGCGGTGCCACCTGGGTGGACTGAATCGCGGGGGCCGGCGGCGCGGGCGCGGTCACCTGGAACTCGGGCGGCGGCACGAACGGCGGCGGAGGCGCCTTGATGTCCGGCGGGGGCGGCACGACCTTCTCGGGCGGCGGCGGCGGCTTGACCTGCTCTTCGATGACCTTGGTCTCGATCGGTCCGGTCACCTTCTTCACGATGTCCTTGGCGAGGCCGCTGGCCAGCGCCCAAATGGCCACCACGTGAATCAGGACCACGACACCGAAGCCCGTAAACCGGGATGCGCCCTGCTTCTCCTGCGCAAAATTCATGCGCGCTCCTTCTTGCAACTACAAATCACAGTCAATGACTCTCAGGAAGTCGGCCATTTGGACGGCGGAAGTTGCGTTCCTGCCATCGACTACTCCCGAAGGGCGTGGATTCTAGATCGCGGAACCGCGTTCCAGAGTCGTCGAAAACACGCAGGCGGCCGGGGCATGTAAAGCAAGCTTTACAGCCGGCGCGGCCAAAAAAATTGCCCGGTGGCAGTCGCCGTCGGGCACGCGTTTCTTCGCCACGAACCAGATGCGGATGAACCACACCTCCGGCCAAACCTTGGCCACGAACGCCATCTTAGCCCCGTGGTTTCACCCCCCTCCCTGGTGGTAACCCGGGCCTGATGAAAGCGTTTTTATCCGCGATTACATCGCGTTTCTTCGCCGATCCGACAACTAAGTCACAAAAAAGGCCCGCACCAGGCGGGCCTTGCGCTTTCGGTTTCAGGTCACTTGAACTGATAGGTCACCGAGCCGTAGATGAAACGGCCACGCGGATCGGCGAACGAGCCGGCAAAGCCGGCGGCGTGAGAACCGTAGCTGGACGAGGCAACGAACGGCGGATCCTGATCAAAGGCGTTACGGGCGCCCAGCGTCATGCGCAGATTCTTGAAGCCTCGGTAGCTGACCGCGAGGTTCCAGCGGCTGGTGTCCTTGACGTTGTACGGTGCGTCGACGCCCAGGTTGGTGTTGACCACGGCTGCCGATTCCTGCCAGCCCTTGGTGAACACGTTCTCCAGCGCCACGTTCCAGGAACCCAGCGTCCAGTCGAAGGACAGCGTGTGCTGCCACTCGGGCACCGGCGGGTTGCCGCCCAGGGACTTGCCGACATAGTCGGTGAATGGCAGGTCCTTGCCGTTCTGCAGCTCGTACTTCATCGTGCGGGTGGCCGCGAAGCCGACGCCCAGGCGGCCCATGGAACCCAGCGCGAAGGCCGAACGGATGTCGATGTCGAAGCCCGAGGTCTTCAGTTCGCCCAGGTTCTCGACCGGCGTCTCGATGTAGGCGATGAAGCCCGTGGGCGAGCGCTTCACGCGCGACTTGTACTTGGTGTACAGGCCCGGCTCGGCCATCAGCGTGTCGCCGCTGATCACGCCGATCTGGTTCTTCTTCTGGATGTTCCAGTAGTCGATGGCGACGCTCAGGTCACGCACAGGCTCGAACACGACACCCAGCGCGAACTGGCGGCTCTTCTCGGCCTTCAGGTTCTTGTCGCTGGACAGGCGCACGTTGAACTGCGTGTTGCAGCGCGGGTCGTCGGCCTGGCCGGCCGGGCAATCCGGGTCGACCTGGGGGTCCGCCGTGTTGGTGTTGGACACCGGGCTGTTGACGTCCCACAGCGTGGGCGCGCGGAAGCCGGTGCCGGCGCTGGCGCGCAGCAGCAGTTCCTTGCTGGGCTGGAAGCGCAGCGCGACGCGCGGGTTGAAGCTGCCGCCGAAGTCGCTGTACTTGTCGTAGCGGGCCGCCACGGCGGCTTCCCAGCCCTTGGCGAAGGGCATGGACAGTTCGCTGTAGATGGCCGAGATGCTGCGGCTGGCCGACGTGGCCGGCACCGAGCCTTCACCACCGATGTGCGAGCCCTTGGAGTACTCGATGTTGGTGGGCTTGTCGTCCGCCTTCTCGCGGCGCAGGTCAATGCCGACGGCCACGGCCATCATGCCGCCGGCCATAGGCATCAGCTCGCGGCTGGCCTTGGCATCCAGCACCATGGTGGTGCCCTTGGACTGGCGCACCTTGCCTTCCAGCGCTGCGCCGTCCAGCAGTGCCACGCCGGCCGCATCGTTGGGGCCGAAGGGGTTCACGTTGCCGGTCTTGATGGCGGCCAGGAAGGGCTCTTCCAGCAGGTAGCCGCTGTAGTTCAGCGTGCCGCGCGCCTGGGCAAGGTTGAGGCCGATGTCGTAGTCCCAGCCGGAGAAAAGTCCATTGACGCCGACGACGACACGGTACTGCTCGTTGGTGTTGTCGCTGACGCGGTTGCCGCGGTCCAGCGAGCGGTAGGCGATGTCCGTGTAGGCAACACCCGTCACCGGGTCGGTGTAGGAGGTGTAGTCCGCCGGCGTGTAGCCCAGGCGGGTCAGCAGCGCCGTCGGGAAGTACTTGCTGGTGATGGGCATCAGCACCAGCGGATAGCTGCCGTCCGCGCGCACCTTCATGGCCGTGCCGTCCACGGGCGTGGGCGCCGCGCGGCCGGTCGTGTGGTTGCGCGCCGCCGAGGCCTCGATGAACCACTGGGTATCGGCGTCGATCTTGAACGTGCCGCGCGCGAACAGGTCGGTCTTGGTGCTGTCGGGCAGGTTGTCCAGCATGGCTGCGTAGACGGCGCGGCAGCGCTTGACGTCGTCCGTGCCATTGGGCGTCTTGCCGGCGACCTGCACGACCGAATTCGCCGGGTCGCAGGCGGCCATGCTCGCGCCCGGATTGCTGTATGCCCCCGGCGTGATGCCGATCTCCATCAAGCGGCCGGGATAGGCACGGAACGAGGTCGGCGGGATGGAGCCGGGCACCTCGGTTTCATGGCGCCAGTACCAGCCCTGCTTGGCAGCCTCCAGGCGCGTCTGTTCCTTGATGTTGGCGGTGACCAGCAGGTTGTAGCCGTCCTTGTCCAGATTGCCCATGCCGAAGGCCAGCGAGCCGCCATGCTCCTTGCCGCCGACGTTCTTCTCGGGAGCGCCATAGCGCAGCGTCAGCTCGCCCTTGTCATAGTCCTTGCGCGTGATGAAGTTGATGACACCGGCCACGGCATCCGTGCCGTAGATGGCGGACGCACCGTCACGCAGCACCTCGATGCGCTCGATGGCGGCGAAGGGGATGCTGTTCAGGTCCACCGCCACCGAGCCGCCGATGGAGCCGAAGGGATGGCCGGCCAGGCGGCGGCCGTTCAGCAGCACCAGCGTGGAGTTGGCGCCCAGGCCGCGCAGGTTGGCGTTGCTGGTCGCGTAGCCGGCGCCCTGCGTGGAGTCGGACAGCTGCGCAGAGTTCACCGACAGGCGGCGCAAGATGTCCTCGACGTTGACGGCGCCCGACTTCTCGATGGCGTCGCGCGAGATGACGGTGACCGGCAGAGCGGTTTCGGATTCGACCCGCTTGATGCTGGAGCCAGTGATCTGGATGCGCTCCAGCTTCTGCGCCTCCTGGGCGAGAGCCGAGCTGGCGGCGAGCAGCAGGATGGCGCTGCTGATGGTGGTGGTTTTGAACATGAACACTCCTGTAGAGGCTTGTAGGCCCGCCCGGAACACCGTGTTTGCGATCCGGGGGTGCGGATCTAGCGCCCTGCGCTGAGCGGTCGGCTCAGATTGGGGTGGCGGAGTTTGTGCGGGTGCAGCATGACGGACCGCCCCGTAGATGCCCCTACAGGTCTAGACAGGAGACGCAAGCCCTTGATTTGCCTGACATTTCCCGCACACCAACCCCTAGGCTGAAGTCTCTAGACGTTGCCGCTTTGCGACGGATTCAGCTTGCTGAAGGGTTCAGGCGCGGCACGGCTGCCAGCAGCGTTCGCGTATAGGCCTGGCGCGGGTGGCCGAGCACGTCGGCACAGGCGCCCTGCTCCACGATGCGCCCTCGCTGCATCACCGCGATGTCGTCGGCGATGTACTCCACGACGCCGATGTTGTGCGTGATGAAGAGGTAGGCCAGCCCCTGCTCGCGCTGCAGCTCGCGCAGCAGGTTCAGGATCTGCGCCTGCACCGACACGTCCAGCGCCGAGGTCGGCTCGTCGCAGACGATGAGCCTGGGTTGCACGGCCAGCGCGCGCGCGATCGCGATGCGCTGGCGCTGGCCGCCGGAGAACTCGTGTGGCCAACGCTGCAGCGCGTCGCGGCGCAGGCCGACCTGGTCGACGAGGTTCAGCAGCCGCTCACGGCGCTGGCCGGCATCCAGCTCGGGGCGCAGCGCGATCAGGCCTTCTTCGAGCACCTCCGCCACCCGCATGCGCGGGTTCAGCGAAGCGAACGGGTCCTGGAAGATGATCTGCACGCTGCGGCGCGCCTGCACCAGCGCGGGGCCGTTCAGCTGGAACAGATCCTGGCCGTCGAACAAGGCCTGTCCGCTGATCTGCGCCTGGCGGCGCAGCAGCTGGACGATGGCCTTGCCGGACGTGGTCTTGCCGCAGCCGGACTCGCCCACCAGCGCCAGCGTGCGCCCGGCCTGCAGCTGGTAGCTGACGCCGTCGACCGCGTCGAAGTGGCGTGGGCCGCGCGAGAACAGCGGCGCCTTCAGCGCGAAGCGCACGCGCAGGTCGCGCACGTCCAGCAGCGGCGCGCCCTGCCCTGACGCCTGCGAAGGCGCAGCCTTGGGTTGTGCAGGGGTGCGCGCCAGCGCCTCGCCGGGCTGGCTGTACAGCAGGCAGCGCACCTGGTGCTGCGGGCCTTCGCCGGTCAACGCGGGCGGCGTGCCGGCGCAATGCACCATGGCCTTGTCGCAGCGCGGCGCGAAGCGGCAGCCGGCAAAGTCCAGCCACAGCGGCGGCACGGTGCCGGCGATGGCTGCCAGAGGCTCGCCGCGGCGGGCCGCGTCGGGCAGCGCCTGCAGCAGCAGGCGGGCGTAGGGGTGTTTCGGGTGCGCGAAGAACTCGGCCGCCGGCGCGACCTCGATGATCTGGCCCGCGTACATCAGCGCCACGCGGTGCGCCATGCCGCTGACAACGGCCAGGTCATGCGTGATCAGCAGCACACCCAGCTGGCGCTCGCGCTGCAGGTCGCGGATCAGGTCCAGGATCTGCGCCTGGATGGTCACGTCCAGCGCCGTGGTCGGCTCGTCGGCGACGAGGAAGTCGGGCTCGGCAGCCAGCGCGATGGCGATCATCACGCGCTGCTTCTGGCCGCCGGACAGCCGGAACGGATAGTCGTCAATGCGCCGCTCGGGCTCGGGAATGCCCACGCGACGCAGCCAGTCGACGGCCTTGGCGCGGGCTGCGGCGCCGCGCAGCTCGGTGTGCGCTTGAATAGCTTCCACGATCTGGTCGCCCACGCGCATGACCGGGTTCAGGCTGGTGGACGGCTCCTGGAAGATCATGGACACGCGCCCGCCGCGCACCTCGCGCATGCGGCTTTCGGGCAGCGCCAGCAGGTCCTGGCCGTCCAGTTTCACCGCACCGCCGGCCACGCGGCCGTTCTCGGGCAGAAGCCGCATCAGCGCCAGCGCCGTCATGCTCTTGCCGCAGCCGCTCTCGCCCACCAGCGCAAAGGTCTCGCCGCGTGTGAGCGTCAGACGCATGTGGTCGATGGCACGCACCAGGCCGGCGTCGGCGTCCAGTTCAACCTGCAGGTCGGCGATCTCAAGCATGGTCCACCGCCTTCTTGCGGCTGAACACGCGCGGCCGGGTCGAACGCGCCTTGGGGTCGAACGCATCGCGCACGCCGTCGGCGAACAGGTTGGCGGCCAGCACCAGGCTCACCATGAAGCCGAAGGCCGCCGCGAAGCTCCACCACACGACCGGGTCGCGCGACATCTCGGCGCGGGCCAGGTTGATCATGCCGCCGAAGCTGCTGGTGGTCGGGTCCATGCCCACGCCCACATAGGTCAGCACGGCCTCGTACAGGATCAGCTCGGAGAAGCTCAGCACGACGGTGATCAGCACCAGGTGCATCACGTTGGGCAGGATGTGGCGCGCCATGATGGTCAGGTCGCCCACGCCGAAGGCCGTCGCGGCCTGCACGTAGTCCAGCTCTCTCAATTTGAGCGTCTCGGCGCGCACCAGCCGGCACAGGCCGGCCCAGCCTGTCAGGCCCAGGATCAGGCACAGCATCAGCATCTTCAGGTCGGAGCGCTCCACGGCGGTCTCGAACAGGTCCGGGTTCTTGTCCAGGAACACCTGCACCATCAGCACGCAGGCGGCGATCAGCAGCACGTTGGGCACGGAGCTGAGCGTCGTGTAGACGTACTGGATGACCTCGTCCACCCAGCCCTTGTAGTAGCCGGCCAGCACGCCCAGCAGCAGCGCCAGCGGCAGCGTGGCCAGCGTGGACAGCGCGCCGATGACGAAGGCCGTGCGCACGCTCTTGAGCGCCTGCACCAGCACGTCGTTGCCGGTGCGGTCGGTGCCCAGCACGTGGTAGTGGCCCATCAGCGCGAGCGCCGGGCCGACCAGCAGCGCGACGACCGCCAAGGTCAGCAGCATCGCTCGCCACGGATAGTGCGTGCGGTCGGCCAGCAGGTCGCGCTGCGCCTGCCGCCAGCCGCCGTGGTGGCGGGCCAGTGCGGCGGCGGTCAGCGCGAACAGCAGCGCGATGACGACGGCGGCCCCCGCGACGCCCGCGGCCACGCGGCCGGCCACATCACCGGCCCATTGCGTCGCTGGATCGTTCAGATGCGCGCCGCCGAACTTCAGCCGCGGGTACTCGCGCACGACCTGGCCTTGAGCGTCCGTCAGGCTCTCCTTGTTGAACCCATGCGTGCCCAGCGGCACCGAGTAGCTGACCTCGCGCATCGCGATCTGCCGCTCCAGCAGCAGGTCCAGCGCGGACAAGGTGCGCGTGTCGTACACCGTGCTGCCATCGGTCGTCGGCAGCGCGCGGCGCAGGTGCAGGCTGTCCACCAGCGTGACGAGCAGGAACAGCGCCATGACGACGCCGGCACTCGCCGCCACCGGGTCACGCAGCACGCGCTCCCAGGTCGCGCGCAGATGCGCCTGCGAGGCCACGCGCCAGGCGTAGGCCAGCACCGCGGCGGCCATCAGCCACAGAGCAATGTCGGTCCAAAGGAGGACGAACTTCATGAGAGTCGCACGCGGGGATCCACCCACGTGTAGGCGATGTCGATCAGCGCGTTGCTTGCGATGTAGAGCAGCGCGCCGAGGAAGACCATGGTCCGCACGATGGCGAAGTCCTGGCCCGTGATGGCC
>CAMLKW010000171.1 GCA_946480605.1 uncultured Roseateles sp. | reverse complement strand
CCTGTTCATCGAGAAGGACAGCGCCATCAACGAGCACATCGAGCAGATGCGCCTGAGCTGCACCAAGAGCCTGCTGGAGCGGCGCGACGTGGTCATCGTCGCGTCGGTGTCGGCCATCTACGGCATCGGCTCGCCGGCGGACTATCACCAGATGGTCATGACGCTGCGCGTGGGCGACAAGCTGGGCCAGCGGGACGTCATCGCCCACCTGATCCGCATGCAGTACACGCGCAACGAGATGGAGTTCAGCCGCGGCCACTTCCGCGTGCGCGGCGACACCATCGACGTGTTCCCGGCCGAGCACTCGGAACTGGCCATCCGCATCGAGCTGTTCGACGACGAGATCGAGGCGCTGTCGCTGTTCGACCCGCTGACCGGCCAGGTGCGGCAGAAGATCCCGCGCTTCACCGTCTATCCCAGCAGCCACTACGTGACGCCGCGCGAGCGCGTGCTGGCCGCGGCCGAGGCCATCAAGCAGGAGCTGCGCGAGCGTGTCGATTTCTTCGTCAAGGAAGGCAAGCTGGTCGAGGCGCAGCGCGTCGAGCAGCGCACGCGCTTCGACCTGGAGATGCTGCAGGAGGTGGGGCACTGCAAGGGCATCGAGAACTACACGCGCCATCTGTCGGGTGCCGAGCCGGGCGATCCGCCGCCGACGCTGGTGGACTACCTGCCCAAGGATGCGCTGATGTTCCTGGACGAAAGCCACGTGCTGATCGGCCAGTTCGGCGGCATGTACAACGGCGACCGGGCGCGCAAGACGACGCTGGTGGAGTACGGCTTCCGCCTGCCGTCCGCGCTGGACAACCGGCCGCTGAAGTTCGCCGAGTTCGAACGCAAGATGCGTCAGGCCGTGTTCGTGTCGGCGACGCCGGGCCAGTACGAGCAGGACAACGCGGGCCAGGTGGTTGAGCAGGTCGTGCGGCCGACGGGACTGGTTGACCCCATCGTCGAAGTGCGGCCGGCGACGCATCAGGTGGATGACGTGCTGCAGGAAATCCGCCTGCGCGTGGAGGTCGGCGAGCGCGTGTTGATCACCACGCTGACCAAGCGCATGGCCGAGCAGCTGACGGACTACCTCAGCGACAACGGCGTCAAGGTGCGCTACCTGCACTCGGACGTCGACACCGTGGAGCGTGTCGAGATCCTGCGCGACCTGCGGCTGGGTGCGTTCGACGTGCTGGTGGGCATCAACCTGCTGCGCGAGGGCTTGGACATCCCCGAGGTGTCGCTGGTGGCCATCCTGGACGCCGACAAGGAGGGCTTCCTGCGCGCCGAGCGCAGCCTGATCCAGACCATCGGCCGCGCCGCTCGCAACCTGAACGGCAAGGCCATCCTGTATGCAGACAAGATCACCGAGTCCATGCGCAAGGCCATCGGCGAGACGGAGCGGCGCCGCGCCAAGCAGATCGCGTTCAACGGGGCCAACGGCATCACGCCGCGCAGCGTGCAAAAGCGCATTAAGGACCTGATCGACGGCGTCTACTCCGAAGAGGCCGGCCGCGACGAGGCCAAGCTGCTGGCGGCGGCCAGGGTCGAGGACTTGTCTGAGAAGGATCTGGCCAAACGTATCGCCCAGCTGGAAAAGCAGATGCTGGAGCACGCCCGCAACCTCGAGTTCGAGAAGGCGGCGCGGCTGCGCGACCAACTGGCCCAATTGCGTGAGCAAGCCTTCGGCGCCTGCGTGCACGACAACATCGTGCCGCTGGACAGCGCTCGCAAGGCGGGTTCACCGCGCTGACGCTGCTGCGTCGCAGCAAAAAACCTGCTTAAAGCTAGGGGCTAGGCAGTAACCCTGGGATGCGTCCGATTAGTCGAGTAAAATCATCGGAAATGATTCGCTCGGCTATTGTCCCGGCCATCCCGGGTTAACCCCGAATCAATCGACCTGGACAAATCCGGTTCAGGCATCTCGCAAAGGAGTTTCGTATGCGTCTCACCACCAAAGGCCGGTTTGCAGTCACCGCGATGTTGGATTTGGCGCTGCGCGAGAATACGGGCCCGGTGGCCCTGGCGGCGATCAGCCAACGCCAGCAGATTTCGCTGTCATACCTGGAGCAGCTGTTCGGCAAGCTACGCCGCCATGAACTGGTGGAGTCCACCCGCGGCCCGGGCGGCGGCTACTCGCTGGGCCGCAAGGCCGAGGACATCACTGTTGCCGACATCATTGTTGCTGTGGACGAGGCGCTGGACGCCACCGGCTGCGGCGGCAAGGAAAACTGCATGGGTGAGGACACGGGGCGCTGCATCACCCACGAACTCTGGACCAACCTGAACGCCAAGATGATCGAGTACCTCGACTCCGTCTCGCTGCGCAAGCTCGCCGATGAGCAACTCGCCAAGGGCTTCGAGGTCGAGGCGGCGCCCATCAAGCGCGCCATCTCCAGCCAGCCGGTGCTCAAGCCCATCCGCGTGACGGCGCCGAACTCGGTGTTCGCGCTGGGTGGCGCGTTCAGCAAGTAAGTCAATCAGTCAGAAGAACTCAAAAGAAGTCGTTCCATGGACATGACCCCGCACTTCCCGATCTACCTCGACTACGGCGCGACGACGCCGTGCGATCCCCGCGTGGTGGACGCGATGATTCCCTGGTTGCGCGAGCACTTCGGCAACCCGGCATCGCGCAGCCACGCCTGGGGCTGGGAAGCGGAGGAGGCCGTCGAGAAGGCGCGCGTGCAGGTCGCCGAGCTGATCGGCGCCGACCCGCGCGAGATCGTCTGGACCTCGGGCGCCACCGAGTCCAACAACCTGGCCCTGAAGGGCGCCGCGCAGTTCTACAAGACCCGCGGCAAGCACCTGATCACCGTGAAGACCGAGCACAAGGCCGTGCTCGACACCATGCGCGAGCTGGAGCGCCAGGGCTTCGACGTGACCTATCTCGACGTGCTGGAAAACGGCCTCGTCGACCTCGAAGCCTTCAAGGCCGCGCTGCGCCCGGACACCATCCTGGCCTCGGTCATGTACGTGAACAACGAGATCGGCGTCATCCAGGACGTCGTCGCGCTGGGCACCATCTGCCGCGAGCGCGGCATCATCTTCCACGTCGACGCGGCCCAGGCCACCGGCAAGGTCGAGATCGACCTTGCCAAGCTGCCCATCGACCTGATGAGCCTGGCCTCGCACAAGAGCTATGGCCCCAAGGGCATCGGCGCGCTGTACGTGCGCCGCAAGCCGCGCGTGCGCCTGGAAGCACAGATGCACGGAGGTGGCCACGAGCGCGGCGTGCGCTCCGGCACGCTGCCGGTGCACCAGATCGTCGGCATGGGCGAGGCCTTCCGCATCGCCCGCGAAGAAATGGGCGCCGAGAACGAACGCATCCGCGCGCTGCACAACCGGCTCATCAAGGGCCTCTCGGGCATCGAGCAGACCTTCATCAACGGCGACCTGGAGCGCCGCGTCCCGCACAACCTGAACATCTCGTTCAACTACGTCGAGGGCGAGTCGCTGATCATGGGCGTCAAGGGTCTGGCGGTGTCGTCGGGCTCGGCCTGCACGTCGGCCAGCCTGGAGCCCAGCTACGTGCTGCGCGCGCTGGGCCGCAGTGACGAGCTGGCGCACAGCTCGCTGCGCATGACCATCGGCCGCTTCACGACCGAGGAAGAGATAGCCTACGCCGTCAGCGTGCTGACTGACCGCGTCGCCAAGCTGCGCGAGCTGTCTCCGCTGTGGGATATGTACAAAGACGGCATCGACCTCAGCACGATCAAGTGGGCGGCTCACTGAGCGCCCGAGCAAGGAGAACTTTCATGGCATACAGCGAGAAGGTCGTCGACCACTACGAAAACCCCCGCAACGTCGGCAAGTTCGACAACGGTGATGAAGACGTCGGTACCGGCATGGTCGGCGCTCCGGCCTGCGGCGACGTGATGAAGCTGCAGATCAAGGTCAACCCGGCGACCGGTCTCATCGAGGACGCCAAGTTCAAGACCTATGGCTGCGGCTCGGCCATCGCCTCCAGTTCGCTCGTGACCGAATGGGTCAAGGGCAAGAGCCTGGACGAAGCGCTGACGATCAAGAACACGCAGATCGCCGAAGAGCTGGCACTGCCGCCGGTCAAGATCCACTGCTCCATCCTGGCCGAAGACGCCATCAAGGCTGCGGTGGACGACTACCGCGCCAAGCACGCACAGACTGCCTGAAGCCATGTCTGTCACGCTCACCGAAGCCGCCGCCCGCCACGTCAAGCGCTACATCGCCAAGCGCGGCAAGGGCGTGGGCGTGCGCCTGGGTGTGAAGACGACAGGCTGCTCGGGCCTGGCTTACAAGCTGGAGTACGCCGACGACGTGGCACCGGAGGACGTGGTCTTCGAGGGGCATGAGGTCAAGATACTCATCGACCCCAAGAGCCTGCCCTACCTCGACGGCACCGAGCTGGATTTCGTGCGCGAAGGCCTGAACGAAGGCTTCAAGTTCCGCAACCCGCGCGAGAAGGATAAGTGCGGCTGCGGCGAGTCCTTCCGTGTCTGAGATTCGCTGACCCGATGACAGGCGCGGTGTGAACCGCGCCTTTTGCTTTTGCACCCGCCATGCGCCTGACCGACAACGACTTCCGGCTCTTTGGCCTGCCCGAGACGCAAGCCCAGGCGCGCGCCGACATTGACGCGCGCTGGAAGGCGCTGCAGGCTGAAGTTCATCCCGACCGCTTTGCCGCGGAAGGTGCTGCCGCGCAGCGGGTGGCCATGCAGTGGGCCATGCGCGTGAACGAGGGCTATCAGCGCCTGAGGGATCCGCTCAAGCGCGCGGCCTACCTGTGCGAACTGCGTGGCGCACCGGTTCAGGCCGAGAACAACACGGCCATGCCGCCTGCCTTCCTGATGCAGCAGATGGAATGGCGCGAGGCGCTGGACGACGCAAACAATGAGGCGGCGCTGACCGCCCTCGACGACGACGCGGCCCGCGCTGAATCCATCGCGCTGGCCGCCGTGCAGCGCCTGCTCGACGAGGCCGGCGATGCGCCGGCTGCCGCATCCCAGGTCCGCGCGCTGATGTTCATCCAGCGCTTCCGGGCCGACATCGATCAGCGCCTCGCGGCGCTCGACGCCTGACCATGGCTCTCCTGCAAATTTCCGAACCCGGCGCGTCGCCCGACCCGCACCAGCGCCGCATCGCCGTCGGCATTGACCTCGGCACGACGCATTCCCTCGTTGCTTCCGTGCGCCACGGCGTGGCTGAGTGCTTGCCGGACGAGCAGGGCAGGGTGATCCTGCCCTCCGCGGTACGCTACCTGTCGGAAGGTCGCCGCCAGATCGGCGCCGATGCGCTGGCTGCGCAAGCGGACGACCCCGAGAACACCATCGTCTCGGTCAAGCGCTTCATGGGCCGCAGCCTGGCCGACATGTCCAACCGCGAGCAACTGCCCTATCGGTTCGAAGACCGTCCCGGCATGCTGGCCATCGCCACGCGCGACGGCGTGAAGAGCCCCGTCGAGGTGTCTGCCGAGATCCTGGCCACGCTGCGCTTCCGGGCTGAGGACACCTTCAACGACGACTTGTTCGGCGTCGTCATCACCGTGCCGGCCTACTTCGACGATGCCCAGCGCCAAGCGACCAAGGACGCTGCCGAGCTGGCTGGTCTCAAGGTGCTGCGGCTCATCAACGAGCCCACGGCCGCGGCCATCGCCTACGGCCTGGACAACGCCAGCGAAGGCCTCTACGCCGTCTACGACCTGGGCGGCGGCACCTTCGACATCTCGCTGCTGCGCCTGACACGCGGCGTGTTCGAGGTCGTGGCGACCGGTGGCGATGCCGCGTTGGGCGGCGACGACTTCGACCGTGCGCTGGCGGACTGGGCGCTGGCGGGGCGCGGCGCTGAGTCTGCGCACGACAAGCGCGCCATCCTCGTCGCCGCGCGCGCCGCCAAGGAGGCGCTGTCCGACACCGAATCGACCGAGCTGGTCGCTGCACTCGATGCCGGCGAACTGCGTGTGACCGTCACGCGTACCCAGTTCGAGGCACTCGTGCAGCCTTTGATCGCCAAGACGCTGTCGTCCGTGAAGCGCGCGCTGCGCGACGCCAGGGTGAGGGCGGCTGACGTGCAAGGTGCCGTCATGGTCGGCGGCTCCACGCGCATGCCCGTCGTGCGCCGTGCCGTCAGCGAACTGTTCGGCCGCGAGGTGCTGACCAACCTCAACCCCGACGAGGTCGTCGCACTGGGCGCCGCCATCCAGGCGAACCAGTTGGCGGGCAATGCCGCCGACGGCGAAATCCTGCTGCTGGACGTGATCCCGCTGTCGCTGGGTCTTGAGACCATGGGCGGCCTCGTCGAGCGCGTCATCGAGCGCAACTCGACCATCCCCGTGGCCAAGGCGCAGGACTTCACCACCTTCAAGGACGGCCAGACGGCAATGGCCGTCCATGTCGTCCAGGGTGAGCGTGAGCTGGTCAGCGAATGTCGTTCGCTGGCGCGTTTTGAATTGCGCGGCATCCCCCCGATGGCGGCCGGCGCGGCGCGCATCCGCGTCAGCTTCCAGGTCGATGCGGACGGGCTGCTGAGCGTGTCCGCCGAGGAGCTGACCTCGGGCGTGCAGGCGGCCATCACCGTCAAGCCCAGCTACGGTCTGGGCGACGACGAAATTGCCCGCATGCTGAAGGACGGCTTTGCCAGCGCTGACGCCGACATGGCGGCGCGCAAGCTGCGCGAGGCCAAGGTCGAGGCCGAGCGCATGGTGCTTGCCACACGCAGCGCGCTCGCTGCCGACGGCGACCTGCTGCCCGATGCCGAGTGCGAGGCGCTGGAGGCGCGCCTATCCGCCCTGGCCGCAATGGATGGTGATGCTGACGCCATCGACGCCGCCGTGAAGGCCCTGGCGGAAGCCACCGAAGGCTTTGCCGCCGAACGCATGAACCGCTCCATCGCCCGAGCCCTGACGGGCCGCGATGTCAGCCAGCTCTGAAAATCACACCATGCCCGTCATCAAGATCCTCCCGCACGCCGAGTACTGCCCCGACGGCGCCAGCATCAACGCGGCGCCCGGAACGTCTATCTGCGAAGCGCTGCTGGACCACGACATCCACATCGAGCACGCCTGCGACCAGGTCTGCGCCTGCACGACCTGCCACGTCATCGTGCGCGAGGGCGGGCGTTCGCTGAGCGAGATGGAAGAGGACGAAGAGGACATGCTGGACCGCGCCTGGGGTCTGGAGCCCGATTCGCGCCTGTCCTGCCAGGCGCTGCTGCGCCAGCAAGACATCACGGTCGAGATTCCCAAGTACTCGATCAATCACGCCAAGGAAGGCAAGTGAGTGGCCTGAAGCGCATCCTCGGCTTCGAATCGTCCTGCGACGAGACCGGGGTGGCGCTGGTCGAGGTGGCGGGCGCCGCGCCGCCCAAGCTGGTGGCGCAGGCGCTGCACAGCCAGATCAGCATGCACCAAGCTTATGGTGGCGTGGTGCCAGAGTTGGCCTCGCGTGACCATGTGCGCCGCGTGCTGCCGTTGACGCGCGAGGTGCTGTCGCAGGCGGGGCTGGCGCTGCATGACGTGGACCTCGTCGCCTACACGCAAGGCCCGGGTCTCGCGGGTGCGTTGCTGGTTGGCGCCGGCGTCGCCGTGTCGCTAGCCGCCGCGCTGGACGTGCCGGCGCTGCCGATCCACCACCTCGAAGGGCACTTGTTGTCGCCGTTCCTGTCAGCCGATCCGCCCGAGTTCCCGTTCGTCGCACTGCTGGTCAGTGGCGGTCACACGCAGCTGATGCGCGTGGACGAGGTGGGCTCCTACGAAATCCTCGGCGAGACCATTGACGACGCAGCCGGCGAGGCCTTCGACAAGAGTGCCAAGCTGCTGGGCCTGCCGTATCCGGGCGGACCGCATCTGGCGCGCATGGCCGAGTTCGGCAATCCCGAGGCCTATGCGCTGCCGCGCCCGCTGCTGCACAGCGGCAAACCGGACTTCAGCTTTGCTGGCCTGAAGACGGCGGTGCTCACGCAGGTCAAGAAGATCGGCAACTCGCCCTGCGAGCAGACGAAGGCGGACCTCGCTGCGTCCACGCAGCAAGCCATCGTCGACGTGCTGGTTAAGAAGTCGCTGCTGGCGCTGAAGGCCACGGGGCTGAAACGTCTCGTCGTCGCCGGTGGCGTCGGCGCGAATGCCAAGCTGCGCGAGCAGTTGAATGCCGTCTGCGCCAAGCGGGGCGTGCGCGTGCACTACCCCGAGCTGTCGCTGTGTACCGACAACGGCGCCATGATCGCGATGGCCGCCGCGCTGCGGGTACAGCGCGGCATGGCCCAGCCCCGGCAGGACGGCGGCTTCGAGGTCCGCCCCCGCTGGGATCTCTCTGCCGCTTAAAGGACCGCCAACTCGCCACCGTTCTCGGCGACGCGCTTTACGAGGCTCAGTGTCAGCACGCCGTTCTCGAAGCGGGCCTGCGATTGGCCTTGGTCGATCTCGATCGGCAGTGAGAAGCTTCGGGCATAGCTGGCGGCGCGGCGCTCGCGGTACAGCACGCGGGAACCATCGGTCGGCGCGGCGGCTTCCGAGCTGACGGTTTCGATGTGCACACGGCGGCATTCGACGCGGACCTTCACGGCCTCCTTGGCGACGCCGGGCATGTCCACCGTCACGCTGTAGGCCTTGTCGTCTTCGCTGACGTCCAGGGCTGGCGTGCGGGTGGTGTCGACATCGAACTGGCGCAGCGCGCGGACGACTTGGCGGGGGTGGGTCAGGTAGAACATGGGGGATCAACTCCGTTGGTTTGCGCTGCTGAACCAGTCGGGAGCAGCACCCGATGAACCCGAGATAGGGCGGCCGAAAAGCGCTTCAAGAGGCCTTTTCGCGCCGCGGCAGAGAAGTCACGCATTTGCAGGGCAGGGCGGTTCTTGCTCTTGAAACCCGGGATGGCCGGCCCTACTTCCGCCCGCTTGGCCTGCCGCGGTTTGGGGCTCCTGCCGCTTTAGGCTAGAATCCGTCGGTTCTGCGTACTCGATATCTTGTACACAGGCGCAAGCACGGCTCGGGGCGGTTTCCCCCGTGACCGCAAGTCAACCCCGGAAACCGTCTGCGGCAGCGTCATGTGTTGTGCCTCGCCCGGCCGGACTTCCGAAACCCTTTTGGAAAACAAATGTCCATCGCCGAAAAGAAGGCCGAGATCGTCAAGGCCAACGCACGCAGCGCCAACGACACCGGCAGCCCGGAAGTCCAGGTCGCTCTGCTGACCGCCCGCATCAACGACCTGACCCCCCACTTCAAGACCCACGCCAAGGACCATCACGGCCGCCGCGGCCTGCTGAAGATGGTCAACACGCGCAAGAGCCTGCTGGCCTACCTGAAGCGCGTGGACTCCGCCCGCTACGTCGCACTGATCCAGAAGCTGGGCCTGCGCAAGTAATCTAGCGAATCCGTCGAGGAGCCTGTCTGGTCCATCAAGCCCAGTACAGGCTCTTCGTCTTTCTGTCCAGGAACCAAGCTGACGTGGTCGCGGATCATTCCAAGACGGCTCCTACCCGAGTCGCCCTGGAATGGCATCTGGACCAAACCCAGCCTCGTTCCCGGTTTCACCGGACGCGATTGACTCCGTCCACCACAACCAGGAGATGAGCATGTCCATGTTCAACAAGGTCACCAAGACCTTCCAATGGGGTCGCCACCAAGTCGTGCTGGAAACGGGCGAGATCGCCCGCCAGTCCACCGGCGCCGTCCTCGTCAACATCGAAGGCACCGTCGTGCTGGCCACCGTGGTCGCCAAGACCGAAGCCAAGGCCGGCCAGGACTTCTTCCCGCTGACCGTCGACTACATCGAGAAGACCTA
>CAMLKW010000170.1 GCA_946480605.1 uncultured Roseateles sp. | reverse complement strand
GCCGGGCCTCAGGTGTCCGCCTGCTCCAGCGCCAGCGCGGCGCCCGAGAGGGCCGCCAGCGTGTCGGTGATGAGGGCGGTAGGGATGGCCGCCAGGAAGGGGTGCAAGCGCCCCTTGGCCTCGAAGCGCGCACGGAACTGCGACTGGAAGAAGCGCTCGCCCAGGCGCGGCACGATGCCGCCGCCAATGAAGACGCCGCCGCGCGGGCCCAGCGTCAGCGCCACGTTGCCGGCAAAGCCGCCCAGCATGGCGCAGAACAGGTCCAGCGTGCGCGAGCAGGCCGGCGACTGGTCCGCCAGGCCGCGCGCCACGATCTGCTCGGTGGGCAGGCCGGCAACGTCCTCGCCCTGCCCCTGCGCCGCCGCCACCGCGCGGCACAGCACCGGCAGGCCGATGCCGGACAGGAAGCGCTCGGCCGACACGTGCGGAAACTCACGCCGCGCCTGCGCCAGCACGGCGCTTTCAAAGTCGTCGGCCGGCGCCAGCGTGGCATGGCCGCCCTCGCCCGGCAGCGTCAGCCACAACCCCGGCGCCCGCACGACGCCGCCCACGCCAAGACCGGTACCGGGGCCGATGACGGCCATCACCGTGCCCACCGGGGCCTGCACGGCCGACGGCGGCTGCGCCCCCCAGGCGCGCAGTTGCTGAGGCTTCAGCCGCGGCAACGACAAGGCCTGGGCCTCGAAGTCATTCATGCAAAGAAAGGCCTTCAGACCCAGGTCCGCTTGCGTGGCCGAGCGGGAAAAGTCCCAGGCGCCATTGGTCAGCGCGATGCGGTCGCCCGGCACCGGCGTGGCCAGCGCAAAGGCGGCACTCTGCGGGCGCTCCGCGCCGGGCGCCTGGCCTTCCAGATAGGCACGCACCGCCGCCGCCGGGCCGGCATGGCCAGCCACCGGCAGCACGCGCACGTCCCCCACCTCGGCGCCCGGCCCGGAGACCGTACCGAAGCGGGCATTGGTGCCGCCGACGTCGGCCACCAGCCAGGGATACGGGGCAGTCATACAGACACCTCTTGCGGGGAAACGAACGAATTGCGGCGATGCGGCTTTCGAAGTTGGGCTGGCACGGGACAAATAGCCTGAAATTTCGGTCGGCGCGGACGGTAGCAAAACTACATGATTTTCACAATACAGACCCGCCCCAGGATCGAAATCGGCGCCAGGGGGTGATATCACCACCCCTCTCTTTGGCGCCGCTCTCCTGGGAAAAAGCGACCCAACCGAGGTGTAGTGAAGCTACAGCTCAACCCGCCACAGTTGCCGCGACAGGCCTGGGCGCGGCCTGCTGAATAATCCGCCAGTCCCCGCCACCGCCGGTATTGCCAGGTTTTCGCCCATGCCCCGTTTCGACAGCCCCCGATTGCTCGCCGATATTGGCGGCACCTATGCCCGTTTTGCACTGGAACTGGGCCCCGGCGAATTCACGCAGATGGTGTCACTGCGCTGCGCGGACCATGCCGACTTCCGTGCCGCCGTCAGCGCCTACCTGGCCGGGCTGAAATGGGCCGAGGGCGGCGCACAGCAGATCGCCCATGCGGCGGTGGCCATCGCCAACCCGGTCGAGGGCGACCAGGTGCGCATGACCAACTACCACTGGCAGTTCTCCATCGACGAGATGCGCCAGCGCCTGGGGCTGGACACGCTGGTGGTCGTCAACGACTTCACCGCGCTGGCCATGGCCCTGCCCCGTCTGGCCGACGTGGACGTGCGCCAGGTGGGCGGCGGCCAGGCGCGGCGCCCCAGCGTCATCGGTCTGCTGGGCGCCGGCACGGGGCTGGGCGTCTCAGGCCTGATCCCGGCCGGCGAGGGCTGGATCGCGCTGGGCACCGAGGGCGGCCACGTCAACTTCGGCCCGCGCGACGCGCGCGAGATGGACATCCTCAAGTTCGCGTGGAAGACGCTGGACCACGTGTCCTACGAACGCCTGATCTCCGGCCCCGGCCTGGAGCTGATCTACAAGGCGCTGGCCGACCGCAACGGCGTCGCCGACGCCCCCGCGCTGCAGGCGCCTGCCATCACGCAGAAGGCACTCGACGACGGCGACGCGCTGTGTGTGGAGACGCTGGAGGTCTTCTGCGGCCTGCTGGGCACCGCGGCCGCCAACCTGGCGGTGACGCTGGGCTCGCTGGGCGGCATCTACATCGGTGGCGGCATCGTGCCGCGCCTGGGCGAGTGGTTCGACCGCAGCCCCTTCCGCGCCCGCTTCGAGGACAAGGGCCGCTTCCACGACTATGTGGCGGCCATCCCCACCTTCGTCATCACCGCCGAACACGCCACCTTCAAGGGCGCCTCGGCGATTCTTGAAAACCAGCTGCGCCACCTGCAGGCCTCGCCCGGCTCGGCCATCCTGGGCCAGATCCGGCGCGCGCGCAGCGAACTGTCGCCGGCCGAACTGCGCGTGGCCGACCTGGTGCTGGCCCAGCCGCGCTCGGTGCTGAACGACCCCATCGCAGAGATCGCCCGCGCCGCCGGCGTCAGCCAGCCGACCGTCATCCGCTTCTGCCGGTCCCTCGGCTGCGAAGGCCTGTCGGACTTCAAGCTGCGCCTGGCCTCGGGCCTGACCGGCACCGTGCCCGTCACGCACACCCAGGTCAACACCAACGACTCCATGCTGGAGCTGGGCGCCAAGGTGCTGGGCAACACGGCCAGCGCCATCCTGCAGGTGCGCAGCCACCTGAACCGCGACACCATCGACCGCGCCACCGAGATGCTGCTGGCCGCAGGCCGCATCGAGTTCTTCGCGCTGGGCCACTACAGCGTGGTCGCGCAGGATGCGCAGTTCAAGTTCCTGCGCTTCGGCATGCCCTGCGGCGCCTACACCGACCCGCGCCTGCAGTTGCTGGCCGCCGACGTGCTGCGCGAGGGCGACGTGGCCGTCGTCATCAGCAGCGGCGGCCGGCTGCCGGAGCTGCTGGCCGTCGTCGAGAAGGCGCAGGAGCGCGGCGCCAAGGTGGTGGCCATCACGGCCAGCCAGAGCCCGTTGGCCAAGAAGGCCGACGTGACGCTGATCGTGGACCACGTCGAGGACATCGAGACCCACCTGCCCATGGTCAGCCGCATCCTGCACCTGCTGGTCATCGACATCCTGGCCGTGGGCGTGGCGATGCGCCGCAGCCCGGGCAGCATCGCCGCGCTGGCCGGCGGCGAGGTGGATGATGCCGAGGGCGGCAAGCCCGCGCGGGGTGCCGCCACCGTGGCGCCGGGCGTCAGTGCCGCGTCGCCGCTGGCGCGGCTGACCTCGCACAGCCGTTAGCAAGCCCTGGCCCCGCATGACTTTCGCCAAGCCTTGCTTCACGAAACAGGATGCATGCCGACGGTCTGTAACCACCACTCGACCGTTACGCTAGTTTTCCGACGGGGCCCAGACTCCGACACCCTCCGGAGGGACATGAAAGCAATCCTGAAGCGCTGGCGCACGCGCCTGATCGTCATCGCCGTGCTCGCCGCCGCCGGCATCGCCTGGCAAGTCACGCGCAAGCCCGCGCCGCCCCCGCCGCCGCCCAGCGGCGTCGTCGCGTTGGCCGACATCACGCAGACCGTGCAGGCCGCCGGCGTGCTGCAGGCCAAGACCAAGGTCGACGTGGGCGCCCAGGTCAGCGGCCAGATCCAGACCCTGCACGTGCAGCTGGGCCAGCAGGTCAAGAAGGGCGAACTGCTGGTCAGCCTGGACCCCGAGCTGGCGCGCAGCGACGTGACCCAGGCCGAGGCCGCGCTGGCCCAGGCCCGTGCGCAGCTGGACAGCAGCAAGGTGGACGCCGAGGCCGCGCGCCGCGAGGTCGCACGCCAGCGCCGGCTGCTGGGCGGCCAGGCCACCGCCGCGATGGAGGCCGAGAAGGCCGAGACCGACCTCGCCAAGATCGAGGCCGCGCTGCGCGGCCAGGCCGCCACCGTCGCGCGCTTCGAGGCCGACCTGGAGAACCGCCGGCTGCGCCTGTCCTACACCCGCATCACCGCGCCCATGGACGGCACCGTCGTCAACCTGCCGGTGCAGGCCGGCCAGACCGTCATCGCCGTGCAGGTCACGCCCGTCATGCTGACGCTGGCCGACCTGGACACCATCACCGTGCGCGCCAAGGTGCCCGAGGCGGACATCCAGTCCATCCGGATCGGCCAGACGGCGCGCTTCTCGACGCTGTCCGGCGAGGGCAAGCGTTATGAAGGCAAGCTGCGCGTCATCCAGCCCGTGCCCGAACGCGCCGGCAACGCGGTGTTCTACAACGTGCTGTTCGACGTGGACAACCGCGACCGCGCGCTGTTCAGCGACATGACGGTGCAGGTGGACATCGAGACCGGCGCCGTCAAGCAGGTGCCCGCCATGCCCATCGTGGCCCTGGGCGAGCGCGGCAAGGACGGCCGCTTCACCGTGCAGGTGCTGGACGCCGCCGACAAGCAGACGCCACGCCAGGTCAAGGTGGGCCTGCAGGACGGCGCGCGCGTGCAGGTGCTGGATGGCGTGAAGACCGGCGAGAAGGTGTTGCTGGCGCCACCCAGCAGTGCGGACGCCGCGGCCAGCGCAGCCTCGTCCTGACATGCCGCTGATCGAGCTGAAGGACGTCGCCCGGCATTACCAGCTGGGCGAGATCGACGTGCCCGCGCTGGACGGCGTGAGCCTGGCCATCGAGGCCGGCGAGTTCGTCGCCATCATGGGCCAGTCGGGCTCGGGCAAGAGCACGCTGATGAACGTGCTGGGCTGCCTGGACAATCCCACCAGCGGCCAGTTCCTCATCGGCGGCACCGACGCCAGCACACTGGGCCCCGACCAGCTGGCCGCGCTGCGGCGCGAGCGCTTCGGCTTCATCTTCCAGCGCTACCACCTGCTGCCCCACCTGGACGCGCGCGCCAACGCGGCGCTGCCGGCCGTCTACGCGGGCGTGGGCGTCGGGCCGCGCAGCGAGCGCGCCCGCGCGCTGCTGCAGCGCCTGGGCCTGGGCGAGCGGCTGCACCACCGGCCCAACGAGCTGTCCGGCGGCCAGCAGCAGCGCGTGTCCATCGCGCGGGCGCTGATGAACGGCGGCCAGATCATCCTGGCCGACGAGCCCACCGGCGCGCTGGACTCGGCCTCCGGCGCCGAGATGCTGCGCCTGCTGAAGGAGCTCAACGAGCGCGGCCACACCATCATCCTGGTCACCCACGACGCCGCCGTGGCGGGCCATGCGCGCCGCGTCATCGAGCTGCGCGACGGCAAGGTCGTGGCCGACAACGGCACGCCGGCCGGCCATGTGCCGCCCACCGAACTGCCCAGCGACGCGCCGCCGGTCAAGCAGGGCGGCTGGCTGCAGCGGCTGCAGGTGCAGTGGCGCGAGGCCGTCGCCACCGCGCTGCTGGCGCTGAAGGGCAACCGGCTGCGCACGGCGCTGTCCATGCTGGGCATCAGCATCGGCATCGCGTCGGTGGTCAGCATCGTCGCGCTGACGACGGCGGCGCGGGCGTCCATCGAGAAGGACGTGGCCAGCATGATGTCCGGCCGCATCCCGGTCTGGGCCGGCAACCCGTCGCTGCCGCCCGGCGTGAGCCCCAAGCCCTTCCGGCCCAACGAGCTGGACTCGCTGCGTGCGCTGGACGGCGTGCGCAGCATCACGCCCAACCGGCAGATGCAGCTGACCGCCCACCACCGCTCGCGCGACGCGACCGTGCAGGCCGTCGCCGGCGACACCAACACGCTGAAGGCCCGCAAGCTCAAGATCCAGCAGGGACGCTACTTCGGCGCGATGGACTTCGACGCCCACAGCCAAGTGCTGGTGCTGGACGAGAAGGCCCGCGACGCGCTGTTCAAGAAGGGCCAGTCGCCGCTGGGCCAAATCGTGCTGCTGCAGCTGGGCGGCGGCGCGACCGGGCAGATGCCGGCGCCGACGTCCACCCCCCTGCCCTTCACCGTCATCGGCGTCGCCGCCACCGACGGCGGCGCCATCAGCTTCAGCGGCGGCATGAGCCAGGTCTACGTGCCCAACAGCACCTTCGCGCGCAAGCTGGAGCCCCGTGCCGACGTCTGGAGCTTCGACGTGAACCTGGACAACAGCGTGCCGCCGCAGCAGGTGCGCGAGCACGTCATCCACCGCCTGAAGGCGCTGCACGGCCGCGAGGACTTCAACAGCTTCAACGCCGACGAGGAGTTCCGCAAGTTCCAGGGCATCACCAGCGCGATGGCCGCGGTGTTCGCCGGCGTGGCCGCCATCTCGCTGCTGGTGGGCGGCGTGGGCGTCATGAACATCATGCTGGTGTCGGTGACCGAGCGTACCCGCGAGATCGGCATCCGCATGGCGGTCGGCGCGCGCCAGGGCGACGTGCGGCTGCAGTTCCTCATCGAGGCCGTGGTGCTGTGCTGCCTGGGCGGGCTGGTGGGCGTGGCCTTGAGCTGGCTGGCCGCGCAAGGCCTGAACGCGGTGCAGAAGCACGTCGAGGTGGTCGTCAGCTGGGCGGCGCTGGGCGTGGCCTTCGCGGTGTCCAGCGGCGTGGGCCTGGTGTTCGGCACGCTGCCGGCACGCCGCGCGGCGGCGCTGAGCCCGGTGGATGCGCTGGCAAGGGAGTGACGATGAAAACGCAACTGACTGCCATCGCCTTGGCGGCCCTGCTGGCCGGCTGCGCCCTGGGCCCCACGGCCCAGCCCCCCGAGGTCGCGACACCCACCGCCTGGAGCCTCACCGGCGGCGACGCGGCGCCCGACTGGGCCGGCCTGCTGGACCCCACGCTGGCCGCGCTGCAGGCCCGCGCGCTGGAGGCCAGCCGCGATATCGCGCTGGCCGCCCAGCGCTGGAAGCGTGCCCAGTTGCTGGCCGACCAGGGCGCGCTGCGCTGGATGCCGAACGCCAGCCTGTCGACGAATGCCAGCCGCCCGGTCGAGACTCAGAGCAGCACGCGCAACGTCGATGTCGGCGGCGTGACCATCCCGGTGACGACGTCCACCGGCGTCACGCGCAGCTACGGCGCCAATGTCGGCATCGGCTATGAGCTCGACCTGTGGGACCGTCTGGCGCACAACCGGGCCGCGCAGCGCGCCAATGCCGAGGCCGCGCGCACCGACATCGAGGCCGCGCGCCTGTCCGTGCGCAGCCAGGTGGCCGATGCCTACTGGACGCTCGCCTCGCTGCGCGCCCGGCAGCCGCTGGCGCAGGCCCAGCTCGCGCTGACCCGCGAGACGCTGGAGCTGGTGCGCCTGCGCGTGCGCGAGGGCAAGCTGCTGCCCATCGAGCTCGACAAGATCGCCGCCACCGTGCAGGCCGCCGAGAACCGCCTGTCCGACCTGGCCGCCGACACCCTGCTGCAGCGCCAGCGCCTGGCCCTGCTGCTGGACGAGCCCCTGCCCGGCCCCGCCCCCGACGCCGCGCTGCCCGCCGGCGAGCCACCACAGTGGCGCCTGGCCGAGCCCGCCGAGGTGCTGGCCCGCCGGCCCGACGTGCAGCGCGACCGCCTCGGCGTGGACGCGGCGCTGGCGCGGCTGCGCGTCAGCGAGGCCGAGCGCTATCCGCGCCTGAGCTTCTCCGGCGGCATCAGCACCGGCGGTGCGCAGTCGCGCGACTGGCTGTCGCAGCCGCTGGCCTCGCTGGGCGCCAACCTCGTCGTGCCCATGATCGACTGGCAGCGCCTGGCCCTGCAGCGCGACAGTGCCCGCACCGAGCTGGACAGCGCCGCGCTGACGCTGCGCGACACCTTGCACAAGGCGCTGGCCGACATCGAGACCCAGCGCATCGAGGCCGAGCGCGCCCGCCAGCAGCTCGCCGCCAACGCGAGCCGCCTGCACGAGGCCGTCGAGAACGAACGCCTGGCCACGCTGCGCTACGAGGCCGGCGCCATTGCACGCGCCGACTGGCTGCAGGTGCGCAGCGCGCGGCTGGACGCCGAGCAGACCCGCATCCAGCTGCGGGCGCAGCAGTGGCAGCGGCAGGCGGGCTTGTTCAAGGCCTTGGGTGGGGGTTGAGCGGGCTGACGGGTTCGCCGCCCGGCAGCGCTTGTCGTTCTTCGTCCGCAAGCCGCGCGCCGTGACCTCGTAAAGTAGCGCCCCTGCCGAGCGCGCCATGCGGCCGGCTCCATCCCTCAAGACAACGACAGGACAGCCCATGGGCGCGCAATGGAAAGCCAAACACAAAGACATCGCCGCCAATGCCAAGGGCAAGCTGTTCGGCAAGCTGGCCAAGGACATCATGCTGGCCGCGCGGGGCGGTGCTGACCCCAAGGACAACGCCAAGCTGCGCATGGCCGTCGAGGCGGCGCGCAAGGTCTCCATGCCCAAGGACACGCTGGACCGCGCCATCAAGAAGGGTGCCGGCCTGACCGGCGAGACCGTGCACTTCGAGCAGGTCATCTACGAGGGCTTTGCGCCGCACCGCGTGCCGGTCATGGTGGAGGTGCTGACCGACAACACCAACCGCGCCGCGTCGGACATGCGCGTACTGTTCCGCAAGGGCCAGCAGGGCACGCCGGGCTCGGTGAGCTGGGACTTCGACCACGTGGGCCTCATCGAGGCCGAAGCCGCCGCGCCCGGCGCCGATGCCGACACGGCCGCCATCGAGGCCGGCGCGCAGGACCTGCTGCCGGCCGACGAGGACGGCGTCACCGTCTTCCTGACCGACCCGACCGACCTGGACCTGGTCAGCCGCGCGCTGCCGGCCCAGGGCTTCACGGTGTTGAGCGCCAAGCTGGGCTACCGACCCAAGAACCCCGTTGCCGCGTCCAGCCTCAGCGCCGAGCAGTTGGAGGAGGTGGAGAGCTTCCTGGCCGCGATGGACGACAACGACGACGTGCAGCACGTGTACGCCGGGTTGGCCGGCTAAGCACCCGCCGAGCACTCCTGCAGCAGCCAGCGCTCGAACGCCTTCACCGCCGGCCGCGCCTTGGCCGCCGGGTCCACGATGAGGCGATAGGCCCGCGCCGACGCGATGCCGGCGTCGAACGGCGTGACCAGTTGGCCGGACGCCAGCAGCCCGTCCACCAACGGACGCCGCCCCAGCGCCACGCCCTGCCCCGCTACGGCGGCGGCAATGGCTTCGGAATAGCTGGAGAAGCTCAGGCGCGCGGCCGGCCTCAGGTCGGCAAGACCCCAGGCGCCGAGCCAGGGTTCCCATTCGGCCGGCATGCCGGCGCTGTCGCCGTCCATCGCCAGGTGCAGCAGGGTGTGGCGAGCCAGGTCGGCCGGCTCGCGCAGCGGCAGGCCCAACTCGCCCACCAGGCGCGGGCTGCAGACGGGCAGCATGGACTCGGCAAACAGCTGCTTGCCCTGCGCAGCGCCGACCGGGCTGTAGCGGATGGCCAGATCGAAGCCCTCGCTGGCCAGGTTGCGGTTGCCCAGGCCGGCGTCCAACCGCACGTCGATGCCCGGGTGGGCGCGCGTGAAGGCCGTCAGCCGCGGGATCAGCCACAACGACGCGAAGCCGGGTGTCGTCGTCAGCGCCAGCACCTGCCGCTGGTGCGGCTCGCGCACGGTGCGCACGGCCACGCGCAAGGTGTTCAGCGCGGTCGAGCAGGCGGAGTACAGCCGCTGGCCGTCCTCCGTCAACGCCAGCGCCCGGTGGCGACGCTCGAACAGCGTCACGCCCAGTTCCTCCTCCAGCGCGCGCATCTGCCGGCTCATCGCGGACTGCGTGACAAAGCGCTCCTCGGCCGCCTGCGTGAAGCTCAGATGGCGGGCCGCCGCCTCGAAGGAGGCCAACAGCTGCAGCGGCGGCAAACGGTCAATCGGCTTGGTTGACATGATCTGGAGGAATGCGAAGCCTTCCGAATCATCGTTTGTCGGCAAGGGCTTCAGCAATCAACATTCGCAGCATGTGCCATGCCGCTTGAGCATGCAAGGAGCGAATGATGATGATCGATGTCCCCCACACCCGGCTGGTCCTGCAACGCGGCCAGACCTCCCGCCTGCCCCACGCGCGCGCCGCCCACCTGTGCAGCAGCGAGGGCACGCTGTGGGTCACCATCGACCAGGACGTGAA
>CAMLKW010000169.1 GCA_946480605.1 uncultured Roseateles sp. | reverse complement strand
ATCGACCAGGACGTGAAAGACATCGTGCTGGAGCCGGGCCAGTGCTTCGTCGTGCCCGGCGACCTGGGCGTGACCGTCAGCGCGCTGAGCCCACGGGCGGTGCTGGACCTCCGGCCGGCTCCCGAGGTTCGGCCGTGACCAGCACACTGGCGGCCAGCGTCGCCGCGACCGCATCGCCAGCGCAGGACTGGCGCCTGCCCGGCGGTCGCATGGCGCGGCTGCGCCCGTTGACGGCGCGCGACCGCGCCGCGGAGCAAGCCTTCTTCAACGGCTTGTCGCTGGACTCGCGCCACCAGCGCTTCCACTTCGGCCTGCGCGAGCTGAGCCCGGCGCTGCTGACCCTGTTGACCGATGTGGACCAGCGGCTGCACCGCGTGTGGGTCGTCGAGGCGCTGGAGCCTGGTCTGCCCGTCGTTGCCGATGCACGCTTTGTGCTCGACGCCGAGCAGCCCACGCGCGCCGAATTCGCGCTGGCCGTCGCCGACGACTGGCAGGGCCGCGGCCTGGGCCGGCGGCTGATGGTGCATCTGGTCGCCGAGGCCCGCCGGCAGGGCGTGCAACAGCTGTTCGGCGACGTGCTGGCCGAGAACCGACGCATGCTGGCGCTGATGCGCGAGTCCGGCGCCCGCCTGCAGGCCCACCCGGGCGACGCGCAACTGGTGCGCGGCACACTGACGCCGGGCGCTTGAATTACCGCATAAATTCAGGACACGATTCACACGACAATTACTTCAAGTCATTGTCAGTCCATTGATTTTTAAATTCAATTCAGGACAAAATTCGGGACACACCTCCTGAACCCATGTCCGCCGACCTGCCCAGCCTCGAACGCCTGCTCCGCCCGCGCGGCCCGCTGGGCCTGGCCGACATCGCCGCGGCGCTAGGCTGCTCCACGAAGACCGCTCAACGGCTGATCGCCACGGCCGGCGACGCCGTCGTGGCCGCCGGGCAGACGCGCCGCCGGCGCATCGCGTGGCGGCGCGAGTTCCGCGGCCAGCGCGTCGAGACACCGGTCTACCGCATAGACACCGACGGCCGCCCGCAAGCCGTGGGGCTGCTGCGGCCGGTCTGGCCCCAGGGCTGCCAGTTCGAAGCCAGCGCGCCGGCCTGGCCCAGCGCCGACGAGGCACGGGACGGCTGGCACGACGGCCTGCCCTACCCGCTGTACGACCTGCGCCCGCAGGGCTTTCTGGGCCGCGCGTTCGCGCGCCGGCATGCACCCGGGCTGGGCCTGCCGCCCGATCCGCGCGACTGGGACGACGACGCGCTGCTGCTGGGTCTCAACAACTTCGGCGACGACCTGCCGGGCGAACTGCTGGCGGGCGACACGGCGCTGCGCCGCTTTCTCGATGCCCGGCTGGCGCTGACGCCGCCGTTGAGCGCAGCCGACACGCCCGGCGCCTACGGCGCGCTGGCCGCACAGGCGCTGGACGGCGCCCTGCCCGGCTCGTCGGCGGGCGGCGAGTTCCCCAAGTTCACCGCCACGCGTGAGCTGCCCGGCATGGCCACGCCGCATTGCGTCGTCAAGTTCAGCGGCGCCGACGACTCGGCCACCGTGCAGCGCTGGCGCGACCTGCTGGTCTGCGAGCAGCTGGCCGCCCAGGCGTTGGGCGACGACGCCGCGCGCACGCGACTGCTGGCGCACGAGGGCCGGCACTTCCTGGAGAGCGAACGCTTCGACCGCGTGGGGCCGCACGGCCGGCGTGGCGTCGTCAGCCTGGAGAGCGCCAACGCGGGCCTCGCGGGCGAGGCCACCAACGACTGGACCCGCGTGGCCGCCGCCCTGGCCGCACGCGGGCTGCTGAGTGCCGCCGACGCCGAGCGCGCTGCTCAGCGCCAGCTGTTCGGCCAACTCATTGGCAACAGCGACATGCATGGCGGCAACCTCGGCTTCTTCCACGACGCCGCGGGCCTGCGCCTGGCGCCCAGCTACGACCAGTTGCCCATGCGCTATGCGCCGCAGGCGGGTGGCGAAGTCACGTCGCCGCCGCTGCAACCGGCCTTGCCGCTGCCGGCCGAGCGCGAACGCTGGCAGCACGTGGCCCCACGCGCACTGAGCTTCTGGCAGACCGCGGCCGATGACATGCGCATCAGCGCCGCCTTCCGCCCCCTGTGCGCCGACAACGCCGCCGCGCTGCGGCGCGCCATGGACCTCGCGTGAAGCGGGGCTTGATCGCGCTGCTGGCGCTGGTTCTGCTGCTGGCTGGCCTGAGCCTGGCCACCGGCGAATGGCTGACGCGGCCCGTACGGGCCACCGTCGGTGCGCCGCCGCCAGGCGTCGATGCCGAAGCCGTCACCCTTCCCTATGGCGACGGCCAGCATCTCGCCGGCTGGCTGCTGCCCGGCCGCACGGGCCACGGCGCCGTGCTGCTGCTTCACGGCGTGCGCGGCAACCGGCTGCAGATGCTGGCGCGCGCCCGCTGGCTGCAGCGCGAGGGCATCGCCAGCCTCATCGTCGATCTGCCCTCGCACGGCGAGAGCAGCGGCGAGCGCATCAGCTTTGGCCGCCACGAGGCGCGCGGTGTAGAGGCCGCTTTGGCCTGGCTGCGGGCGCGCTTGCCCGGCGAGCGGGTGGGCGCCATCGGCGTGTCGCTGGGCGGTGCGTCGCTGCTGTTCGCACAACGCCAACCGGAGCTGGACGCGCTGGTGCTGGAGTCCGTCTACCCCAGCATCGAAGACGCCGTGCACGACCGGCTCGCGATGCGCCTGGGTTCGACCGCCAGCCAGGCGCTGGCGCCGCTGCTGCTGGTGCAGATTCCGCTGCGCCTGGGTTTTGGCACCGATCAACTGCGGCCCGTCGACGCCATCGCTCACGTGCGCGCACCGCTGCTGCTGGCCTCGGGCACCGAGGACCAGCACACGCGCTGGCCCGAGACCGAGGCGCTGTTCGCCGCCGCCCGCGAGCCCAAGGCGCTGTGGCCGGTGGAAGAGGCGGCCCATGTGGACCTGCATGCCTTCAACGCCGCGGCCTACCAGGCGCGGCTGGGCCGCTGGCTCAAAGCACAGTTGCGCAAATCCCCGGGCTGATGGGGTCAAGCCCATGCCGGCAAGATGCCCGCATGTCGTCCGCCCTGCCCCCGCTCTCCATCCTCGACCTGGCGCCCGTCGTCGAAGGCGCCACCACCCGCGAGGCCTTGCTGAACAGCCTGGACCTCGTGAAGCTCGCCGACGAGCTGGGCTACCAGCGCTACTGGGTCGCCGAGCACCACAACATGGAAGGCGTGGCCAGTTCCGCCACGGCCGTGCTGATCGGCCAGCTGGCCGCCGCATCGCGGCGCATCCGTGTCGGCGCCGGCGGCATCATGCTGCCCAACCATGCGCCGCTGACCATCGCCGAGCAGTTCGGCACGCTGGCCGAGCTGTTCCCGGGCCGCATCGACCTGGGCCTGGGCCGCGCGCCGGGCACCGACCGACCCACGATGCGCGCGCTGCGCCGCAGCCTGGAGAGTGCGGGCGAAGACTCCTTCCCGAACGACGTGCTGGAGCTGCAAGGCTACCTCGCGGCCGAACCACCAGGCGCCGTCGTGCGTGCCGTGCCGGGCCAGGGCACCGAGGTGCCGATCTGGCTGCTGGGCTCCAGCCTCTACGGCGCGCAACTGGCCGCCTACCTGGGCCTGCCGTTCGCGTTCGCGTCGCACTTCGCGCCGGAGATGCTGACGCAGGCGCTGCAGATCTACCGCGCCACCTACAAGCCCAGCGAGCGCCACCCGAAACCGCATGCGATGGTGGGACTGAACGTCGTCGTGGCGCCCACCGACGAGGAAGCCCAGCACCTGTTCACGTCGGCGCAGCAACGCTTTCTCGGCATGGTGCGCGGCCAGCGCGGCAAGCTGCCGCCGCCGGTGGCGAGCATGGAGGCGCTGTGGTCGCCGGCCGAGAAGATGCAGGTCCAGCGCATGCTGAGCGAGGCCGTCGTCGGCTCGCCAGACACGGTGCGTGCAGGTCTGGCTGCCACGCAGGAGCGCACGCAGGCGGACGAGTTCATCGTGGCCTGCGCGGTGCACGATCACGGGGCGCGCAGGCATTCCTACCGGCTGCTCGCCACGCTTTGAGAGCAGCCCCGCGCGGCTAGGATGGCCGCGCATGCACACGCAGACCTACTACGCCGCCACGGCCCCACGCCTGGGCTTTGCGCCACTGGCCGGCGATGGCAACACCGTGGAGGTGGCCGTGCTGGGCGGCGGCTTCGCCGGCCTGGCCACGGCGCGCGGGCTGCAGGAGCGCGGCATCGCCAACGTGGCGGTGCTGGAGGCGCAGACCATCGGTCACGGCGCCTCGGGGCGCAACGGCGGCTTCGTGTTTGGCGGCTACAGCCGCGACGCGACGGACCTGGTCAGCGACCTGGGCCTGGCGCCCGCTCGCGAGCTGTATGCCCGCAGCCGCGAGGCCGTCGCGCTGATCCGTTCGCGCATCGAGGAGCACGCCATCGATTGCGACAAGGTGGAAGGCGGATCCCTGCTGCTGAACTGGTTCCGCCACAGCGCGCGGGCCGAACGGCAGCTGCGCGAGCAGGCGCGCTGGCTGCACGAGAACTTCCGTGTGGTGTGGGACGAGGTCGAGCCTGCGCAGGTGCGCCGGTGGCTGGACACCGACCGCTACGGCGGCGCCCTGCTGGAACGCGACGCTTTCCACTTCCACCCGCTGAAGTACGCGCTGGGCCTGGCTCGCGTCATCGAGCAGGCCGGCGGCGGCGTGCATGAGCACAGCGCCGTGATGACGATAGACCGGCATCCCGGCGGAGGATTTGTGCTGCGCACCGGGCATGGCGCCACCATCCGCGCCGACCAGGTCGTCGTGGCCGGAGGCGCCTACCTGAAGGCCATGCTGCCGGCGCTGACCGGGGCGCGCCTGCCGATCGCGACCTATGTCATCGCCACCGAGCCGCTGCCGGAGTCGCTGCAGCCGATACGCAGCCCCGCGGCGCTCTACGACAACCGTTTCGCCTTCGACTACTACCGCAGGCTGAACGACGACCGGCTGCTGTGGGGCGGGCGCATCTCCATCCAGGAGCGCGACCCGGCGCGCATCGCGCAGATGCTGCAGGCGGACCTGCTCAAGGTCTATCCGCAGCTGGCCGCGGTGCGCATCGAACACGCCTGGGGCGGGCTCATGAGCTATGCGCGGCACAAGATGCCGCAGATCGGCCGGCTGGCGCCGGGCCTGTGGTTCGCGCAGGCCTTCGGCGGCCACGGCGTGGCGCCGACGACGGTGGCAGGCGAGTGGCTGGCCGAGGCCATCAGCGGCCGCGCGGACCTGCCCGCGGCCTTGCAGCGCTACGGCCTGACGCCGGTGTTCGGCCAGGCCGGCCTGCTGGCCGCCCAGGCCAGCTACAGCTGGGCGGAGCTGCGCGACGCGCTCAGGGAGCGGCTGATCACTTGATCCGCTGCTTCTCCAGCTTGCGCGCCAGCGTGCGCCGGTGCATGCCCAGCCGCCGCGCGGTCTCGCTGATGTTGAAGCCGGTCTCGGCCAGCACCTCGTGGATGCGCTCCCACTCCAGCGTCTTGATGGACGCCGTCTGGCGCTCGGTGACCTCCACATCCGCATCGCCCTGCCGGCGCGCGAACGCGGCCTCGATGTCGTCGGTGTTGGCCGGCTTGGCGAGGTAGTGGCAGGCGCCCAGCTTGATGGCCTCCACGGCGGTGGCGATGGACGCATAGCCGGTCAGCACGACGATGAGCACCTCGGGGTCCCAGCCGTGCAGGTACTGCACACAGGTCAGGCCCGAAGCACCGCCGGCCAGCTTCAGGTCCACCACGGCGTGGCCCAGTTCCTGGTCGTCGGGCAGGCCGTCCAGCAGCGCCTTCATGTCGTCCAGCCCGGTGGCGCGCACGACGCGCCAGCCGCGGCGCTCGAAGGAGCGGGTCAGCGTGCGGGCGAAGCTGTCGTCGTCCTCGACGATGAGCAGCAAACGATCGTCTTCAGGCATGTGGTGTTCTGGGCAATAGCGATGCCAGCGGCAGCGTCAGCGTAACCGCGGCGCCGCCGTCCTCGCGGTTGCGCGCCTCCAGCCGTCCGCCCAGCGTGCGCGCGACGTTGACCGACAGGAACAGGCCCATGCCGCGGCCGGGCTGGCCCTTGCTGCTCTGGTAGGGCTCGCCGAAGTGGGCGAGCTGATCGGCGTCGAAGCCGGGGCCGCGGTCCTGCACGCTCAAGGACAGCGTCTCGCCGCCCGGGCAGGCCGCCCGCAGCGTCAGCGGCTGACCCGGCGCGGCCTCGGCGGCGTTGTCCAGCAGGTTGGCGACGACCTGCTGCAGCGCACTGTCCGAGATGATCTGCACGTCCGGCAGCGCCTCGCAATGCAGCGTCAGCTCGGCCTGCGGATGCGCCGCGCGCCAGTGCGCCGCCAGTCCGTCGATGAAGCTCTGCAGCGTGGCCAACCGCGGCGCCTCGCCGCGCATGTCACCGGCCGACATCAGGATGCCGGTGACGATGGCCTTGCAGCGCAGGATCTGGCGCTGCATCTCCTCGATCTCCTCGCGCAGCTCCGGCTCGGCCGCGAACGGCGCCATGTGGGCCCAGTCGCCCAGGATGACGCTGAGCGTCGCCAGCGGCGTGCCCAGCTCGTGCGCGGCGCCGCTGGCCAGCAGGCCCATGCGCACGATGTGCATCTGCTCGGCGGCGCGCTGCTGGGCGGCAGCCAGCTCGGCGTCGCGCTGGCGCAGGTTGCGGTTGATGCGCACGATGAACACGGCCAGCAGGCCCACGTTCAGCAAAAAGCACAGCAGCAGCCCGCCCAGGTAGTTGGGCGACAGCGTGGTGGGCTCGGTGGGGTCCAGCTGCAGCGGGCGGTGCCACTGCGCCAGCAGCACGAAACCGGTAACCGTGCTCAGCACGATGGCCCACAGGTAGGCGGGCCGCAGCAGCACCGAGGCGACCGCGACCTGCAGCAGGTAGAGGTAGATGAAGGGGTTGTCGCTGCCGCCGGCCAGGTAGAGCTGGCCGGTCAGCACGCCCACGTCCACCAGCAATGCGATGCACAGCTCCAGCTGCGACACCGGGCTGGAGAGCCGGTTGCGCCACAGGCTGAACAGGTTGAACACGACCAGCACGCCCAGCAGGCTGAGCATCTCCACCAGCGGCAACGTGATGGACAGGCCCAGATGCACCACCAGCACGGTGGCCAGTTGGCCGCCCACGGCCAGCCAGCGCAGCTCGATGAGCTGGCGCAGGTTGGCCTGGCCGGCACGGCGCTCGGGCGCCTCGGCGGCGGGTGCTGAAAGGGCGTGGAGTTCGGTCAAGTCGATGGTCCGGGACGGCGGCGTTCCTCGCGCCACAACCAGCCGGCAGCAGCGGCCGCCATGACCGCCAGCGCGGCCCAGGTGACGGCGTAGACGGCATGATTGTTGGCGAAGCGCACGATCGTCAAACCCGCGCGCGGCCAGCGCTGGGGCTGGGCGGGGTCGGCGGACTCGTCGACGAAGAAGGGCACGACCGGGCCGGTGATCTTGAGTTGCGCGGCGATACCGGCCACGTCTCGGGAGAACCAGCGGCCGGCCGCGGGATCGTTGGCGCGCAGCGGGCCACCATGCGGTTCGCTCAGGCGCAGCAGGCCGAGGAACTCGACGGTACCGGCGGGCGCGGCACGCGAGCCAGGCGCGCGCTGCTCCGGGGGCACGAAGCCCCTGTTGACGAGCACGGCCCGGCCATCGGCCAGCCGCAGCGGCGCCAGCACCCAGTGGCCGCCGCCCAGCTCGGTGTTGGCCTGAACCAGCACCTCGCCCGGCTCGAAACGGCCTTGCAGCCGCAGCCGGCGGTATTCATCGGCCTTGCCGACTTCGGCGCTTGGCGGCGCCACCGGCTCGGCGCTCAGCCGCTGCTCGACGCGGGCGATGAGGTCCTGCTTCCAGGACAGGCGCTGGACCTGCCAGGCGCACAAGGCCACGAAGCCTGCGCTGGCCAGCGCCGTTGCGGCGATCAGCGCGATGCGCGCGACACGGCTCATGTGGATCGCCTAGGGCTCGCGGGTGTGGTCGCGCTTCTTTTTCTTGCCCTGGTCGTAGTGCCACTTGATGGCCAGGAACATCCCGGTGCAGAACACGACCGCCTTGAACGCCACCAGCCCGACCGGGATCCATTCCATCTTCAGGACTCGCTCGACCGGGCCTACATGTTCCGCATCGCAGCGGGGTCAGGGGTCGGCATCATGTTGGTGTTCATGTGGTACATGACCCAGACCGAGCCGGCCAGCATGATGACGACGAGCGCCACCGTGAACAGCAGCGCCAGCATGGACCACCCGCCCTCGACCTTGGCGTTCATGTGCAGGAAGTACACCATGTGCACCACCATCTGCACGGCCGCGAAGCCGAGGATGATGAAGGCCGTCATCTTGGGGCTGGGCAGCACTTTGCCCATGACCAGCCAGAACGGGATGGCGGTCAGGATGACCGACAGCACGAAGCCGATGGCATAGCCCTTCACGCTGACGTGGAAGTCCTGCTCGCCATCGAAATGGTCGTCACCATGGTGAGCGTGATTGTGGTTGGCCGCCATCACATCACTCCCATGAGATAGACGAAGGTGAAGACGCCGATCCAGACGACGTCCAGGAAGTGCCAGAACATCGACAAACACATCAGGCGGCGGCGGTTGGGCGCGGTGAGGCCGCGCTTTTGCACCTGCACCATCAGCACGACCAGCCAGATGCAGCCGAAGCTGACGTGCAGGCCGTGCGTGCCCACCAGCGTGAAGAAGCTGGACAGGAAGGCGCTGCGCGCCGGGCCGGCGCCCTGGTGGATGAGGTGATGGAACTCGTAGATCTCGATGGCCAGGAAGCCCAGGCCCAGCAGGCCGGTGACGGCCAGCCAGCCCAGCACCTGGGCCTTCTTGCGTGCCTGCATGCCCACCATCGCGAGCCCATAGGTGATGGACGAGAACAGCAGCAGCGCCGTGTTGATGACCACCAGCTGCAGGTCGAACAGGTCGGCCCCCGACGGGCCGGCCGCGTAGTTGCGGCCCAGCACGGCGTACACGGCGAACAGCACCGCGAAGATGAGGCAGTCGCTCATCAGGTAGAGCCAGAAGCCCAGCAGCGTGCCTTGCTGCGGGTGGTGGTCGCCGTTGTCGAAGAACACCGGCGCGGCGGCACCGGTGGCGAGTGGAGGATGGAGGCTGGACATGTCTTTGTCGCTCTTGTCGCTCTCTTGGGGCCCGGCCTGGGTCAGGCCGCCTGGGCACCGGCCAGCGCGCGGGTGCGTGCGTCTTCGCTACGCGCCACTTCGTCGGCCGGGATGTGGAAGTCGCGCTTGTAGTTGAAGGTGTGCACGATCGCCGCCGCCACGATGGCGAAGAAGGTGATGCCCACCAGCAGCCACATGTGCCAGATCAGCGCAAAACCGCAGGCCGTGGCCAGCCCGGCGATCACCACGCCGGCCGCCGTGTTCTTGGGCATGTGGATGGGCTTGAAGCCTGCCGTGGGGCGCACGGCGCCGCGGCGCTTCATGTCGTGCCAGGCGTCGTTGTCGTGCACGACCGGCGTGAAGGCGAAGTTGTAGTCGGGTGGCGGCGAGGCCGTGGACCACTCGAGCGTGCGGCCGTCCCACGGGTCGCCGGTCACGTCGCGCAGCTGCTCGCGCTTCATGTAGCTCACCACCAGCTGGATCAGGAACGAGGCGATACCCAACGCGATGAGCACGGCGCCGAAGGCGGCCACCTGGAACCAGATCTGCAGCGACGGGTCGTCGAAGTGGCTCATGCGGCGCGTCACGCCCATCAGGCCCAGCACGTACAGCGGCATGAAGGCGAAGAAGAAGCCGATCTGCCAGAACCAGAACGAGCACTTGCCCCAGAACGGGTCGAGCTTGTAGCCGAAGGCCTTGGGGAACCAGAACACGATGCCGGCGAACAGGCCGAACAGCACGCCGCCGATGATGACGTTGTGGAAGTGCGCGATCAGGAACAGGCTGTTGTGCAGCACGAAGTCCGCCGGCGGCACCGCCAGCAGCACGCCGGTCATGCCGCCGATCACGAAGGTGACCATGAAGCCCA
>CAMLKW010000168.1 GCA_946480605.1 uncultured Roseateles sp. | reverse complement strand
ACTGAAGAGCCCGCTGGCCGCGCTGCGCGCCAGCGGCGAGCTGCTGCAGGACGAGCTGCCGGAGGCCGACCGCCAGCGCTTCGCCGCCCAGGTGCTGGACCAGACGGCCCGGCTGCAGACACTGGTGGAGCGCGTGCTGGCCCTGTCGCAGCTGGAGGCCCAGGTCGGCCTGGGCGAGCGCCAGCGCCTGCCGCTGGCCGACTGGGTGGAACAGCAACTGGCGCGCCAGGCGCCGCGGCTGGCGCAGCAGGGGCTGCACATCGTCTGGACCGAGCGCGCCGACGTGGCCGTCGACGCCGACCCGGCGCTGCTGGAGCTGGCCCTGGGCAATGTGCTGGTCAATGCCATCGACTTCGCACCCCCCGGTTCGACGCTGGAGCTGGCCGTCGGCGCCACGGCCTCCCACGCACACATCACACTGCGCGACCACGGCCCCGGCGTGCCGACCGGTGCCTTCCCGCAGCTGGGCCGGCGCTTCTTCTCGACGGCGCGGCCCGGCAGCCTGGTGAAGGGCTCGGGCCTGGGCCTGGCCATCGCGCGGCGCGTGATGGCGCTGCACGGCGGGCGGCTGGCGTTCGAGGCGGCCGAGCCGGGACTGAGGGTGTCGCTCATCCTGCCTTCACGCTGACTTCACGCAGCCCCTCCTGCCCTCACAGCGCGTGGCGATGCTGAGCGGCATGAACAAGCCCCTGATCCTCAAGCTGGCCATCCTGGCCCTGGTGACCCTGCTGCTGTGCACCGTGCTGGCACGCATTGCCGGCCTGGTCGATGAACGTCAACAACGCCAGCACGAGGCCGAGCAGAGCGTGCAGCAGTCGCAGGCCGGCCCGCAGACGCTGCTGGGCCCGCTGCTGACCCGCAGCTGCAAGGAGACCTGGGCGCCGTACAAGGACGGCGTGCAAAGCCGCAGCTTCACGGTCGTGCTGCCGCCCTCGCTGCTGCAGGTCGGCGGGCGCATCAGCCCGGACCCGCGCCACCGCGGCCTGTTCAAGATCAACAGCTACGCCGGCAAGCTGTCCATCGCGGCGCGCTGGGACGACTTCGATCGGCTGCATCCGCCCGCGGAGAACGCCGGCGGCCGGGTGGAGTGCGGCGAGGTCGTCGCGATGTTCTCGGCCAGCGATGCGCGCGGCCTGCAAGATGTGGTGCTGCAGCGCGACGGCCGCGCGCTGACCGTGAAACCCGGCACCACCCACGGCACGCATGCGGCCGGCCTGCATGCCGTCATCGCCATGCCGCGCACGGGCGAGACGCTGGAGCTGACGCTGGCCGTGGCGCTGGTCGGCACGCAGCGCCTGGCCGTCGTGCCGGCCGCCGCCAGCACGGCGGTCAGCCTGCAGTCCCCCTGGCCGCACCCGAGCTTCGTCGGCCGCTTCCTGCCGGCCGAGCGCGAGGTCGGCGAGGCCGGCTTCTCGGCACGCTGGCAGGTCTCCGAACTGGCCAGCAGCGCGGCGGCCGATGTCGCCGCCGGCAAGGCCGAGCTGGACACGCTGGCCGTCGAGCTGATGGCCCCTGTGAACCCTTACGTCATGAGCGACCGCGCCATCAAGTACGGCCTGATGTTCATCGCGCTGACCTTCGTCACCGTGGGCCTGACCGAGCTGCTGACCGGCCGGCGCGTGCACCCGGTGCAATACCTGCTGGTGGGCCTGGCGCTGAGCCTGTTCTTCCTGCTGCTGCTGAGCCTGTCGGAGCACCTGCCCTTCGTCACGTCCTATCTGATTGCGGCGGGCGCCGCGGCCGCGGTGCTGACGCAGTACGCGGCGGCGATGCTGGGCGGCTGGCTGCGGGGCCTGGCCTTCGGCGGCGGCATCGCGCTGCTGTACGGCGCGCTCTACGTGCTGCTGAGCCGCGAGCAGACGGCGCTGGTCATCGGCGCGGTGCTGCTGTTCGGTGTGCTGGCCCTGGTGATGACGCTGACGCGCAAGCTGGACTGGTACGCCCTGGGCGGTGAAAGGCTGGACCAAGCCGGTTGAATTACCCTCGGGCCATGTCTCAACAAGGCTTCGACTACATCATCGTGGGCGCCGGCACGGCCGGCTGCCTGCTGGCCAACCGGCTCAGCGCCGACCGCGGCAAGCGCGTGCTGCTCATCGAGGCCGGCGGCAAGGACGACTACCACTGGATCCACATCCCGGTGGGCTACCTGCACTGCATCGGCAACCCGCGCACCGACTGGTGCTTCAACACCGAGCCCGAGCCGGGCCTGAACGGCCGCAGCCTGCGCTACCCGCGCGGCAAAGTGCTGGGCGGCAGCTCCAGCATCAACGGCATGATCTACATGCGCGGCCAGAGCCGCGACTACGAGCACTGGGCCGACCTCACCGGCGACGACACCTGGCGCTGGCCGCGCGTGCTGCGCGCCTTTCGCCGCCACGAGCACCACTGGCGGCTGGACAAGCCCGAGACCGCGCCCGAGGGCTTTGCCGAGTTGCACGGCCACAAGGGCGAATGGCGCGTGGAGCAGCAGCGGCTGCACTGGCCCATCCTCGACGCCTTCGCCGCGGCGGCGCAGCAGGCCGGCATCCCCGCCACCAGCGACTTCAACGCCGGCAACAACGAGGGCGTGGGCTACTTCGAGGTCAACCAGAAGAAGGGCCTGCGCTGGAACACCGCCAAGGCCTTCCTGCGCCCCACCTGCCTGGGCCGGCCCAACTTCGAGCTGTGGACCGGCGCGCAGGTGCGGCGCGTGCGGCTGATGCACGACGACGCCGGCCTGCGCTGCGCCGGCGTTGAAGTGCAGACGCCGCTGGGCATCGAGCAGCCCTGGCTGCTGCCGGGCGGCGAGGTCATCCTGGCCGCGGGCGCCATCGGCTCGCCGCAGATCCTGCAGCTGTCCGGCCTGGGCCCCGCCGCGCTGCTGCAGGGGCTGGGCCTGACCGTGGAGCAGGACCTGCCCGGCGTGGGCGCCAACCTGCAGGACCACCTGCAGATCCGCGCCGTCTACAAGGTGCAGGGCGCAAAGACGCTGAACACGCGCTCGGCCTCGCTGCTGGGCCGCGCCCTGATCGGCCTGGAGTACGCGCTGCGCCGCAGCGGCCCGATGAGCATGGCGCCCAGCCAGCTGGGCGCGTTCACGCGCAGCGGCCCCGACAAGGCCTGGCCCGACCTGGAGTACCACGTGCAGCCGCTGTCGCTGGACGCGTTCGGCGAGCCGCTGCATGCGTTCAACGCGTTCACGGCCAGCGTCTGCAACCTCAACCCCTCCAGCCGCGGCACGGTCAGCATCACGTCGCCCGACGCGGCCCAGGCACCGGCCATCCGGCCCAACTACCTGTCCACCGACGAGGACCGCCGCGTGGCGGCGGAGAGCCTGAAGCTGACGCGGCGCATCGTGGCCCAGCCGGCGCTGGCGGGCTTCAGGCCCGAGGAATACCGGCCGGGGCCACAGTTCCAGACCGACGATGAACTGGCGCGGCTGGCCGGCGACATCGGCACCACCATCTTCCACCCCGTGGGCACCTGCAAGATGGGCCGCCAGGACGACGCGGGCGCGGTGGTGGACTCACGGCTGCGCGTGCGCGGCGTGACCGGCCTGCGCGTGGCGGACGCCAGCGTGATGCCCACTATCACGAGCGGCAACACGGCGTCGCCGACCTTGATGATTGCGGAGAAGCTGGCCGGCTGGATGGGCGGTTGATGGGGATCTTCCAACGGCTCTACGAGACATTCGCCAAGCCCCCGGAACCGGCAACCGAGGCGGCCCGCCTGCAGCCCTTCCTGCAGCGCCACCCGCCATCGGCAGGCCTGACGCCTGCGACGACCAACCAGTTGGCCCGCTACGCCGGCCACCTGCCCGAGCCGCTGCTGGCGCTGTGGCGGCAACACGGCTTCGGCTTCTACGGCCAAGGCCTGGTGCAGCTGATCGACCCCGACGTCTACCGCGACAACCTGTGGGGATGGCTGATGCGGGACGAGCCCGACATGGACCGGCTTCCCATCGCGCTCAGTGCGATGGGCACGATCTTCTACTACCGCAGGCTCGGCGAGGACGGCGACGAGGACGTGTCCTTCCTGAATCCGCACACGTCGGAGAGCGGCTGCACGGTCTGGTCGCTGGAGCAGTTCTTCAACGAATGGTTGGGCGAGGACGACAACCTGAAGGATCAGCTGCACGTCGGGCAGCTCGACGCGCTGGCGGCACGGGCCGGCGCGCTGCAGCGCGACGAGATGTACTTCCACGAGCCGGCGCTGCGGCTGGGGGGCGCCGGCAACGTGGCGCAGGTGGCACGCGGTAGCGCGCCGGTGCACCTCGACTTGCTGCTTAGGCTGGTGCGGGACTGAGCGCTGGCGGGATCGCCAGCCGGCCGGTGATACTCGGCCCGACAACGTCCCCAACCCTCTGCAGCCAGGCTCCACCTCCAGCGATGTTTGACACCCCGCGAACCGGCGTGGGAAGGCGCTCCGCCTTGGCAATGTGCTGCGCGTCGGCCCTGTGGCGCTGGCAGGCGGCCCGCGCGGAACCCGCCTCGGCACCGGCCCACGATACGCTGGAGGTGCGCTACTGGGATTGGGGCGCCACGCCCAAGCGCGACGACTACCAGGTCGCGCTGCTGAGGCTGGCGCTGGACAAGACCGCCAAGGAATTCGGGCCCTACGCGCTGAAGCGCGTGGTGCGCAGCTACTCCACGCCACGGTTGCGGCGCGAGATCCACACCGGCAAGGTGGTGAACGTGCATGCCGGGCCATGGCGGCCGCTGGAGACCCGCCAAGACAAGCTCGCCGAGCGCAGCCTGCGGGTCAACGTGTCCATCCTGCAGGACCTGCTGGGCTACCGTCGGCTGCTGATACGCCGCGAGGATGTGGACAGGTTCCGCCACGTCCGCAACGCGCAGGACCTGAAGAAGCTGGTGATCGGCCAGGCCAACGGCTGGGTGGACGTGGACATCTACCGGCACAACGGCTACCCGGTCAACGACACGCCCAACCCGGCCACGCTGTTCGACATGCTGGCCAACAAGCGCTTCGACCACATCCCCATCAGCCTGATGGACGTGGACACCGTGCTGGCCACGCGGCCCGAGGTGGCCGGCCGGCTGATGGTGCTGCCCGACATCACCCTCTTCTTCCCGCTGCCCGTCATCTTCTACGTCAGCCCGCAGGCGCCGCGGCTGGCGCAGCGGCTGGAGGCGGGCTTGCAGCTCGCACGGCACGACGGCTCCCTGGACCGGCTGTTCAAGGGCTCCTTCGCCCGCGAGTTCCAGCTGCTGCGCGAGGGCTCGGCCCGGCACTTCGTGCTGGAAAATCCCTTCGTGCCCAAGGAGCTGGCGCCTCAGAAATCATGGGATCCGGCCGAAGCCGCTTCGGCCTCCGCCAGGGCCGCCCACCGCTAGCCTGCGCGGCAGCGGGCGTGGCCCGATGGCCGCGACGGACAATCACCGGCATGTCCTCCCCGTCCCCCCGCGTGCTCGCCGTCATCCCGCCGATGACGCAGCTGAACACGCCCTACCCGTCCACCGCCTACCTGACCGGTTTCCTGCGCTCGCGGCAGATCGACGCGCAGCAGGTGGACCTGGCGCTGATGCTGGTGCTGGAGCTGTTCTCGCCTGCCGGCCTCGTGCAGATCCGCGAGGTCGTGCGGGCGCTGCCGGTTGACCAGCAGACCGAGCAGACAGCCTGGTTCGACGGCGAATTTCCGGCCATCACCGCCGCCACGCCGCGCGTGCTGCGCTTCCTGCAAGGCGGCGATCCGACGCTGGCCCATCGCATCAACACGCGCGCCTTCCTGCCCGAGGGCGCGCGTTTCGCGTCGCTGGACCATTACCTCGGCGAAGAAGGCGAGGACCCGCTGGCCTGGGCCTTCGGCGCGCTGGGCCTGCAGGATCGCGCCCGTCACCTCGCCACGCTGTTCCTGAACGACCTGGCCGACGTGCTGCGCGACGCGGTGGACCCGCGCTTCGAGTTCGTGCGCTATGCCGAGAAGCTGGCCGCCGCGCAGCCGCATTTCGACCCGCTCGCCGACGCGCTGGACCAGCCGCCCCACCTCATCGACCGCACTCTGCAGCGACTGACGCTGCAAGCGCTGGAACAGCACCAGCCCGATGTCGTGCTGCTGTCCGTGCCCTTCCCGGGCTCGGTCTACGCGGCGCTGCGCATCGCGCAGGCGATCAAGGCGGCGCGGCCCGAGGTCGTCACCGTGCTGGGCGGCGGCTACGTCAACACCGAGCTGCGCGAGCTGGCCGAGCCGCGGCTGTTCGACTTTGTCGACTACGTGACGCTGGATGCCGGCGAGCGTCCGCTGCTGGCGCTGCTGGAGCACATGGCGGACAAGCGCTCGAAGACGCGCCTGGTGCGCACGTTCTGGCGCGACGGCGAAGGCCAGGTCAAGTACACCAACTTCGTCGAGCCCGACATCCCGTTCGACGAGGTCGGCACGCCCACCTGGGACGGCCTGCCGCTGGACCGCTACCTGTCGCTGCTGGACATGCTCAACCCCATGAACCGGCTGTGGAGCGACGGGCGCTGGAACAAGCTGACCGTCGCGCACGGCTGCTACTGGAAGAAATGCAGCTTCTGCGACGTGAGCCTGGACTACATCTCGCGCTACGAAGCCGCGTCGGCCACCACGCTGGTGGACCGCATCGAGGCCATCGTCAAGGAGACGGGGCAGACGGGCTTCCATTTCGTCGACGAGGCCGCGCCGCCCAAGGCGCTCAAGGCGCTGGCGGAGGAGCTGCTGCGCCGTAACGTCGCCATCAGCTGGTGGGGCAACATCCGCTTCGAGAAGACCTTCACGCCCGAGCTGTGCCAGTTGCTGGCCGACAGCGGCTGCATCGCGATCTCGGGCGGGCTGGAGGTGGCGAGCGACCGGCTGCTGAAGCTGATGAAGAAGGGGGTCAGCGTCGAGCAGGTGGCGCGCGTGACCAAGGCCTTCGCGGACGCCGGCGTGCTGGTGCACGCCTACCTGATGTACGGCTTCCCGACGCAGACGACGCAGGACACCGTGGACGCGCTGGAGTACGTGCGCCAGCTGTTCGAGCACGGCTGCATCCACAGCGGCTTCTTCCACCGTTTCGCCTGCACGGTGCATTCGCCGGTGGGCATGAACCCGGCGGAGTACGGCGTCACGCTGCAGCCGCTGCCGGCGGACGGCCGCTTCGCGAAGAACGACATCGCCTTCATCGACCCCACGCCCACCGACCACGACGGCCTGGGCCAGGGGCTGAAGAAGGGCCTCTACAACTTCATGCACGGCATCGGCGTGGACAGCGACATCCGCAGCTGGTTCCCGGTGCGCGTGCCCAAGACCACCGTGCCGCGCCGCTTCGTCGAGCGCGCGCTGATGACGCCCCGCTGATGTTCACCTCGACCTTCACCTTCGCACCCGGCGCCTACGACGACGAGTTCCACGCGCTGGACCAACGCATCGCGGAGATCGCTCGCGCCATCCCGGGCTACCGCGGCGAGGAGGCGTGGGAGAACGCCGCCACCGGCCTGGTCTCCAACGTCTACTACTGGGAATCGATGGAAGCGCTGCAGCAGTTGATGCAGCACCCCACACACCGCGAGGCCAAGCAGGCCCAGGCGCGCTGGCTGAAGGGCTACCAGGTGGTCATCGCCGAGGTGCGGCACACCTACGGCGACGGCGGCATCGCCCACCCGCTGGCCGGCCAGCAGGCGGGCTGAGCCGCATCAGCGCAGCGGCCCGCCCTCGGCGTCGCGCAGCTCCACCTTGCGGCCCAGCTTCTGCAGCTGCGGCTGCACCTTGGCCTTGTCGCCCACGGCCACGACGATGAGCTGTTTCGGGTCCAGGTGCTGCTGCGCGGCCTTCAGCGCCGCGGCGGACGTGACGGCGGCGTACTTGCCCGGCAGCTCGGCGATGGTGGCCAGCGGCTGGCCGGCCGACCAGTTGCCCGCATAGCCGGCCACGACGGCACCATTGGTGTCGAACAGGCCCGGCAGCGACAGCAGCTGCGCGTTGCGCACGCGGTTCAGCTCGGCCGCCCCCATGGGCCTGGCGCGCATGCCGGCGATCTCCTTCCACATGTCGGCCAGCGCGGCGCCGGTCACGTCGGTGCGCACGCTGCCCTGGATGGTGAACAGGCCGCGCTCGCGGCCCAGCTGGAAGCCGGAGAACACGCCATAGGTGTAGCCCTTGACCTCGCGCAGCTGGTTGTTGATGCGCGACGTGAACAGGCCGCCCAAAGCGGCGTTCATGACCTTCAGCGGCGCCGCGTCGGGCGCGCCCGCAAACGGGCCCGGGGCGACGACGGCCAGCGCCGTCTGCGGCGTGCCGGGCTTGTCGACCAGCACGGTGCGCGCCGCGATGGGCCGGGCCGGCGGCAGCGGCTGCCGGGCGGGCGCGGCACCCTGGCCCCGCCAGGCGCCGAACAGCGGCTCCACCAGCGCGCGCAGTTCGGCCTCGGTCAGGTCACCGGCCACCACGAGCGCGGCGTTCTCGGGCCGGTAGTGGGCCTGCCAGAAGGCGCGCAGCGCGGCGGCGTCCACGGCCTTCAGGCTGGCCTCGGTGCCCAGCGGATGCACGGCCAGCGGATGGCCGTCGCCATAGGTCACGCGAGCACCCACCGCCTGGGCCAGTGCGGCGGGTTCCTCACGCACCTGCGCCAACGCGGCCAGCATCTGCGCGCGCACGCGCTCGACCTCCGACACGGCAAACGCCGGGTTCAGCGCCACATCGGCCAGCAGCGCCAGCCCTTCGCGGGCGCTGGCCTTGCGGCCCGAGAACTGCACGCGCGCTTCCTCGGCGCCAGGGCTGGCCGTCAGCGTGGCGCCCAGCGCCGCGGCGGTCTCGGCAATCTGCTGCGCGCTGCGCGTGGTGCTGCCCTCCGGCAGCATGGCCGCGACGAAGCTGGCCAGGCCGGGCCGGTCCGCCGGATTGGCGCCCTGGCCGGCGCGCACGACCAGGCTGGCGCTGACCAGCGGCAGCCCGGCCTTGGGCGAGTGGATGACGGTCAGGCCGTTGGCGAGCTGGAAGCTCTGCGCGGCGGGCAGCGTCAGGGGCTTGGCCTTGGCAGCCGCGGGCGCTTTCAGGCGCCAGGGCTCGTGGCCGTTCAGCGACTCGCGTTCGCCCTTGGCCGCCTTCGTCGGCATGGGCGGCGTGGGCACTTCGGCGGCCAGCACCTGCTCGCCGGGCAGCGCCTGCACGACGACCCGCGCCTCCTTCTTCAACCACTGCGCGACGGCCGCGCTGACACCGGCCGGCGTCAGCGCCGCGTAGCGCGCCAGGTCCTTGGCCGAGAAGCCGGCGTCGCCCGCCATCTGGTTGTAGTGGTTGACCAGGTCGGCCAGCGTCGCGACCTTCTCCATGCGTTGCAGCAGGTCGGTCTCGATGACGGCGCGCGCCTGCGCGATCTCGGCGGCGGTGGGCGGCGTGGCGGCCAGCCTGGCGACCTCGGCGTCCACCAGCGCCTCGATCTCGTCCAGCGACGCGCCGGGGCGGGCCACGATCTCGATGTCGAACACCGAACTCAGCGACTGCGAGCCCTGGCTGACCTGCACGCTCTGCGCCAGCTGCTTGTCGCGCACCAGCAGGCCGTACAGCCGGCTGGCCTTGCCGCCGCCCAGCACGTGGGCGGCGATGTCCAGCTCGGCATCACCGGCCGCGAACATGGGCGGCGTGTGCCAGGCGAGGTTGAGGCGCGACAGCTCGATGCGGTCCTTCACCACCAGCCGGCGCTCCTTCGTGATCTGCGGCGTGGCCACCTTGACCTCGGGCGGCTTGGGGCCGGGTTTCATCGTGCCGAAGTACTTCTGCACGAGGGCCTTGGCCTCGGCGGGATCGAAATCGCCGGCCAGCACCAGCGTCGCGTTGTTGGGCCGGTAGTAGGTGCGGGCGAAGGCCTTCACGTCCTTGAGCTGGATGGACTGGATGTCGGCATGCGAGCCGATGACCACCGCACGGTAAGGGTGGCCCGCGGGGTAGAGCGCCTGGTACATCGCCTCCTCGACGATGCCGTAGGGCCGGTTCTCCACGCTCTGGCGGCGCTCGTTGCGCACCACGTCCTGCTGGTTGGCCAGCGACACCGAATCGACCTCGTCGATCATCCAGCCCAGCATGTCCGCCTTCAGCCACAGGCC
>CAMLKW010000167.1 GCA_946480605.1 uncultured Roseateles sp. | reverse complement strand
TCAGAAGCCGAGGCTGGCCAGCAGGTCGTCGACCTCGCCCTGGTTGGTGACCACGTCCGTGCGCCCCTCGGGGCTGACCACGGGGCCTTGCAGGATGTTGGGATCGACCTTCTCGCGCTGCTCCGGCGGCACCACCTGCACCAGCAGCTTCACGAGGCTGTCCTCCAGGTCGTTGGCCAGGTTCACGACCTTGGCGACGACCTGGCCGGTCAGGTCGTGGAAGTCCTGCGCCATCATGATGTCGGTCAGGTGGCTGTCGATGCTCTGCGTGCGCGTCTCGACATCCTTGACGAAGTTCAGCACCGCGCCGCTGGCCACGGCACGCACCGGGTCAGCCACGATGGCGGCGGCGAGTTCCTGCGTGGCCTTGCTGATGCCGGCGTGTTCGGCCTTGGCCTGGTCCACCGAATTCAGCACCTTCTCGGCCGCCGCGGCGGTCTTGGTGGCGATGTAGTTCAGGCGGCTGCGCGCATCCGGCAGGCCATCGGTCGCCACCTGCAGCTTGGGCATGACGCCCAGGCGCTGCATGGTGTCGTGCAAGGTGCGGGTGATGGTGCCGAGCTGCTGAAAGACCTCGGGCGACACGAGCAGCGGCTCCTGCGCCTTGGCCAATTGGTCCAACTGTTCCATTGACATGGCTGTCCCTCCTTGGGCCTGAAGTCAGATCAGGCCGCGGCGGCCAGTTTCTGCATGATCTTCTGGACCTTTTCTTCCAGCGTGGCCTTCGTGAAGGGCTTGACGATGTAGCCGGCGGCGCCGGACTGGGCGGCCAGCACGATGTCTTCCTTGCGCGCCTCGGCGGTGACCATCAGCACCGGCAGGTGCTTCAGCGTCGGGTCTTCCTTGATGGCCTTCAGCAGCTCGAAGCCCGTCATATTGGGCATGTTGATGTCGCTGACGACGAAGTCGAACTTGGCGCCCTTGAGCATGCTCAGCGCCTCGACGCCGTCCTCGGCTTCCTCGCAGTTGTTGTAGCCGATCTCTTTCAGCAGGCCGCGCACGATGCGGCGCATGGTGGAGAAGTCGTCAACGACCAGGAATTTCATGTCAGCGCTCATGGCGATCCTCTCTCGATGCTGGCGGGATTCAGGGGTCAGCCCGCAGTCTAGTTCTAGCGCGCCGGCACTGGCGATTGAGTTTGCGGCATTTTCCCGCTGGCCGGCACTTGCGTAAGCCCACTGCCAGCTGGCTGCGGGCCGGGGGCCTCGGCGGGCGCATCGGCCTCGGGCTCGTCGGGGAGGTTCTTCAGCACGGCGTCCTCGGCATCGCGGTTCATCACGATGATGCTGATGCGCCGGTTCAAGGGGCTGTTGGGGTCCTTGACCTCCAGCAGCTTGCTGGCCGCCAGGCCTTGCACGCGCAGCATCCGCGCCTCCTGCAGGCCGCCGGCGACCAGCTCGCGGCGCGACGCGTTCGCACGGTCGGCCGACAGCTCCCAGTTGCTGTAGCCCTTGTCTCCCGCCGAGAACGGCTGGGCATCGGTGTGGCCCTCCACCGTCAGCCGGTTGGGCACCTCGGTCAGCACGCTGCCCAGTTCCTGCAGCAACTCGCGCATATAGGGCTTCACGATGGCGCTGCCGCTATCGAACATGGGGCGGTTGCCCTCGTCGACGATCTGGATGCGCAGGCCCTCGCGCGTCATGTCCAGCCGGATCTGGCCACCCAAAGCCGCCAGCTTGGGGTTCTCGGCCAGCACCTGCTCGACCTTGGTCTTGAGCTGCTCCAGTCGCGACTTCTCGGCCTTGCGCTGCTCTTCCTTCAGCGCGCGCAGCGTGTAGCTGGACTTCCTGGCGGCGCTCTCGCCCTCCTTGACCTGGCCTGTCTCGCGCGTGAGGTCCTTGCCGCCACCGCGCAGGATGCTGGAGGAGTCGCCCGAGCCCGAGCCGCCCAGCATGGCCACGCGCAGCGGCGACTGGAAGAACTCGGCGATGCCCTTCTTGTCGCCCTCGGTCGTGGAACCCAGCAGCCACATCAGCAGGAAGAAGGCCATCATGGCCGTGACGAAGTCGGCGTAGGCAATCTTCCACGCGCCGCCATGTGCCGCGTGGCCGCCCTTCTTCACCTTCTTGATGATGATGGGCTGTAGCTTCTTGGCATCCCCCGCCATGGTCGCCGGCGCCTCTTACTTCTTCTTCACGTGGCTTTCCAGCTCGGTGAAGCTGGGACGGTCACCCGAGAACAGCACCTTGCGGCCGAACTCGATGGCCACCTGCGGCGCATAGCCCTGCATGCTGGCCAGCAGCGTGGTCTTGATGCACTGGAACTCCTTGCCGCCGTCCTCGACCTTCTGCTCCAGCAGGCCGGCCAGCGGCTCGGCGAAGCCGTAGGCCAGCAGAATGCCCAGGAAGGTGCCGACCAGGGCCGAGCCGATCATGCCGCCCAGCACCGCCGGCGGCTGGCCGACCGAGCCCATGGTGTTGACCACGCCCAGCACGGCGGCCACGATGCCGAAGGCCGGCAGGCCGCCCGCCAGGCGCTGCAGCGCGGCGACGGCGGCGTGCTCTTCCTGGTGGTGGGTCTCGATCTCGCTGTCCATCAGCGACTCGATCTCGTGCGCGTTCAGGTTGCCCGACACCATCATGCGCAGATAGTCGGTGATGAACTCGGTGACGTGGTGGTCATTGCCCACCGTGGGGTATTTCTGGAACAGCGGCGAGCTGTGCGGCTCCTCGACGTCCTTCTCGATGGACATCAGGCCCTCCTTGCGGGCCTTCTGCAGGATGTCGTACATCAGCGCCAGCAGCTCCATGTAGCGGGCCTTGCTGTACTTGCTGCCCTTGAAGCAGCGCCCCAGGCCGGCGGCCGTCGCCTTGACCACCTTCATCTGGTTGTTGGCCAGGAAGGCACCAATGGCAGCGCCAAAGATGGTGATCATCTCGAAGGGCAGCGCCGTCAGGATGACGCCGATGTTCCCGCCGTGGGCGATGAACACGCCGAAGATGCAGACCATCGAGATGGCCCAGCCGATGAGGACGAACATGCGTGGTCGAGTTGAGGGTGTTCAGGCCATATCGGCCCGGTGCCGGGGGGCTTGAGCAAGTATGCCGCGCCCGAACGGCGGCAATGCATTCATTTGGCGGGCTTTGCCGAGCCTTTCCGAACCGGGCGGTAAAGCCACACGAACTGTCCATTCGGCAGTTGCCAGCTCGCCTCGGGCGCCACGCCGGGCACCGCGAAGTCCAGGCTGACCAGCCAGGCCTCGGGCGCCATCTCGGCGCAGGCCTTGGCCCAGACGCGGGGCATGGACTCGGGACGCTGGAACACGTAGACCAGCGCGAACGGCGCCCAGTCATCGGACCACAGGTCGCCACGGCGCACCGTGGCGCCGCGCGCCCGCCAGCGCGCCAGCAGCGCCAGCGGCCGGCTCCACTCCACGCCTTCGACCCGGGCCCGCGGGTAGACGTGAACCAGTTCACGCAGGCCGTCGCCGATGCCGCAGCCTGCATCCAGCACACGCGCACCCGGCGGCAGCGGCGCCAGCGCCGGCAGCCGCTCCAGCGCCTCACGCGGCGTGGGGAACAGCGGCGCCTCGCTCCAGCTCCGGCGCGGGTACAGCCACCACAGCAGCAGCAGGGGCGCCAGCCACAGCAGGCTGCCGACGACGCCCTGGCCCGCCCGCCAGCCGAGAGCCAGCACAGACACCGGAAAGCCCAGCGCGACGATGAGCCGGCGCCAGCGCCGCTCGTGCAGCCAAGCCAGGCCGACGCTGGCGGCGCTGCCCAGCACCAGCGCCGGTCCGCCTGCCAGGCCGGATGCGAGCGCCACCGAGTAGACGAGCCAGGCCGCCAGCCAGGCCCACAGTGCCGCCAGCGGCCAGGCGGTGACCAGGCGGGTCAACGCGGCCATGGATGGACGCTGCGCAGCAGCGCGGCCTCGGCGTCGCGGCCCGTGCCTTCCAGCACGACGGCCAGGTTGTGCGCGGCCAGGAAGCTGCCACGCCCGGTCACCGCCCCTGGCTGCTCGGGGTGCTCGCCCAGCTCCAGGCAGCGGCGCCAGGCCGCCTCGGCCATCGGCAGCGCCTGGGCAGCCTGGGCAGGCTGGGACGCAGCCAGGTCCAGCAGCACATCGCCGATGGTGAAGAAGAAATCGGGCGATCCCGCACCCGCGTCCATCTGCGACTGCGCGAAATCCATCGCGTCGGCGTGCCGCCCCAGGCATTTCAGCGCGAACAGCCGCCGCGACACGAGATCCAGCCACCAGGGCGAGGCCCAGGCGCCTGGCAAGGCACAAGCCTTTGCGAATGCGGCGTCGGCGGCGCCATGTTCGTCATAGACGGCGCAGTCCTTGCCCAGCTGATACCAGAGGTAGGCGTCATCCGGCGCCTCGGCCAATGCCTGTTGGAGCAAACGGCGGTTGCGCCCACGCTTGTCCGCCAGCCGCTCGACACCGTAGCCGTCGTGGCCCACCACCAGCGGCAGCCGCTTCACGGGCAGGTCGTGCCGGGGTTGCTCGTGCACGCGGCCTTCGTAGCGCACGGCGCCGGGCAGCACTCGACTCAGCCACGCGATGGCCTCGGCCTGCTGGCCGGCGGCGATGTCGAACTGGTCGCGCAGCTTCAGCGCGCCGATGAAGTCGGGCGCCGTGTGGCGCAACGCCTGCAGCGCCTCGCCACCGGAGATCAGCCACTCGTCGGCATCCAGCACCAGATGCCAGTCGGCGCCCGCCAGCGCCAGCGCTTGATTGCGGGCCACGGCGAAGTCGTCACACCACGTAAAAGACTCCACGCATGCTCCACAGGCGCGCGCAACCTGCACGGTGTCGTCGCGCGAGCCGGTGTCCAGCACCAGCATGTCGTCCACCCAGGGGCGCACGCTGTCCAGCAAGCGCGCGATGCGGCTGCCCTCGTCGCGCGCGATGACGACGAGGGCCAGGCGGCGCGAGGCAGCGGTCATGCCCGCATTGTGTTCACGCGCGCGAGGGCGATCGCGCATTTCAGGACCGGATTTCCCCCACTCCACCGGGTTTCATGCAGCCGCGGGCCGGCCTAGAGTGGCAATTCTTCCAATGTCCGCGAGGCTGTCCATGATCCCCCGCACGCTGCATGTGATCTGGGTCGGCGACGAATCCAAGCGCCCCGACAACTGCATCGCCACCTGGCGCCAGCACAACCCCGACTGGACCGTGCGCGTCTGGGGCAACGACGACCTGGCCAGCTACGGCTGGGTGAACGCTGCGCACATGCGCGACATGGCCAAGCGCGAGCTGAACGGCGTGGCCGACCTGATGCGCTGGGAGATCCTGTATCACGAGGGCGGCTTCGTCGTCGATGCCGACAGCATCTGCAAGCGCCCGCTGGAGCCCTGGCTGTTCGAGGGCGAGGCCTGCGCCTGCTGGGAGAACGAGCTGATCCGCCCGGGGCTGATCGCCGCCGGCTATGTGGCCTCCAAGCCCGAGAACCCCTTCTTCGGCCAGATCATCCTGGACCTGCAGAAGGAGCCCACCGTCGTCGACCGCATGGCCTGGCAGAGCGTGGGCCCGCTGTACCTGACCGAGCAGGTGCGCCTGCAGCGCTACGCGGGCCTGACCATCTGGCCCAGCCACTTCTTCATCCCGCGCCACTTCACCGGCCACGAGTACAGCGGTGGCGGCCCCGTGTTCGCCGCGCAGGAATGGGGCAGCACGCTGGGCAAGTACGACGAGCTGCACAAGAGGAAGGTCGCATGAACGCCCCAGCATTGGCCACCGAGCGCAAAGCCATGGACGACCTGCCCGTCTCCCCGCTGGAATACGCCCATCAGAAGTACTTCGTGCAGAAGGTCAAGGTCGGCGAGGACTTCGTCGGCGTGCCGCGGCTGGACGCCTTCGTCGCGCTGTGCGCCGACAAGCGCGTGCTGCACGTGGGCTGCGTGGACTGGCCCATCACCGACCTGAAGCGCTCGCTGCACCTGCAGCTGGACGAGCACTGCACGCTCGACGGCTTCGACATCCACGGCGAGGCCTTCGAGCTGATGCGCCCGCACCTGAAGGGCCGCCTGTTCAGCGACTGGGCCGACGTGACCGACCGCTACGACACCGTGCTGGTGCCCGAGGTCATGGAGCACGTGCCCGACGTGCAGGGCTTCCTGAAGCAGCTGGATGCGCTGGGCGCCGACCAGTACATCATCACCGTGCCCGACGCCTACTCGTGCTTCCGGCGGCACTTCGACTACAACAGCGGCGCGCAGACCTTCGTCGAGGTCGTGCACCCCGACCACAACTGCTGGTACACGCCGTTCACGCTGAGCAACGTGATTCGCAAGTACACGCCCTGGCAGATCGACGGCATGTTCTTCTTCAACGGCATGTCGCTGCTGGCCGTGGCCAGCCGAAGCCAGCCCGCATGACGCCAGCCGCGCTGCGCAGCCAGGCCGAGGCGTTGCGCCTGGCCGGCCGGCCCGCCGAGGCCATCGACCCGCTGCTGCAGGCGCTGGCCCTCGCGCCCACCGACACCGACACCTACCTGCAGCTGGGCTTCACGCTGCAGGCGCTGGGGCTGCACAGCCAGGCGGCCGAAGCCCTGCGTACACCGGCCGTGCTGAATCCGGGCAGCGTCATGGCCCAGGGCTATCTGATCCATGCGACGCAGAAGGCGGCCGACTGGTCGCAGCTGGATGCCGATCTCGCCGCGCTGCGCGCCGCGCTGGCCGACAAGCCCGACGCGGCCGACGACGAGTTCGGCATGCCGTTCGCCTTCGTGGGCCTGCCTCACACGCGCGCCGAACTGCGCAAGTCCGCCGCGCTCGCCAGCCGGTACCTGGCGCGCGGCCTGCCGACACTGCCGGCGCGCATGCCGCAGCGGCGCGAACGCTTGCGCGTCGGCTACCTGTCCGCCGACTTCCACGCCCATGCCACGGCCGCGCTGCTGGCGGACCTGCTGGAAAGCCACGACCGCGAGCATTTCGACATCCGGCTGTATTCGCACGGCCCCGACGACGGCTCCGCGCTGCGGCAGCGCATCGCCGCCGGCGAGGCGCTGGTCGAGGTCGGCGACCTCGACCCGCCGGCACTGGCCCGCCGCATCCGCGCCGACGAGGTCGACATCCTCGTGGACCTGAAGGGCCACACGGCCGGCAGCCGCATGGCCGCCCTCGCCTGCCGCCCCGCACCGGTGCAGGTGAGCTGGCTGGGCTTTCCAGGCACCAGCGGCGCCGGCTTCATCGACTACGTCATCGGCGACCCCGTCGTCACGCCGGTGGCACATGCCGCGGACTACAGCGAGTGCATCGCGCAGCTGCCGCACTGCTACCAGCCGCAGGACCGCCGGCGTGTGCCGGGCCTGGCGCCGTCACGCAGCGCGCTGGGCTTGAAGGAGGACGCACTGGTACTGCTGAGCGCCAATGCCGTCTACAAGATCACACCGCCGCTGTGGGCCGCGTGGATGGACGCGCTGCGGCAGTTGCCCGATGCGCAGCTGTGGCAGCTCAGTGGCGGTGAGCAGGCGGACGCACGGCTGCTGGAGGCCGCGGGCGATCTGGCCGGACGCATCGTGTTCGCGCCGCCGACGGGCATGGACGAGCACCTGGCCCGTTTGCAGGTCGCCGACCTGGCGCTGGACAGCTGGCCCTGCAACGGCCACACGACGACCAGCGATGCGCTGGCCGCGGGCGTGCCGGTGGTGACCCTGATGAACGACAGCTTCCCCGGCCGGGTCGCCGCCAGCATCCTGGCGGCGGCGGGGCTGCAAAGCTGCATCACACGCGGCCCCACGGGCTATGTGGAACGCATCTGCGAACTGGGGCGCGACGTCGCCGCTCGCCAGGCGCTGCGCGCGACGATCCTGTCGCGTCCGGCATGCCTCTACGACACGACGCGCTTCGCGCGCGATCTGGAGTCGCTCTACCAGCACATGTGGGAGCGCGCGCTGGCGGGCCAGCCGCCCTCAGCGCTGCTCGCCTGAGACGACGATATCCCGCGGCGCCTCACCCGCGACGCGCAGCCGATGTGCCTCGGCATAGGCGCTCTCGAGGTGGCGCGTGAAGCGCGGCGTGTCGAAGAGCGCCGAGCCGTCACGAGCCGCCAACAGCCGTTGCCGCAGTGACCGCAGTTCCTCCGGCTGCTGCGCGAGCCGCGTCGCCGTGGCGATGTAGCCGGCGGCATCTGTGGCGACCAGCTCCGGCACGCCGACGGCGTTCAGCAGGCTGGCCGCCATGCGCGCCGGGAAGGACCGGCCCTGCTGCGTCAGCACCGGCAGGCCCATCCACAGCGCGTCGCTCGCGGTGGTGCCTGCGTTGTAGGGCAGCGTGTCGAGGAACAGGTCGGCCGCGGCCAGACCGGCGAGGTAGGCCTCGCGACCCATGCGCCGGGCAAAGTGCAGCCGCTGCGGGTCCAGCCCCAAGGACTGGGCATGCGCACACAGGTTCACGCGCGCCTGCTCGTCCTCCTCCAGCACCCACAGCACGCCGTGCGGCACGGCGCGCAGGATCTCGGCCCATGTGGCGAACATCGCCGGATTGAGCTTGCAGGGATTGTTGAAGCAGGCATAGACGAAGGCATCCGCCGGCAGGCCCAGCGCGTCGCGCGGCATCGGCTCGGGCCGCGGACGGCGCCGGTCGTTGGCCTGATAGGACGGCAGGTAGACGATGCACTCGTCGTAGGCGTCGCGCAGGTCGGCAGGGATCAGCGTCGCGTCGGCCAGCAGGTAGTCGAACACCGGCGATCCGGCCGTGCCGAGCGTGCCGAGGTACTGCATCTGCACCGGCGCGGCGCGCCAGGCGAGGATGCTGCTGCGGGCACCGTCGGTCAGGCCCGTCAGGTCCACGGCGATGTCCACGCCCAGGCGGCGCGCCAGGTCTGCGATCTGCGCGTCGGGCAGGTGTTCCACGTCATGGAACTGATCGAATGCGGCGCGCAGGCGCTGCTGCAAGGGGTCGTCGCTGGCGGCCCCATAGTTCAGCGCGACGACCTCGAACCGCGAGCGGTCGTGCAGCTCGATCACCTCGGCCATCAGGAACGAGACCGGATGGGATCGGAAATCGCGCGATAGGTACGCGATGCGGATGCGCTCGCCCGGCAACCGGCCCGGTGCGTCGATCGGCGCTCCGTCGACCCTGGGCGGGAAGCTGTGACGTGCCCAGATGCGCGCGGCCTGCTGCTGGGCCGCAGGATCGTCCAGCAGGCACTGCAGCGCCAGCGGCTGAACGGCCTTCTTGCCGTCGGCCACGGCCTGGCGCAGCGCGGCGAGCTTCTCGTCGAAGCCTTGCCACTGATAGATGTGCATGGCGGCGTACAGCCGCAGGCCGAGGAGCCAGTCGGCGCCGGGGGTCAATGCGAGGGCGCGCTCGAGGTCGTCGAGCGCGGGCGAGAACCGCCGCGCCAGCAAGCGCAGGTTGCCGCGGTTGTTCAGCGCTTCGGCGGACTGCGGGTTGAGCCGCAGCGCCTCGTCATACGCGGCCAGCGCGTCGGCGGGGCGGTGCAGCTGGCGCAGCGCGATGCCCTTCAGGTTCAGCGCATCCGCGCTGGGCGGCGTGGCGTCGAGATCCGCCAGCGCCGCGGCCCACTCACCCATCTGCACGCGCGCCCGCGCACGTTCGACGCGATAGGCCGCTTCTTGAGGCTTCAATGCGATGGCACGGTCCAGCGCCCGCAAAGCGGCATCGAACGCCTTCAGCTGCAGATGCGCCAAGGCCAAACCATGCTGCGCTGCGGCATCGCCGGGTTGCAGCGCAATCGCACGCTCGTAGGCGGCGACGGCTTCAGGTACGCGGCCCAGTTCAACCAGCGAGACGCCCCAGTTGTAGAACGGCTGGGCGGCGGGCGGCTTGAGCCGGCAGCGCGCGGCATAGCAGCGCTCGGCCGTGGCCCACTGGCCCGCGCCGGCCAGCAGGTTGCCCAGCCGCAGCCACGGCTCGGGCTCGGCGGGAAACTGGTGGACGGCCTGGCTCAGCAGTTGCGCGGCTTCGTTGGCCTGGCCCGCCGCCTGCAGCGCGGCGGCGCGCTGCACCAGGACGGCAGAGCCGCCAGGCTTGGCGCGTGCAGATTTCATGAGTTCACCTCGCCTGCACCCGCCTGGCAACGATCAATGCATTTGGATGGAACCTTGCGCACGGCCCTTGCCGGCACGGGCGGGCGGGTTGCACAGGCCGCAGACGTAGTGGCGCGCGACCTCGTGGGGGTGGGTGACGAAGTGG
>CAMLKW010000166.1 GCA_946480605.1 uncultured Roseateles sp. | reverse complement strand
CCTGGTGGCCGAGGACGGCGCCGGCCGCTTGCTCGGCTTCGCCTACGTCATGCCGGCCCACGACCCGGTGTGGGGCGACTACGTGGACAACCTGCACGTCTCGCCCAGCCTCAAGGGCGGCGGCATCGGCCGCCGGCTGATGCAAGGCGTGGCCGAGCGCCTGCGGCGCGATGGCTCCTCCCTGCCGCTGTTCCTGTGGGTGCTGGACGTGAACACTGCCGCGCGGGGCTTCTACGAACGTCTGGGCGCCGAGATCCGCGACCTGCAGCTCAGCGATCCTCTCGCCGGCCAGCAGCATCCCGTGTGGCGCTGCGTCTGGCGCCGCCCCGCCCTGCTGCTCGACCATGACTGACGCCGCCGCCCTCCAGGCCCTCGCCCTGCGCGCCGAACTCGCCGGCCTGGACGCAAGCGCCCCGCCCCAGCAAGCCGACATCGACGGCTGGCTGATCCGCCTGTCGCCGGGCAAGGCCAAGCGCTCGCGCTGCATCAATGCGCTGCGCGAAGGCACGCTGCCGCTGGATGACCTGCTGGCCCGCTGCAAGCAGGCCTACGACGCCGCCGGCCTGCCGCTGGCCGTGCGCGTGACGCCCTGGAGCCAGCCCGCCGACCTCGACGCACGCCTGGCCGCCAAGGGCTGGGGCAGCTTCGACGCGGCCGACGTGATGGTGCTGGGCGCCCTCGCGCCCGGCCCTGCGCCGGTCGCCATCCAGGCCCAGGATGCCGCCACCTACGCCGCCACCGTCGGCGCGCTGCGCGGGTCCTCGGCAACGGCCGTGGCCGCCCACGCCGAGCGCATTGCTAACGCCCCCGTCACCTACCAGGGCTTCGTGTTGAACGACGCGGCCGGCGCGCTTCTCGCCTGTGGCCAGATGGTCGTCGCGGGCGACCTGGTGGGCCTGTACGACATCGCCTCGGCCGCGCCGCGCCAGGGCCACGGCGAACGCCTGTGCCGGGCCCTGCTGGCCCTCGCCTACGCCCAGGGCGCGCGCCAGGCCTACCTTCAGGTGGGCAGCGACAACGAGGTCGCCAAGCGCCTGTACGCGCGCCTGGGCTTCGTCTTCGCCTACCGCTACCACTACCGCAGCCCCGAGCAGGAGCTGGTCTGAAGCTGCGCCGCCTGTCGACCGCTGACCTGGCCGCCTTCCAGGCCTACCGCGGCGACCCCGACGTGGGCCGCTGGCAGGGCTGGGCGCCCAAACCCGATGCCGAGGCGCTCGCCTTCCTGGACGAGATGGCCGCGATCCCGCTGTTCCAGCCCGGCCAGTGGACGCAGCTCGCCATCGCCGACGACGCCACCGACCAGCTGCTGGGCGACCTCGGCATCCGCATCAGTCCCGACGGCCGCGAGGCCGAGTTCGGCTTCTCGCTGGCCCGCACCGCACAGGGCCGGGGCCTGGCGACGGCGGCCATTCGCGCGGCCGTCACGCTCGTCTTCGAGCAGACCGCCGTGCTGCGCATCCACGCGCAGACCGATGCGCGCAACGTCGCCTGCGTCCGGCTGCTGGAGCGCCTGCCCGCACGGCTGCTGGCGCGCATCGCCACCGAGTTCCGCGGCGAGCCCTGCACCGAGCTGCGCTACGAGCTGGCGCAGCGCTGAGCGCCCACTCAGTCCTGGAACGACAGCTGGTCGCCCAGGTAGCCGATCACCCGCTCGTCCCGGAAGTAGTTGGTGTGATGCGTGGTCGGCCCCACGCCCAGGGGCTCGAACGTGATGTTGCCGCCCTCGCCAAGCCGGAACATCGAGTCCACGTCCACCACCAGGTCGTTGGGGCCCGGGAACACCAGGTCGGCGGCGCCGTACTTGAGCTGGTCGCCGATGTGGCTGAAGCGCCGCCAGAACTTCCAGATCGGCTGGGCGCTCTCGTCGGGCTGGAAGGACGCGCCGATGCCGAACATCTTGGGCGTGCAAAGCCAGGGGTCGGCAAACAGCTGGCGCACCTCGCTGTTGTTCCTGACCAGTTGCTGCGTCGCCAGCCCCGGCACCAGGCCCACGGCCGCATCGACGATGGGCGTGGTGCTGCCCAGGTGCAGCACCTTGCCGAAGATCTTGGCCAGCAGCGACACCCCTTCGGCGAAGGGCACGATGCCCGAGGCGTGCGCGCCGACCCGGGACACGGCATCGGCGTAGCTGGCGATCATGTCGAGCGCGGCGCGCAGCTTGTCGGGCGCCGCCAGGCTGGTGCCCACCAGCGGCGAGGCCACGAAGACGACGCGCTCCACCGGCACGGCGCGCAGCCGCATCAGCCAGCCCACGACCAGGCCGCCGCGGCTGTGACAGACCACGTCGACCGGCGCATCCACGTTCTGCAAGGCGCGGTGCAGGTCCAGCGCGTTGGACCAGGCCGACACGGACAGGGTCGGATGGCCGAACGCCAGGATCGCGCCGTACTGCTGCTCCCAGCCGGCCAGCAGCTTCTTGCCGGCCTCGGTGGCCCGCAGTTCATCGAACCACATCTGCGACTTGCTGAACGTGCCGTGCACCAGCAGCAGCACCCGGCCCTTGGCGATCCTGGGCTGGGCGTCGTCCACCAGCCGGCCGTCCTGCCAGCGCTGCATGCCCTGGTGGGGCGTCAGCCAGCCGTCGGCCTCGATGAGCTTGTCGCTCACCGCATTGGCCCCGAAGTCGTTGAAGCGAAAGCGCTGCACGACGTCGGCGGGCGCCACGCGGATCGAGCGGTAGGAGCGCCGCCCCGTGCCGCCGGGCGTGGCAGGTGGCGAGTAGACCCAGCGCAGCAGGCCGTCCTCGTCGCGCACCAGCTCGACCTGGGCGCGGCCGTCGGCGTCGTGCACGGCGGCACGCCGGCGGCGCTGGCCGATGGGCAGCGCGCTGGCCGGGCCCGGCGCCTCGTCCAGCGCCAGCCTGCTGCTCACATCGGCCCACAGGTCCCGGCTGCTCATGGCTTGTCCTCCACGATGGGCAGGGGTGTGATGCCATTCATGCGTGCCGTCACGATGTCCAGCACCGAATGGAAGTCGTCGGCCTCGGCCAGCGCGGCTATGCCCGACTCCACCGCCTCCACGAAACCGCAGTGCTCGGTCAGCCGGACCGTCTCCAGCGGCACCAGGCGCCGGGCGCGGATCAGCTGCTTGACCTCGCGGTAGGGCGCGTCGCCGATCGCCTGCCAGGCAAATCGCTGCAGGCTGCCGGACGAGTTGCGATCCGCGGCGGCGGCCATCGCCCCGTGGGCGCCCTCGTTGCTGACGGCGAGGTAGTCGGCCTGGAAGCTGTGGTGCCGCCAGTAGCCCGGCAACGCATGCCCCTTGAGCAGGAAGATGACCGGATACACATCGATCAACTCCAGGCAGGCCGCGAACAGCAGCGCCAGGTCGATGCAGGTGCCGGCGCGTGCGCCCAGGATGGTGCTGGGCGTGCGCAGGCGCTGCGAATCGAGCTTGCTGCTGTACGACGGCGGCGGGTTGACGTAGCCCAGCCGCCATTCGTGCAGCAGCGCGGACCAGATCGCCTGCACCTGCAGGTCGACCTCGCGCAGTTGCTCCTCGTCGGTGCCGGGCGCGGCCTGGTAACCCTCGAAGCCCGCGGCGGGGTTGTCGCGCAGGATGCGCACATAGCGCTGCGCCAGCTCCACTGCGCCGACCACCGCCGGATCGCGCGGCAGCACGAAGGACGGCAGCCACTGCCCATCCTTCTCGTTGTCGCGCCACTGATCCACGGGCAGCAGGCGCAGCCGGTGGCTGTCGCGCGCCAGCACCTTGTCGTTGTGGCTGAGCTGGACCATCAAGGTGCTGTTCACCGCCTCCTGCAGCGAACGCATCAGCGCCGCCGTCAGCGGCACATGCACCTGGTCACTCAGGTCGAAGCGCGTGGCGCCGGCGGCGAACCGCTTGCGCCAGCGCGCCTGCTCGGGCCCGAGCTGCAGCTCCACATCCACGCTCAGCCAGTCGTCGGGCGCAGCGCTGCCGCGCTCCACGACGATCTCGCTGAACAGGCGCCCGTTGTTGTGCAGCACCGCGTAGTTCAGCTCCTTCTCGGGCTTGGCCAGCAGGCGCGGCGGCGTGTCGGCATCGCGCAGCTCGGCCGCGGCGGGTTCGCCGCGCTTGAACGCGGCCTCGTTCAGCGGCGCGCCCATCCACAGCGTCACGCCCGTGGCGCGCGTGGCCTTGGGCTCCTGGCGTGCCCGCAGCCAGGCGCTTTCAAAGGCGAGCGGCAGGTTCCAGACCGCCTGGTTGAGCTGGCTGTAGACCAGCTCGAAGAAGAAGTCCGCCAGCTGGTTCTCGACCGTGTCCTGGAAGCCGACGGCCGACAAAGCCGCGCGCTCGGCCACGATCAGCGCCGCCGTGCGCGCGGCCGAACTGCCGACGCTCACGGCCGCGAAATAGGCGCAGTGCTCGCCACCCGCATTGAGCGCCTCGGCCAGCCGCTGCGCGCCGATCACCGCCACGCCGCCGGCCTCGCCGGCGAGCAGCATGCCGTCGGGCACGCCGGACTCCCGCGCCAGCACGTCGTCCAGCCGCATCGGGCCGAACTCGGCCTCCACCGTCTCGCTGTCCGGCACCTGGTCGCGCCAGGCCTTCAGGCCGCTCAGGTTGTCGAAGCCGCTCAGGTGGATCAGGTCGGGCTTGTGCTGCTTCACCACGTCGTGCAGTTGCTGCCAGCTCGGGTCCTTCAGCTCGATCAGCCGGATGCCAGCCAGCACACGCCTGAGCCGCTTGGCCTCGGCGCTGAAGTCCCAGTCCCGCCTCAAGCCAGCGGGGGCGCTCTGCACGTACAGCAGGCAGGGCTGCGCGGACTTGCGCCACCGGGCCGAGACCGCCGGCACCACTTCGCGCATCACGGTGAAGTGATGGTTGTCGACATTGCGGTAGCGCCGCGTGGCCTTGGCCAGCACATATTCCCAGGGGAAGACGCGGCCCTGCCAGCCGTCGCTCTCGGCCTGGTAGGGCATGCGCACGACGATGCGCGCCGCACCGGCCAGCGCCTCGAGATCGGCGTCCTTCAGGCCGAAGCCCTTCAGCGTGCACGCGGCCTGTTCCTCGCGGCTGGCGCTCGCGTCGCGAGATCCGAGCCAGCGTTCGCGCGTCCTGAGCACATAGGTCCAGCGCATGGCCTCGGTGTCGAGCCGGCACGACGCCACGCCATCCTCGGGCGGGCCGCCAAGCGCGATCGTGCGCCCGGGAATGACCAACGAGATCCGGGCCAGAACAGGATCAGTGCCTGCAGTCTTCGACATCACGCCTCCCCCACCGAGAGGCGTCATCCTATGTCGCCAAAGAGCGCCTCAGCGACCCGATTTCGGGTTCAGACCAGGCCCAGGCTTTCCTCGACGCCCAGGTGCACGTTCATCGACTGCACCGCGGCGCCGCTGGCGCCCTTGCCGAGGTTGTCCAGCCGGCTCATCAGCAGCACCTGGGTGTCGCTGGCAAAGACGAACAGGTCAACGCGGTTGCTGTCGTTGCAGGCCTGCACGTCGAAGAAGCCGTTCTCCAGCGTGGCAGCGTCGCGCAGCGGCTTCACGTTGATGAAGCGCTCGCCTTCGTAGTGCGCCGCCAGCGCGGCGTGCACGGCCTCGGGCGTGGCACCGGCCTTCAGCTGGCTCAGGTGCAGCGGCACGCTGACGGCCAGGCCCTTGTAGAACGTGCTGACGATGGGCTGGAACACCGGCGGTGTCGCCAGCCCGGTGTGGGCCGCCATCTCCGGCAGATGCTTGTGCTTCAACGCCAGGCCGTAGGGCCGCGGCGCCTGCAGGTGGGCCGGCAGCGGCTGCTGCTCGTACTCGGCAATCATGCTCTTGCCGCCGCCGGAGTAGCCGGTGATGGAGGTGGCGCTGATGGCCGCGTCCTTCGGCAGCAAACCGGCATCCACCAGCGGGCGCACGGCCAGGATGAAGGCGCTGGAATGACAGCCGGGGTTGGAGATGCGCTTGCTGGCCTGGATGGCACCGCGCTGGCCGCGGGCCAGCTCGGGCAGGCCGAAGGTCCAGCCCGGCGCCGTGCGGTGCGCGGTGCTGGCGTCGATGAGGCAGGTGCGGTCGTTGTTGACCATGAAGGCCGCCTCGCGCGAGGCCGCGTCGGGCAGGCACAGGAAGGCCACGTCCGCCGCGTTGAGCAGCCGCGAGCGCTCGGCCGGGTCCTTGCGCTTGTCGGCAGCTATCTTCAGGACCTCGATGTCCGTGCGGGCCGCGAGGTACTCGTGAATCCGCAAGCCGGTCGTGCCTTCCTGGCCATCCACAAACACCTTGAACGTCATCGCCGCTGCTCCAAGCACTGAAAATCGAGCCGCACAGGATAAGGGCAAACCATGAATCCCTCTCGCGTATTGCTTCTCCCGGGCTGGCAGAACTCCGGCCCCGAACACTGGCAGACCCGCTGGGAGCGCCTGCACGGCGACCAGCGCGTGGAGCAGCACGACTGGGACTGGCCGCGCCGCGGCGACTGGATGGCCCGGCTTGACGAGGTGCTGCTTCAGGACGACGTACCGGCCGTGCTGGTGGCCCACTCGCTGGGCTGCCAGCTGGTGGCCGCGTGGGCGGCGCATTCGCAACACACCGGCCGCGTGAAGGGCGCGCTGCTGGTCGCCCCGCCAGACACCGAGCGCGACGACACGCCGCCCCAGCTGCACAACTGGCGCCCCATCCGCCGCCAGCGCCTGCCCTTCCCCAGCATCACCGTCATCAGCAGCGACGACCCTTTCGGCGCCGCCGAGCGCAGCACGCAGATGGCGGCGGACTGGGGCAGCAGCGTCGTCATGGCCGGGCCGCGGGGGCATCTGAACGCCGAGTCGGGGCTGGGTGACTGGCCGGAAGGCCGGGAGTTGCTGAAGAGTCTGTGACGGAGAATCCGCCCCCATGGCGACCAAGAAACCCAAAGGCCTCGGCCTCGGCCTCGAAGCCCTGCTGGGCCCCAAAGTCAGCGACACCCCCGCGCCCGTCGAACGCGACGGCACGCCCAGCACGCTGAAGCTGGAGCAACTGCAGGCCGGCAAGTACCAGCCGCGCACGCGCATGGACGAGGGCTCGCTGTACGAGCTGGCCGAGAGCATCAAGGGCCAGGGCATCATGCAGCCCATCCTCGTGCGGCCGATCACACCCAACGGCGCGGTGAGCTACGAGATCATTGCCGGCGAACGGCGCTTTCGCGCCGCCAAGCTGGCCGGCCTGCGCGAGGTGCCGGTGCTGGTGAAGGCGGTGCCCGACGAATCGGCCGCCGCAATGGCGCTGATCGAGAACATCCAGCGCGAGGACCTGAACCCGCTGGAAGAGGCGCAGGGCCTGAAGCGCCTGACCGACGAGTTCGGCCTGACGCACGAGCAGGCCGCGCAGGCCGTGGGTCGCTCGCGCAGTGCCGCCAGCAACCTGCTGCGCCTGTTGAACCTGGCCGCGCCGGTGCAAAACATGCTGATGGCCGGCGACCTGGACATGGGCCATGCCCGCGCGCTGCTGCCGCTGGACGGCGCCTCGCAGATCACCACGGCCAGCGAGATCGCCGCCAAGAAGCTCAGCGTGCGCGAGGCAGAGAAGCTGGTCGCCCGGGCGCAAGGCGCGGCCCGTCAGGCGCCGCTGCTGCGCGTCAAGGGCGACAAGAGCCGCGACGTGCTGCGGCTGGAGGAAGAGCTGGCCGACGCGTTGGGCGCGGCCGTCGAGGTGCGCATCAAAAAGCGCGGCAAACGCGGCCAGAGCGGCGAGCTGGCGATCCAGTTCGACTCGCTGGACGCGCTGGACGGCATCCTGGAGCGCCTGCGGGGCGGCTGAGGCCCCGCGCAGACCGCCTCAGCCGCGGCGGCGGCGCGACAGGCCGGCAAGCACCGCCAAGCCGGCCAGGCCCATCCACGCGGTGGCGGGCTCGGGCACCGCGGCGGCCACGCCAAGGTACTGGTAGCCGCTGGCCGAGCTGAAGCCCTGCGGCGCGACCAAGGCCAGGTAGTCCGAGTGCGTGGCATCGTTGACCAGCGCGCAGAAGGCCAGGTGGAAGCAGCGCGCCGTGCTGTAGGCGGTGTAGGACAGGCGTACCTCCACGCCTGTCGGCACCTCCAGCGTCAACACCTCGGTGCCGGTGTAGCGGCCGTTGACCGCGTCGCCGTTGGTGTAGATGCCGTTGGGGCCGCCCAGCGCCACCTCGCGGAACTGGCCATTGCCGGCCGACTTCTCGATGGTCAGGAAAGGCTGCGTCTGCGGCGGGCAGTACAGACCGTCGCTGCCGTAGTCGATGCAGCTGGCATTGGGATCGAAGTCTGGATTGGCCACCTCGTAGGACAGCGTCAGCGAGCGGAACGACCAGACTTGCTGGAAGTGGGACAGCTGCCCCTCGCGTGCAAAGGCGCCGAAACCCAGGCCGCTGATCTCGGTGTCGTAGCTCAGGCGGAACTCCGCCGTGGCCGTGGCAGCGGCGCCACCGAAGACCAGCGTGTCGGTCAGGTCCAGGCGCGCATAGGCCTCGGCGATGTCGGTAGGACGCTGGCCCACGTTGGCGATGTCGGCCCGCGTGATCGCCTTGAACATGCCGGTCCTCGCATCGGCCCAGGCAGTGACCATGGCCGACACCTGGCCCGACTGCGCCAGCAGCGGGCCGCCGGTGCTCAGCACGCCGGAGGTCTGGGCCTCGGGGTACTGGTAGACATAGGAACTGGTGTGATGGTTCTCCGCCGTCACGCCGAATGCGAAGGTCACCTCGGCCTGGGCGGCCCCGGCCCATGCCACGCTGCTTGCGCACAGCACCATACGAACGAACTTCACGCGTCTCCCTCCAAGGTTCATGATCCGAAGGGTGGCGGTTGTAGCGGTGCCGGCGACGCCGGTCATCCCGGAGTCCAGGGGGATGACGCCCCGGCGTCCACGAGATCGGGGACAGGCGTGGCATCGCCGCGCCAGCGGTGCTGGACTTACCTGCCGACAGCCCCGCGCGACCCGGTCGCCGGCACGACATCTCTTCACGATAACGGCCCGCCCGGCGCCCGGCGACAAGGCCCACTGGTTCGTGTGGTTTGCCCGACAAGTGCCAGGTATTGCCTGTGGGGTGGGCGTATGCTGGACCGGCCCTGTCAACGAAAAGGCCACTTGGTTTGTTGGAGGGCAGACGACGGCTTATTCTTGAGATCGAGTCACGGCCCCCGACAGCAAGCTGAGCTTGTCGAAGGACCGGAATGGAGAGTTCTGATGACGCCTTGCAGTTGAGGCGCGATCAGAACCCCCCAGCTGACCAGGGCACGGATCGTGCTCGCGGCCCTGTGGAGTTCACACCGCAGGAGAGTCGCATGGACGTCATCAGCCACTACGCCGCACGCTACGAACGCAGCAAGGTCGAGGAGCTCACGCTGGAGGAGTACCTCGCAGAGTGCAAGAGAAATCCGCTGGCCTACGCCACCGCTGCAGAGCGCATGCTGCAGGCCATCGGCGAGCCGCAGATGCTGGACACCCGCAACGACCCGCGGCTGTCGCGCATCTTTGCGAACAAGACCATCAAGATCTATCCGGCCTTCGCAGAGTTCTACGGGCTGGAGGAGGCCATCGAGCAGGTGGTCTCGTACTTCCGCCACGCCGCGCAGGGGCTGGAGGAGAAGAAGCAGATCCTCTACCTGCTGGGCCCGGTGGGCGGTGGCAAGAGCAGCATCGCCGAGCGGCTCAAGCAGCTGATGGAACACGTGCCCTTCTACTCGCTGGCCGGCTCGCCGGTGAATGAGTCGCCGCTGGGGCTGTTCGACCCCGTCGAGGACGGCCCGCTGCTGGAGCGCGACTTCGGCATCCCGCGCCGCTACCTGAACCGCATCCTGTCGCCGTGGGCCGTGAAGCGCCTGGACGAGTTCGGCGGCGACATCCGCAAGTTCAAGGTCGTCAAGCGCTTCCCCAGCGTGCTCAAGCAGATCGGCGTCGCCAAGACCGAGCCGGGCGACGAGAACAACCAGGACATCTCGTCGCTCGTCGGCAAGGTCGACATCCGCAAGCTCGAAACCTATGCGCAGGACGACCCCGACGCCTACAGCTACAGCGGCGGCCTGTGCCTGGCCAACCAGGGCCTGCTGGAATTCGTGGAAATGTTCAAGGCGCCCATCAAGGTGCTGCACCCGCTGCTGACCGCCACGCAGGAAGGCAACTACAAGGGTACCGAGGGCTTCGGCGCCATCCCCTTCGACGGCATCGTGCTGGCGCACAGCAACGAGAGCGAGTGGAAGACCT
>CAMLKW010000165.1 GCA_946480605.1 uncultured Roseateles sp. | reverse complement strand
CACGTTCTCGCTGTCGCTGGGCAGCCGTGGCGCACGCGTGGACATCAGCCGCATCGCCATGCACGACAGCCAGGGCCGGGCACTGCTGGTCAACGGCGATTTCAACCGCGAGATGGCGCACTGGTTCTTCTCCAGCGACCGCCACCACCTGCCCTGGCACATCAAGAACGCGGCGCTGCATGTGCTGTTCGAGCAGGGCCTGATCGGGCTGGCGCTGGCCGGCAGCCTGTATGTGCTGGTGCTGGTGCGCCTGAGCTTCGGCCGCGGGCGCGACCACCCGCTGGCACCGGCTATCGTCGCGGCGCTGATCGGCTTCGGCACCGTGGGCGCATTCGACAGCCTGCTGGACGCGCCGCGCATCGGCTTCATGTTCTTTGCGCTGCTGCTGCTGGGACTGGGCTTGCGCGCGCTGCCAGGGGAAGGCGTGGCTCGGGTGGCATGATGCGCACCCCATGTCTTTCGCCCCGCCGTCCGCCGGCCTCAACCCGGCCCAGCTAGCCGCCGTCCATCACCTGGACGGCCCCTGCCTGGTCATCGCCGGGGCCGGCTCGGGCAAGACCAAGGTCATCACGACCAAGATCGCCCAGTTGCTGGTGTCGGGCTACCGGCCCAGCCAGATCGCGGCCATCACCTTCACCAACAAGGCCGCGCAGGAAATGCGCGAGCGCGCCAAGGCGCTGGTGGGCAAGAAGGCCGCCAAGGACCTGGCCATCTCGACCTTCCACTCCCTGGGCGTGCGCCTGCTGCGCGAGGAGGGCACGCGCATCGGCTTGAAGGAGCAGTTCTCCATCCTCGACAGCGACGATGTGCTGAACGTGCTGAAGGACGCCGGCGGCACGACCGACATGAACCAGGCACGGCGCTGGCAGTGGACCATCTCGCTGTGGAAGAACAACGGCGTAGGCCCCTTGCAGGCCGCGCAGATCGCCGCGGACGACGATGAGCGCGCCGCCGCCGCCGTGATGGTGCGCTACCAGGAACGCCTGGCCGCCTACCAGGCCGTGGACTTCGACGACCTCATCACGCTGCCGCTGAAGCTGCTGAGCACCGACGCCGAGGCGCGCGAAAAGTGGAGAACCAAGCTGCGCTACGTGCTGGTGGACGAGTACCAGGACACCAACGCCGTGCAGTACGAGTTGCTGAAGGCGCTGGTGGGCGAGCGCGGCATGTTCACCGCCGTGGGCGACGACGACCAGTCCATCTACGGCTGGCGCGGCGCCACCATCGAGAACCTCAAGCGTCTGCCGCAGGACTACCCGGCGCTGAAGGTCATCCCGCTGGAGCAGAACTACCGCTCCACCGGCTCCATCCTGCGCGCGGCCAACAACGTCATTGCCGGCAACCCCAAGCTGTTCGAGAAGAAGCTGTGGAGCGAGTACGGCGACGGCGAACCCATCGCACTGCTGGAGGCCGACGGCGAGGAGCACGAGGCCGAGCGCGCCGTGGCTCGCATCCAGCAGCTGCGCGCCGACGGCAAGGGTCCGGCGTTCAAGGACTTCGCCATCCTGTACCGCGCCAACCACCAGGCCCGCGTGTTCGAACAGGCGCTGCGCCGCGCGCAGATCCCGTACAAGGTGTCGGGCGGCCAGAGCTTCTTTGACAAGGCCGAGATCAAGGATCTGTGCGCCTGGCTGCGCCTGCTGGTGAACCAGGACGACGACCCGGCCTTCCTGCGCGCCGTGACCACCCCGAAGCGCGGCATCGGCCACACGACGCTGGGCGCTTTGGGCACGTTCTCGGCGCAGTGGAAATGCAGCATGTTCGAGGCGCTGTTCTCCGAGAGCCTGGCGACGGCGCTGACCAAGCGCGGCCTGGACAGCCTGCACGAGTTCGGGCGCTACGTGAACGAGCTGCAGTACAAGGCCCGCCACACCGAAGGCCACACCGCCGCGCACGCGATGCTGACCGAATGGTTGAAGGACATCGCCTACGAGCAGCATCTCGTCGACAACGAAGAGAACGAGAAGGTCGCCCAGGCGCGCTGGGGCAATGTGCTGGATTTCGTCGACTGGGTCGCCAAGCGCTGCGGCGGCCAGCAGAGCGAGGAAGGCGGCGTCAGCTTCACCGAGCCCAAGCAGAGCGTGCTGGACGTGGCCCAGACCATCTCCGTCATCCTGTCGCTGGCCGAGCGTGGCGAGGAGCAGGACCAGGTCACGCTGACGACGCTGCACGCGTCCAAGGGGCTGGAATGGCCGCACGTCGTGCTGGCCGGCGTCAACGAGGGCCTGCTGCCCTTCAAGCGCGAGGAGGCCGAGCTGACCGCCGAGGCGCTGCAGGAGGAGCGCCGCCTCATGTACGTGGGCATCACCCGCGCCCGCACGACGTTGGCCGTCTCGACGCTGCGCCGCCGCAAGAAGGGCCGCGACACGGTGGTGGGCATTCCCAGCCGCTTCCTGGCCGAGATGAAGCTCAACGAGGGCAGCACGCGCGAGGACCCGCGCGAGAGGCTCAAGCGCATGCGTGCCGAACTGGCCGCCAGGGTGTCGGCCCAGGCCGAGCCGCCGCCGCGGGATTGACGCCGATTCGGCGGCGATGGCAATAGCCCGATGGGGCTTGATCGCCCATTCGCGGGGGTCCCCCCCGAGCGCGTGAAGTCTTCACACCTCAGCCACGCTAGGCTGCGAACAATGCGTCCCAGCCCTTCAGTTTCACGGTGAGCCCGCATCATGAAAGCCCTCGTCCTCGCTGCCGTCCTTGCCGCCCTGTGTTCCTCCGCAGGAGCCGGCGCCACGCCTGACGCCCAGGCCAAGGCGGCGCTGGACTCGCGCGCGGCCACGGTGGTGGCGGACGCCGGTCGCTTCGGCTCGACCGGGCTGGCGGCCCTGAATGGCAGCCGCTGGACGCAGGGCCAGGCGCCGGCCGAGATCGACGGCAGCCGGGACGACGGCTTCATCACGGACATCGATGCCGGCATGCTGCTGATGGGCCTGGGCGTGATCGGCTATCTGCTGTTCCGCCCGGCGGTGCGCGCGCTGCGCCGCCAGGAGCAGCAGCGCCGCGCCGCCGCGCTGGCCAGCACCCTGCCCCACACGCCCCAGCGCTGAGCAGCCCTGCCGGCCGGCGTCAGATCGCCAGCGGGTCCACGTCCACGGCCCAGCGCAGTACCGCCTTGTGCTCGCGCTTCAGCGCGATCAGCGCCGGCACCCACTCACGCAGGAAGGCCTGCAGCCGTCCGCGCTGGCCGGCCTCCACCAGCATCTGCATGCGCTCCACGTCCGCCACCCGCGCCACCGCATGCGGCACGGGCGGGTAGACCAGCACGTGGCTGTCCTGCAACAGTTCCGCCGCGGCCGTCAGGAAGGCCTTGGCCGCCTCCGCGGTGCGCGCCTCGGCGCGCAGCAAGGCCAGGTGCGAAAACGGTGGCAGCCCGGCCGACTGGCGCTCGGCCAGTTGGTCGCGCGCAAAGCGCTCGTAGTCGTGCCGCGCCAGCGCCTGGTACAGCCCGTGGTCGTGATGCCAGGTCTGCACCCACATCTCGCTCGGCGACTCGCCTGAGGCGTCGCGCCCCGCCCGGCCGCCGGCCTGCATCAGCAGCGCGAACAGGCGCTCGGGCGCACGGAAGTCGCTGCTGAACAACGCGCCGTCCGGGTTCACGGCCGCGACGAAGCGGATGCGCCGGAAGTCGTGCCCCTTGGTCACCATCTGCGTGCCGACCAGGATGTCCACGTCGCCGTCGTGCACGGCCTTCAGCTGGGCCTCCAACTCGCCCTTGCGGCGCGTGGAGTCGGCGTCGATGCGCAGTACGCGCGCGCCGGGTAGCGCCTCGGCCAACTGCTCCTCCAGCCGCTCGGTGCCTCGGCCCAGCGGCGCGATATCGTGATTGCCGCAGTTCGGGCAGGCAGCGGGCACACGCTCGGTGTAGCCGCAGTGATGGCAGCGCAATGTGCGGTCGCGTTTGTGGAAGACGCGCCAGGCGCTGCAGTGCGGGCAGTCGCTCTTCCACTGGCACTCGCCGCAATGCAGCACGGGCGCGTAGCCCCGCCGGTTCAGGAACACCAGGCTTTGCTCGCCGCGCTCCAGCCGGAGCTTCAGCTCGGCCAGCAGCGGCGCGGTCAGCGCCGTCGTCACGCCGGGCGATGGCGGCAGCGCCTTCATGTCGAACAGCCTGACCTTGGGCAGCGCGCCGCCGCCGATGCGCGTGGCCAGCGTCAACCGCTCGTATCGGCCCGATTCGGCGTGCTGCCAGCTCTCCAGCGACGGGGTCGCCGAGCCCAGCACGACCGGGATCTTCAGGTCGTGCGCGCGCCACACGGCCAGATCGCGCGCCGAATAGCGGGCACCGTCCTGCTGCTTGTAGGAGGGGTCGTGCTCCTCGTCGACGACGATCAGCCCCAGCTCCGGCAATGACGCGAACACGGCCAGCCGCGTGCCCAGCACCAGCCGCGCACGGCCCAGGTGGGCGGCCAGCCAGTTCTGCAGGCGCTGGGCGGGCGTCAGCGCGCTGTGCAGCGACACGATGGCCATGGGCTGCGGCAGCAGCGCCGCGAAGCGCTCGGTGAAGCGGGTCTCCAGTTGCGGCGTCAGGTTGATCTCGGGCACCAGCACCAGCACCTGCCGGCCGGCTGCCAGCGCGGCCTCGGCCGCGCGCAGGTAGACCTCGGTCTTGCCGCTGCCCGTGACGCCGAACAGCAGCACGGGCTTGCTCGCGGCGTCGCCGGCGATGCAGGCCTGCAGGTGTTCGACCGCGTGAGCCTGTTCAGGCGCAAGCTCCGGCCGCACCGGCTCGGTGGCGGCCGCCTTCGCCGACTTGCGCTCCAGCTTGCGCAGCCGCGCCGCGAGTTGCTCCGGCGACAGCTCGCGCAGTTGTGGCGGCAGCACGGCGCTGGCCAATTCGCCGACGCTGCGCTGGTAATAGCCGGCAGCGAAGTCCAGCAGCCGGCACCAGTCGCCTCTCAGCGGCGGCAGCGCGTCGAAGACAGCCGTTAGCGGTTTCAGCGACAGCGACGGATCGGGCATCGCCTCGCCGGGCCACACCACACCCAACAACTCGCGCTTGCCCAACGGCACCCGCACCAGCGAGCCCGGCGTGAGCGCCTGCTCACTCGCGTAGTCAAGCGGGCCGCTCAGGCCGCTGTGTTGAGGCGCATCAACCGCGACGCGCAACACGCAGAGTGGCCCGACCTCAGCCACACACAACTCCGCGCTGTTTATGAAGTTCCGGCTCAGCAAACCACTGCAAGTTCATGATTTGCAAGGAATCCCGGGTTGCCCACAATTTCTGTGGATAAGTTTGTGAGCAAATCTCGCTGTCGATCGCTGTCATGCGCCAGCCTCAGGCGCGACGCCCCGAAGTGGCGCTCCGCAGCTCGCTGCGGGTGGCGTTGAAAATCAAGCACTTAGCCGCGCCTCGGGAAAACGCGTATTTGCACTGCACCATTCTTCGCCCGGCTCGGCCGTATCCCAATATTTGGGGATAAGTCATCGGCGACCGTGCAGATTTGACGGCCTGTCAACGACCCGCACGCAGCCGGCGCGAGTGGCCATGCACCTCGTCCACCAGGGCCGTGACGCTGTCCGGCGGCGTGAACTGGCTGATGCCGTGGCCCAGGTTGAAGACATGGCCCGGGTGGGGCCCAAAGCTGTCCAGCACTCTCCGCACTTCGGCGCGCACGGCCTCGGGCGGCGCGAACAGCACGTTGGGGTCCAGGTTGCCCTGCAGCGCCACGCGGCCGCCGACGCGGGCACGGGCGACACCGAGGTTCATCGTCCAGTCCAGGCCCACCACATCGGCACCGGCATCGGCGATCTCGTCCAGCCACAGGCCGCCACCCTTGGTGAACAGGATGCGGGGAATGCGCACACCCTCATGCTCGGTCTTCACCGCCGCCAGCACCTGGCGCGAATAGGCCAGGCTGAACTGCTGGAAGGCGCCGTCCGCCAGCACGCCGCCCCAGGAGTCGAACAGCATGACGGCCTGCGCGCCGGCTTCGATTTGCGCGTTCAGGTAGGCGGCGACCGCGCGCGCATTGATGTCCAGGATGCGGTGCATCAGGTCCGCGCGGGCGTACATCAGGCTCTTCACGAGCCGGTAGTCGTCCGAGCCGCCGCCCTCCACCATGTAGCAGGCCAGCGTCCACGGGCTGCCGGAGAAGCCGATCAGCGGCACGCGGCCGTTGAGCGCCTTGCGGATGGACGTGACCGCGTCGAACACGTAGCGCAGCTTGTCCATGTCCGGCACGGCCAGCGCGGCCACGGCCGCTTCGTCGCGCACGACCTTGGCGAACTTCGGCCCCTCGCCTTGCTGGAAGCTCAGACCCAGACCCATCGCGTCCGGCACCGTCAGGATGTCGCTGAACAGGATGGCCGCGTCCAGCGGGTAGCGCTCCAGCGGCTGCAGCGTGACCTCGGTCGCGTAGTCCTTGTTCGTGGCCAGGCCCATGAAGCTGCCGGCCTTCTCGCGCGTGGCGCGGTACTCGGGCAGATAGCGGCCGGCCTGACGCATCAGCCAGACGGGCGTGTGGTCGGTGGGCTGGCGCAGGCAGGCGCGCAGGAAAGTGTCGTTTTGCAGAGGGGCGAACATCGACGGATTATCGGCGGCGCCCCGCGCGCGCGTTCTGACTCAGGGCAAGCTCAGGCTCTGCCGCCCCACCCAGCTCTCGCCGGGCTGCAGCTCGATGGGGCGGCCGACGTTGGCAGCCTCCACACACAGCATCTCGGACCAGCCCTCGGGCGGCATGTCGGCCAGCTTCGCGCAACGCTCGGGGCCCGGATTCCAGACCACCGCGTCGTCGAAGCCCTGCGCACGCACGACGATCTGACGGCGGTCCTCGGCCACCAGCAGCGGACGTTCCTTCACGCCGAAATAGATGCGATCCAGATCCAGCACGCCTTTCTCGCCGGTCAGCAGCAAGTCCATGCGCTGCAAGGCCTCGGCCTGCTTGACGCTGTCGAAGTAGCGCAGGCCGCTGAGGCCTTCGACGCTGACCGCATCCAGGTCCGCCACGCGCAGATAGGTGTGCAGGGCCGTCGTGAACTGGAAGGCGGCGTCGCCGGTGTTCTCGCAGGCCAGCTCGATGTCGAGGCTGCGGCCGCCGACGCGCAGGCTCAGCTCCAGCTCGAAGGCATGCGGCCAGAGCGCGCGCGTCGCGTCGCTGTCGCGCAGCCGCAGCACGGCCAGCGCGTCGTCCTTGCCCTGCTGCTGGCTCACCAACTCCCACGGCAGCGTGCGCGCAAAGCCATGCTTGGGCAAGTTTCCGCGCTCGGCGAACTGCGGGAAGCACACCGGCACGCCGCCGCGTATGGCCTTGCCGGGTGCGAACTCGCTGCGCGGGGACAGGTAGAGCTGCTCGGGGCCGCCGGCGGGCACCCAGGAAAGGATGTGGGCTCCGTGCAGCGAGACGCTGGCGGCAGCGCCGTCGGGTGCGGTCAGTTGAACAGCATCGTGAGGGTCAGACTGATTCATGGCACATGCTGGGCAGACAAAAGAAAAAGCCGCCTGTTCAGGCGGCTGCTTGCAGCTTGACGGATTATCAGCCGCCCGACTTGATCGTGGCCGGCGACTTGCCGGCATCTTCGGTCTTGCCGTAATGCGGTGAACGCGGGCCGAACAGCAGGCCGTTCTGGCTGCCCGCCCCCAACAGCCGCTGGCTCGCAAGACCGGCGATGGGGTGGCTGCGATCGGTAGTGGACGCAACGATCTGCTCTACGAGCGCCTTGACCAGCAATCCCACCAGGCCGCCTTGGTTGTTGTTGCCCTGCTCGGCGCTGGACGCGCTGGCCGTGCCATCCCACAGCAACCTGCCATTGCGCAGGTCCACCAGCTTCGCCTCCAAGGTCACTGCAGTCTCGCTGTTGATGACGCGATAGACCGACCCGTAGCGCGTCACCTTCAGGTACAGACCTGCGTCAGCACCGAAGATGTCGCGCAGCTTGGTGGCGTCAATGGCGTGCGCCTCATCGGCGGTGTAAACGCCGTTCTGCTTCAGCGTTTCGTCGACCAACGACACCGGCAACACGTAATAGCCGGACTCGGCGAGCGGCATGGTCACCTGCGCCAACACGCTGGGCCTTGCCTGCACATCAGGTGTCGCGTTGAGCGGCGGCAACACGAGGATGGAAGCGGGCTTGGCAGCCTTGTAGGCCGTGTAGTCGTAGGGCTTGGGCGGTGTTGCACAGCCCTGCAGGACGAGAAGCGTAGCGGCGCCAGCGAGGGCACGAGCCCAGCGGCGCCAGGAACCGAATGCCTGGTTCATGACAATGATGTCCCTCAAGTCTTCGATGGGCTGGAGGCTGCGGCAGGCGGCATGGCACCCTGGCTGCTCTTGGCCTTCAGGAGGAAGTCCACATAGGCCCCTGCCTCAGGAAACTTGGCCCGCTCCGCTTCCAGCAGGCGCCGGGCCGACACATCGTCACCAGCCTTGCTGTAGAGCATCGCCAGATGCGCACGCATCCCGGGCGGCGTGGTGACGCCCGCGGCCTCGTTCTTCTGCAACTGCGCTTCCAGGGCAGAAATCTGAGCGCCGGGTTCGGCGCCGTCAGACTTCAGGTGTTGGTACAGCGCGGGCTGGTAGCCGTCCCACTGGTAGATCTGCTTGACCGGTTGCGCACAACCAACCAGAACCAGCGAGGCGATAAGGATCGGATGCTTCATCGGCAACCTCAGCGCACCGGCTTCCAGGCGCCACTATCGACGCCAGCGGTCAGCGCATTGACAGCTTCACGGATGGCCAGATCCAACACCTTGCCGTTGAGCGTCGCGTCGTAGCTGGCCGTGCTGCCGAAGCCGAGCACTTCGCGCTCGGACAGGCTGTACTCGCCGGCGCCCTGGACCGAATAGACAACCTCGGATGTGGTCGAGTTGACGATGTTCAGTGTGACCTTGGCGTAGGCAACTTGCGTCTTGCCGCGGCCGAGCACGCCAAAGAGTTGTTTGTCGCCGACCTCTTTGCGACCGAACTCGCTGACCGCTCCCGTCACCAGGTAGTCCGCGCCCTTGATCGCCTGGGCAGCACCCTTGAACTGCGCCTCCTGCTTGGACTCAGCGAGATTCTCGCGATCCAGCACACTGAAGCGATTGGTCTGCTGCAGGTGCGAGATCAAGATGGTCTTGCTCTGCGCCCCCAAGCGGTCGATGCCGTCCGAGAAGATGCCGCGCTGGTAATTGCTGCGGTTGTCGAACTTGCCGACGGCGATAGGCGCACGTGCCCCCTGGTAGGCCGGTACGGTCGCTGCGGAGACCTTGGGCACCTCGAGAGCTCGGGACTGTTCGGTTGTCGAGCAGCCGCTCAATGTGCCGGCGAGCGCAACAACGGCCAGACTGCTGTTCGTGATCTTCAGAATTTTCATGGGTCCTCCCTAGAACAAAAGCGGCGCGAGTGTAGCGATGGCAAGGGGGGCCACGCTTTCGAACATCTTCAAGAACAGCGGAACAAATACCGCAGAAAAAAGCAAAGGCGACGGGATCACTCCCGTCGCCCTCAAGAGCCACCGCAAGCGGCTGCGCGGTTTACTTCTTGCGGAACTTGCGCAGCGCCGCGATCTGGGCGGCCATGGTCGCGAACTCGCTCTGCGCAGCGGCGAAGTCGATGTCGCTCTTGGCGTTCTTCTTCGCTTCCTCGGCCAGCTTCAGCGCCTCGGTGGCCTTGGCTTCGTCGAGGTCCTTGCCTCGGATGGCGGTGTCGGCCAGCACGGTCACGCGGTTGGGCTGCACCTCGAGGATGCCGCCGGCCACGAAGACGAACTCTTCGCCGCCATCGGCGCGCTCGATGCGCACGGCGCCCGGCTTGATGCGGGTGATCAGCGGCGTGTGCTGCGGCAGGATGCCGAGCTCGCCGGACTCGCCCGGCAGGGCGACGAACTTGGCCTCGCCGGAGAAGATCTGCTCTTCGGCGGAGACCACGTCGACGTGGAGGGTTGCCATGTCAATCTTCCTTAGCGGATCAAAGTTGAAGAAGGTTCTGCGAGTGACGGGGCGCTCGGGGCGCCCCGGTCAACATCACTGAATCTTCTTCGCCTTTTCGAAGGCTTCGTCGATGGTGCCGACCATGTAGAAGGCCTGCTCCGGCAGGTGGTCGCACTCGCCGGCCACGATCATCTTGAAGCCGCGGATGGTTTCCTTCAGCGGCACGTACTTGCCCGGCGTGCCGGTGAACACTTCGGCGACGTGGAAGGGCTGCGACAGGAAGCGCTGGATCTTGCGGGCGCGGGCCACGGCCA
>CAMLKW010000164.1 GCA_946480605.1 uncultured Roseateles sp. | reverse complement strand
CATCAAGCACTGGCAGGAGTTCGAGGACGTGGCCGACCACTGCACGGTGTGCCACAAGTGCCTGACGCCGTGCCCGGTCAAGATCGACTTCGGCGACGTGACCATGAACATGCGCAACCTGTTGCGCAAGATGGGCCAGAAGACCTGGCGCCCCGGCAATGCCGCGGCCATGTTCATGCTGAACGCGACCAATCCGGAGACCATCAAGCTGGCCCGCTCGGCCATGGTGGGCATCGGCTTCAAGGCGCAGCGCCTGGCGGTGGACCTGTTCAAGCCCGCCGGCCGCAAGCAGACCAGCGCGCCGCGCGCGACGCTGGGCCCGGCGCCGATCAAGGAACAGGTCATCCACTTCATCAACAAGAAGCTGCCCGGCGGCCTGCCCAAGAAGACGGCGCGCGCGCTGCTGGACATCGAGGACAAGGACTACGTGCCCATCATCCGGCCGCGCGAGACGCCGGCCGAGACGGAAGCGGTGTTCTATTTTCCCGGCTGCGGCTCCGAGCGCCTGTTCAGCCAGGTCGGCCTGGCCACGCAGGCCATGCTGTGGCATGCCGGCGTGCAGACGGTGCTGCCGCCCGGCTACCTCTGCTGCGGCTACCCGCAGCGCGGCTCGGGCCAGTTCGACAAGGCCGAGAAGATGATCACCGACAACCGGGTGCTCTTCCACCGCGTCGCCAACACGCTGAACTACCTGGACATCAAGACCGTGGTGGTCAGCTGCGGCACCTGCTACGACCAGCTGCAGGGCTACAAGTTCGAGGACATCTTCCCGGGCTGCCGCATCATCGACATCCACGAGTACCTGCTGGAGAAGGGCATCACGCTCGGCTCCAAGCAGAGCTACCTGTACCACGACCCCTGCCACTCGCCGATGAAGCAGCAGGAGCCGATGAAGACGGTGAAGGCGCTGGTGGGCGACAACGTCGTGAAGAACGAGCGCTGCTGCGGCGAGAGCGGCACGCTGGGCGTCACGCGCCCCGACATCTCGACGCAGGTGCGCTTCCGCAAGGAAGAAGAACTGCGCAAGACCGAGGCGCAGCTGCGCGAATCCGGCAAGGTCGGCGCCAACGACAACCTGAAGATCCTGACCTCCTGCCCCAGCTGCCTGCAAGGCCTGACACGCTACGGCGACGACCTGCAGAACGGCCTGCTGGAAGCCGACTACATCGTCGTCGAGATGGCCAAGCAGATCCTCGGTGACAACTGGCTGCCGGACTACGTCAAGAAGGCCAACGACGGCGGCATCGAGCGGGTGCTGGTGTGAGCTGCGCGCTGTGTGACACCGATGGCGGCCTCGTCGTCGCCCGCACGCCGCGGTTTCGCGTCGTGCGCGTGCTCGACGAGCCGGCGCACCCGGCCTTCTACCGGCTGATCTGGAGCGACCACGTCGCCGAGTTCAGCGACCTGGCCGCGGCCGAGCGGCACGCCTGCATGGATGCGGTCACCGAGATCGAGCGGGTGCTGCGCGAGCTGTTGTTGCCCACCAAGGTCAACCTGGCCTCGCTGGGCAACGTGGTGCCTCACCTGCACTGGCACGTCATCGCGCGCTTCGACGGCGATGCCCACTTCCCCGCGCCCATCTGGGCTGCTGCCCGGCGTGATGCCGCGCCGCTGCTGGCGCGGCCGCTCGAAGAAGTCGACGCTGCGATCGCTCACTCGCTCGCCGCCGCCGCGATGCGGATGCGGGACTGAGCACCGGCCATGCGCGTGTCGCCGTAGGTGCGCGCGTCGGGGTCGACGAAGTCGACGATGAAGCTGTAGATCTGGGCATTCGCGGTGATCTGCGGGCCGCACTCCAGCTCCTGCACCGCATTGCGCACCGCGCGTGCCACCGGGTAGGAGATGCCGCGGGCCTTCACGCCGGCGACCTGGCCGGCTTCCATCAGCAGGCGGACATGGACGCTGCCCAGCGCACGCTGCTTGGCCCAGGTCGTCTGCAGGGCCTCTTCCAGTTGCGGGCCGATGTTGCGGCACTGCGCGGTCACGTCGTAGCGCACCGGCGCTTCGACGACGCGGCCGCTGATCTCGACGCGATCCAGTGCGGGGCCCTGGGCCATGGCGGGGCCGGCCGTCAGCATCAGCGTGACGGCGCAGGCCGCGGCGGCAAACAGGCCGTTCTGGGTGGGGGTGCGTTGCGACAGGGAATAGCGGGTGGACATGACGGGACTCCTTCTTCGTTTGACTGCAGGGGACACGACATGTGTCGACCTGTGCTCAGACTAGGTCCCCGTTCGAGCGCACCCAAGTTGGAGGTGATGAGATGCCTGCTGTATGCGACGGCATGCGGAAAAACGCGCATGAATTGCGCGAACTGCGATTCGCGCCGTCAAGGCGGCTCGTGCCGTTCGTCATGGTGTTGTCGGGGTGTCGGGGCGACGGCGTGACTTGTGTCACCGCGGACTCCGAGAAGGCTGACTTCGCGTTGCGCGCGCCCTGCCGTGCCACAAGAAAAACGGGGCCTCGCGGCCCCGTCGTTCGCTGCCGCCGGCGGCGGCTCACCAGACCGTCAGCGGCTCCTTGGCCACCATCGGGCTGCCGGCCTTGCAGCTGAAGGCCTGCGCAAAGTAGGGCGTGTTGCTCATCGGCGTGAGCACGCGGTACTTCGCGGGTGAGTGCGAGTCCGTGCGCAGCTGGTTGATGAGGAACTCGGTACGCACCTTGGTGCGCCAGATCAGCGCGTTGCTGATGAAGAAGCGCTGCGCCGGCGTGTAGCCCTCGACCTTCTTGTCCGCTCCGCCGCTGCGCTTCAGCGCGCGCAGCAGGCCCTCGAACGCGATGGGCATGCCGGACAGGTCGGAGATGTTCTCGCCCAGCGTCAGCCGGCCGTTGATGTGGTAGCCCGGCAGCGGCGAGATGGCGGCGTAGCGATCGGCCACCTTGTCGGCGCGGGCCTTGTAGCCGGCCGCGTCCTCGGCGGTCCACCAGTCGGTCAGCGAGCCGCCAGCATCGAAGTTGCGGCCGCTGTCGTCGAAGTGGTGCGTGATCTCGTGGCCGATGACCATGCCGATGCCGCCGTAGTTGCTGGCGTCGTCGGCCTTCGCATCGAAGAAGGGCGGCTGCAGGATGCCGGCCGGGAAGGTGATCTGGTTCAGCCCGCCCGCGAACGCGTTGACGATGTGCGGGCTGACGCGCCAGCGGTCGCGCTCGACCGGCGCGTCCAGGTCCTTCATCTGCTGGCCGCTGTGCCACAGCGCCACCTTGAGCCAGTTGCCGGCGTAGTCGGTGTCGCTGAGCTGCAGGCCTTCGAACTGCGGCCACTTGGCCGGTGCGCCGATCATGGGCTGCATGCGGGCGAGCTTGTCCTGCGCCTTGGCCTTGGTGGGCGCGGTCATCCAGTCCAGCTTCTCGATGCGCTCCTTCATGCTGGCGCGCACGTCCTCCACCAGTTGCAGCGAGCGCTTCTGCGCCTCGGGCGAGAAGGCGCGCGCGACGAACAGCTCGCCCAGCGCCAGCGCCACCGGCTCGGTGCCGTACTGGCCGCCGATCTGGCGGATGACGTCCTCGTTGCGCGGCGCCGGTGCCTGCAGGCCGGTGATGGCCTTGCCGCGGTATTCGAACGACGCGTTCGCGAAGGCCTTGGGCAGGCGCGGCGCGGCGGTGTCCAGCACGCGCAGCGCCAGGTAGCTGCGCCAGACCTCCAGCGGCGTGTCGGCCGCCAACTGGGCCACGCGCGTGGCGAACTCGGGCTGGCCCACCAGCAGGCGCTGCGGCAGCTTGGCGCCGGCGGTCAGCACGGCCAGGTAGGCGGTCCAGTCGAAGCCGGGCGCAGCCGTGGCCAGCTCGGCCGGACTCATGGGGTTGTAGTTGCCGTTGGGGTCGCGCATGCGCGCGCGTTCGCGCGAGGCCTCGGCCAGCCGGGTCTCGAAGGCCTGCACGGCGTCCAGTTCGGCGTCGCCCGCGGGCAGGCCGGCGGCACCCAGCAGTGCGCGGGCGTAGCCGCGGTAGGCCGCCTTCAGCCCGCGCGTGCGCTCGTCGTCGCGGAAGTAGTCGTCCCGGTCGGGCAGGCCCAGGCCGGCCTGCGCCAGGTTCAGTACGTTCTTGCGCGTGTCCTTGCGGTCGGGCTGCACACCCCAGCCCAGCGGCGCGGCGACGCCGCTGCGGCTCAGCAGCGCGACCAGCGTGGGCAGGTCCTCGCGGCGCTGCAGCCCGGCGACGCGGTTCAGCAGCGGCGTCACCGACGACAGGCCGCGGGCCTCGATGGCGGCCTCGTCCATGCCGCTGGCGTAGTAGGCGGCGATGAGCTTGAGGCCCGGCGTGGTCTGCAGCGCGGGCTTGTCGGCCAGCTCCTTCAGCGCCTGGTTCAGCAGCGCGTCATTGGCCTGGCGCAGTTGCTCGAAGCTGCCGATGCGGGCGCGGCTGGCGGGCAGCTCGGTGGCAGCCTCCCAGTCGGCGTTGACGAAGGCATAGAAGTCGTCGCAGGGCTTGACGTCCTTGGACAGACCCTTCAGGTCCAGCGCCAGGCTGGTGGTGGCGGCCAGGCCGGCCAGTGCGGCGGCGGCCAGGCGGTGCAGGGGAAAGCGGTTCATGGCAGTGGAGCAAAGCCTGTGAAAACGCCGATTAGAGGCCGGCTTCATCAACTGGAAGGAAGACACCGGGCATGATTACGGGTTTTCGCTAGTTTTCCGGTCATGCCTGTTTTCTATCGCCTGCCGCTGGCACTCGCCGGCCTGATCCTGTCCGGCGCCGCGCTGGCGCAGACCGTGCAAGGCCAGGGCGCCACCTTCCCGTCCAAGGTCTACGACACCTGGGCGCGTGCCTTTGCCAAGGCCGGAGGCGGGGCGGTGGCCTACAAGGGCACGGGCTCGGGCGATGGCATCAAGCAGATCCAGGCGCGAGCCATTGACTTCGGCGGCACGGACGCTCCCCTGACGGCCGCCGAACTCGCGAAGCACAAGCTGGTGCAGATCCCCATGCTGGTGGGGGGTGTGGTGCCGGTGGTGAACCTGCCCGGCACGGTCGCGTCGCTGCAACTGGACGGCGCACTGCTGGCCGACATCTTCCTGGGCCGCGTGAAGGTGTGGAACGACGCCCGCGTCGCGGCGCTGAACCCCGGCGTCGTGCTGCCGGTGCTGCCCGTGCGGCGGGTGGTGCGGGCCGAGAAGTCGGGCACGACCGAGGGCTTCACGCGCTACCTGGCCGGTGCGTCGCCGCGCTTCAAGGCCGAGGTGGGCGCCGGCGCGGCGCCCACCTGGCCGGCCGAGCCGATGAAGGCCGAGGGCAACGACGGCATGGTGCAGGCGCTGCGCGCCACGCCGGGATCCATAGCCTACGTGTCCTACGACCGCGTGCTGCGCGACAAGCTGGCCGCCGTGAAGCTGCGCAACGCCGCCGGCCGCTACGTGGTGCCCAGCGAGGCGGGCTTTCGTGCGGCCATCCTGGGCAGCGACATGCACCGCCTGGGCGACGACCGCGCCACGCTGCTGGACCGGCCCGGCCCGCAAGCCTGGCCCATCACGCTGACCAGCTTCGTGCTCGTCGATGCCGAGCCGGCCACCGCCGCCAAGGCCCAGGGCGCGCTGAAGTTCCTGTACTGGAGCTTCATGCACGGCGACGAGCTGACGCGCGGCACGGGCTTTGCGCCGCTGCCGGTCGGCGTGCAGTCGCGGCTGGCCGTGCGCTTCACGCAGGTGCGGCCCAGGGACGGCCAGCTTCCTGCCTATCAATCGTTCTGAGGGACACTCCCGACATGCCCGCCCCCACCGAAATCACCGTCCACCAGCAGTCCCGCGTGCTGGAGATCGCCTTCGACGACGGCGCGCGTTTTCGCATCCCCTTCGAGCTGATGCGCGTCTACAGCCCCTCGGCCGAGGTCATGGGCCACGGCCCCGGCCAGGAGGTGCTGCAGACCGGCAAGCGCGACGTGCTCATCACCGGCCTGGAGCCGGTGGGCCACTACGCCGTGCGCCCCGACTTCTCGGACGGCCACGCCAGCGGCCTGTTCAGCTGGGACTACCTCTACAAGCTCGGCAGCCAGCAGGATGGCCTGTGGCAGGACTACGAAGCCCGCCTCGCCGCCGCCGGCAAGGGCCGGGACGACCCCATGCCCGCCAAGGGCGGTGGCTGCCAATCGCACTGAAATCCTCCGTCATGAGCCAAACGCACTTCGGTTTCCAGCAGGTCGACGAGAACGAGAAGGCCGGCAAGGTCCGCGGCGTCTTCGACTCCGTCGCGTCCAAGTACGACCTGATGAACGACCTGATGTCGGCCGGCCTGCACCGGGCCTGGAAGGCCTACACCGTGCAGGTCGCCAACCTGAAGCCGGGCGAGCGCGTGCTGGACATCGCCGGCGGCACGGGTGACCTGTCGCGCGCCTTTGCCCGCAAGGTGGGCGACAGCGGCGTGGTGGTGCACACCGACATCAACGAGGCCATGCTGCGCCAGGGCCGCAACAGGCTGCTGGACGAAGGCCTGGTGCTGCCCACCAGCCTGGCCGACGCCGAGAAGCTGCCGTTCAAGAGCGAGAGCTTCGACCTCGTCAGCGTCGCCTTCGGCCTGCGCAACATGACGCACAAGGATCTGGCCCTGGCCGAGATGTGCCGTGTGCTCAAGCCCGGCGGCCGCCTGCTGGTGCTGGAGTTCTCGCGCATCGCCGAGCCGCTGCGCAAGCCCTACGACTGGTACTCCTTCAACATCCTGCCCAAGCTGGGCTCGCTGTTCGCGGGCGACGCCGAGAGCTACAAGTACCTGGCCGAGTCCATCCGCATGCACCCCGACCAGGCGACGCTGAAGGCCATGATGAAGACGGCCGGCTTCGGCCATGTGGACGTGCACAACCTCAGTGCGGGCATCGTCGCGCTGCACGCCGGCATCAAGTGCTGACGCCGCGGTCCGTGCGCGGCTGAGTGCCGCCGGCCCGCCTCCTCCCGCAAGCTGACGCCCTATCCCCCATGAACGTGGGGGCCAGGGAACTTCCGCCTTGAAATAGCTCTAAATGGGTGCTGATCGCGAACCCAGTATTGGGGGCGCGCGGCCCATAGAAGCGACATATCCCGCCAGTACACTCGATCGCTCCGCGGGATGGGGCGCCCTCCCATACACAACAAGGACCTCGAAAAGATGGCTAAGCGAATGATCCAACCTCGTGCCTCGCTGCTCGCAGCCGTGGCGGTTGCAGCCCTGCTGGTCGCCTGCGGTGGCGACAAAGGCGAGAAGGCCTCGCAGACGGCGGCCAAGGTCAACAAGGAAGAGGTCACCGTCCATCAGATCAACTTCGTGCTGCAGCGCCAGCCCGGCCTCAAGCCCGAGCAGGCCGAGGCCGCCAGCCGCCAGGTGCTGGAGCGTCTGATCGACCAGGAGCTGGCCGTGCAAAAGGCCGAGGAGCAGAAGCTGGACCGCGACCCGCGCGTGGTGCAGCAGATCGAGGCGGCCAAGCGCGAGATCATCGCCCGCGCCTATGTGGATCGAGTCGGCGAAGGCGCCGCCAAGCCCACCAGCGAAGAGATCGCCAAGTATTACGCCGACAAGCCGGCGCTGTTCAAGGAGCGCCGCATCTACAGCCTGCAGGAACTGCAGATCGAGGCCAAGCCCGAGCAGCTGCCCGTGCTGCGCGAGAAGCTGACCGAGGCCAAGACCCTGCCCGAGTTCATCGAATTCCTGAAGGCCAACGACTTCCGCTTCGCCGGCAACCAGGCCGTGCGCGCCGCCGAGCAACTGCCGCTGGCCGGCCTGGACGGCATCGCCCGCCTGAAGGACGGCGAGTCGACCGTGACGATCACGCCTGCCGGCATGACCGTGCTGACCCTGGCCGGCTCGCGCAGCCAGCCCGTGGACGAAGCCCGCGCCCGCCCGGCCATCGAGGCCTTCCTGCTGAACCAGCGCAAGGCCGAACTGGTGCAGAAGGACATCAAGGCGCTGCGCGAAAGCTCCAAGATCGAATACGTCGGCAAGTTCGCCCAGCCGGCCCCGGGCGCCGCCAGCGCGCCGGCCGCCGCCGTCGTCGCGCCCGAGCCCGCGCCGGCCGCCAGTGGCCTGGATCCTGCTTCCATCAGCAAGGGCATGGGCTTGAAATGATGAAGATGCGCTTCTCCCACCTGATCCTCGCCACCGCGCTGAGCCTGCCCGCCCTGGCGGCGCAGGCACAGACCGCCACCGCCGCCACCGCCTCGGCCGAATACAGGCTGGGTGCCGGCGACGTCGTGCGCGTCCTGGTCTACCAGAACCCCGACCTCACCATCGAGACCCGCGTGTCCGAGACCGGCGTCATCAGCTTCCCGCTGCTGGGCAATGTGCGCATCGGTGGGCTGGGGGTCAGCGCTGCGGAGAAGCTCATCGCAGACGGCCTGAAGAACGGCAACTTCGTCAAGCAGCCCCAGGTCACGCTGACGCTGCTGCAGGTCAAGGGCAACCAGGCCAGCGTGCTGGGCCAGGTCAACCGGCCGGGCCGCTACCCCATCGAGACGGCCGACATGCGGCTGACCGACCTGCTGGCCAATGCCGGCGGCGTGGCCACGACCGGTGGCGACCAGCTCGTGCTGACCGGCATGCGCAATGGCAAGCCCTTCCGCCTCGAGATCGACCTGCCCAGCGTCTTCGGCCCCAGCGCCGACCAGGGCCGCATCAACGACGTGCTGATCCAGAACGGTGACGTGCTGTGGGTGGACCGTGCACCGCTGGTCTACATCTACGGCGAAGTGCAGCGCCCCGGCCCCATGCGCCTGGAGCGCGGCATGACGCTGATGCAGGTGCTGGCCGCGGGCGGTGGCCTGAACCAGCGCGGCACCGAGCGCGGCATCCGCGTGCACCGCAAGGGCGCGGACGGCAAGGTGCAGGTGATGCAGGCGGCGATGGACGAGGGCGTGAAGGACGGCGACGTCGTTTACGTCAAGGAAAGCCTGTTCTGATCTTGAGCTTGAGCCCGCTCGAGGCAGGCGAGAAATAGGGAGTTGGGAATGACGTTTGCACAGTTCTTGTCGATCTTGCGCGCGCGCAAGTGGGCTGCGCTGGTGGTGTTTGCGCTGGTGGTGGTGACCACCGTCGTGGTGAGCCTGCTGCTGCCCAAGCAGTACGCCGGCTCCGCCAGCGTGGTGGTCGACGTCAAGCCCGACCCGGTGTCGGCGACCGTCTATCCCGGTCTGTCCACCCCTGCGTTCATGGCGACCCAGGTCGACATCCTGCAGAGCGAGCGTGTCGCGTTGCGGGTCATCCGTGACCTCAAGCTGACCGAGAACGCAGCCATCCGCGAGCAGTGGCAAGCCGAGGCCCAGGGCAAGGGCACGCTGGAGCAGTTCCTCGTCACGTTCTTGCAGAAGTACCTGGACGTGAAGCCCAGCCAGCAGAGCAACGTCATCAGCATCGAGTACCGGAGCCCTTCCCCGGAGTTCGCGGCAGCCCTGGCCAATGCCTTCGCGCAGGCCTACATCGCCACCACGCTGGAATTGAGGTCCGACCCCGCCAAGCAGTTCAACAGCTTCTTCCAGGCGCAGGTCAAGGATGCGCGGGAATCGCTGGAGCGCGCCCAGCAGCGGCTGTCGGCCTTCCAGCAGGCCAAGGGCATCATCGTCACCGACGAGCGGCTGGACATCGAGAACGCGCGTCTGGCGGAACTGAACAGCCAGTTGACGCAATCCCAGGCCGTCTCGGCCGAGAGCAGCAGCCGCCAGACTCAGGCCCAGGGCAGCCAGAGCGACCGGATTCAGGAAGTGCTGAACAACCCGCTGATCAGCGGCCTCAAGGCTGACCTGACCCGCAACGAGGCCAAGCTGCAGGAACTCTCCCAGCGCCTGGGTGACAAGAACCCGCAAGTGCTGGAAGCCCGCGCCAACATCGCCGAGCTGCGCAGCCGCATCGACGCGGAAACGCGTCGCGTGACCAGCGGCGTGACGGTCAGCAACACCATCAACAAGGCGCGTGAAGGCCAGTTGCGTGCGGCACTGGAGGCGCAGCGCACCAAGATGCTGGAGATGAAGGCCGTGCGCGACGAAGGCATGGTGCTGCAGCGCGAGGTGGAGAACGCGCAGCGCGTGTTCGACAGCCTGGTCGCACGCCTGAACCAATCCTCGCTGGAGGCGCAGAACACGCAAAGCTATGCCAACGTGCTGACCGTGGCCCAGCCGCCGTCCGAGCACAGCAGCCCCAAGATGCTGCTGAACACGCTGCTGGCGGTCTTCCTGGGTGGTCTGCTGGCCGTCGGCGTCGCGTTGCTGATGGAAATGACCGACCGCCGCGTGCGCAACCCCGAAGACGCGGTGGCCGCGCTGGGCCTGCCCGTC
>CAMLKW010000163.1 GCA_946480605.1 uncultured Roseateles sp. | reverse complement strand
TGTTCTGCAGGAACACCAGCGGGATCTTGCGCTGGCAGCACAGCTCGATGAAGTGCGCGCCCTTGTTGGCGCTCTCGGCGAACAGGATGCCGTTGTTGGCGACGATGCCCACCGGCATGCCGTCGATGTGCGCGAAGCCGCACACCAGCGTGGCGCCGTAGCGGGCCTTGAACTCGTCGAACTCTGACGCATCAACGATGCGGGCGATGACCTCGCGCACGTCGAAGGGCTTGCGTGTGTCGGTCGGGATCACGCCGTGCAGCTCGGCCGGATCAAACGCCGGCGCCTTGGGCTCCTGCATCGCCAGCGGATTCGCCTTGGTCCAGTTGAGGCGCGCGACGGACTGGCGCGCGATGGCCAGCGCATGCGTGTCGTTGTTGGCCAGGTGGTCGGCCACGCCCGAGAGGCGCGTGTGCACGTCGCCGCCGCCCAGGTCCTCGGCGGTCACGACCTCGCCGGTCGCGGCCTTCACCAGCGGCGGGCCGCCCAGGAAGATGGTGCCCTGGTTCTTCACGATGATGGTCTCATCGCTCATCGCCGGCACATAGGCGCCGCCGGCCGTGCACGAGCCCATGACGACGGCGATCTGCGGGATGCCTTCGGCGCTGAGGTTGGCCTGGTTGAAGAAGATGCGGCCGAAGTGATCGCGGTCGGGGAAGACCTCGTCCTGGTTGGGCAGGTTGGCGCCGCCGCTGTCCACCAGGTAGATGCAGGGCAGGCGGTTCTGCTGCGCGATTTCCTGCGCGCGCAGGTGCTTCTTGACGGTGATGGGGTAGTAGGTGCCGCCCTTCACGGTCGCGTCGTTGCAGACGATGACGCACTCCACGCCCGACACCCGGCCGATGCCCGCCACGACGCCGCCGCCGGGTGCGGCGTTGTCGTACAGGTTCAGGCCGGCCAGCGGTGCCAGTTCCAGGAAGGGTGTGCCCGGGTCCAGCAGCATCTCCACGCGGTCGCGCGGCAGCAGCTTGCCGCGGGCCGTGTGCTTGGCGCGCGCGGCCTCGCCGCCGCCCTGGGCGATCTGCGCCAGCTTGGCGTTCAGGTCTTTGAGTAGGCCTTGCATCGCGTCGGCATTGGCCTTGAAGTCGGCCGAGCGCGGGTTGAGCTGGGTGGTCAGGACCGGCATGGAGTCTCCCGGCGAGCCCTGCTTAAGCGGGACTCAACTTGATTGTGTGGCGGCCTCGTGAGCCGCGTAAGGGGCGCCAGAATAATCCAGCGCGAATGCTGATGCAATGCTGACTTGAGTGATCCTCAGAAATTGCGCAGAATGCGCCTCCGATGACGACCGCCACCCCGACTGCGCAGCGCCGCTCCCCGGCCGGCCCCAAGGCCGAGCAGCGCGTGCGCGACATCCTGCGCGTGGGCCGCGAGGTGTTCGCCGAGCGCGGCTACGAGCGCGCGACGACGACCGAGATCGCGCAGCGCCTGGCCGTCTCCGAGGCCACGGTGTTCACCTACTTCCGTGGCAAGCGCGAGCTGTGCGTGCGCGTCATCCAGGACTGGTACGACGAGATCATCGACGCCATCGAGGCCGGCCTGCCGCGTGAGAAGCCGGTGCGCGTGCAACTGGAGTTCGTCGTGCTGACGCACCTGCGGTTGTTCCTCATCCAGGGCACGGGGCTGTGCGCGTTGGTGCTGTCGGAAGGGCGCAAGGACGCCGGTGTCGGGGGGCAGGACCTCGGCGAAGGCTTCATCGAGCTGCAGCGCCGCTACACCGCGCCGCTGATGGACCTGCTCGCGCGCGGCCAGCAGGCCGGCGAGGTGCGGCAGGACATCCCGCTGCGCCTGCTGCGCTCGCTGGTGTTCGGCCCCATGGAACACATGCTGTGGGAGGTGGTCATCACCGGCCGGCAGATCGATGTGGAGCAGAGCAGCCGTGACCTCGTCGCATTGCTGTGGCCTGCACTGCAGGCACCCGACCGGGAACTGCAGCGGCTGCGCCGGCTGCGCGATCGGCTGCAGGACGCACTGTCTGAGGCCTGACTCGCGGTCTTTACCGGTGTTCGACCTCGGCGCCGCTGGCTAGGATCCAGCTTCCTGCCAGGGAAGGAGGCTCCGATGAATGCAATGAGAGTCTGGCTCGCCACGGGCCTGCTGCTGTGCTGCGGCTGGGCGTGCGCGCAGACGGCCGCGGCCGACGCCGATTGGCAATACCGCATCCAGCCGCGCGACACGCTGATCACGCTGACCGACGCCTGGCTGGCGCCTGGCAAGACCTGGCGCGACCTGCAGAAGCTCAACCGCGTGCCCGACCCGCTGCGGCTGATGCCCGGCCGCACGCTGCGCATGCCCGTGGCCTGGCTGAAGCGCGAGGCCAGCGTGGCCGAGGCGCAGTTCACCCGCGGCCAGGTCACGCGCCAGCGCGGCGGCGCCAGCGAGGCGCTGGTGGCCGGAGCACAGCTGCAAAGCGGCGACCGCATCACCACCGGCGCCCAGTCCAGCGCGTCGCTGCGCTTTGCCGACGGCTCGCGGCTGCTGATCCCGCCCGAGAGCGACATCGCGCTGGAGCAGCTGCTGGTGCTGGGCCGCGGTGCGCTTCCTGCCGTGCGCCTGGGCGTGCAGCAGGGCGGCGCGGACAGCCGCGTGGCGCCCAACGCGCAGCGCGTGCCGCTGTACGAGATCCGCACGCCGCACGTGAACCTGGGCGTGCGCGGCACCGAGTTCCGCGTGCAGGCGGCCGGTGGGGCGACGCGCATGCAGGTGCTGTCCGGCGCCGTGGCCGCCGATGGCCTCAAGGCCGATGTCGCCGCCGGCCAGGGGCTGCTGGCCGAGGGCAAGGCCTTGTCCGTCGCGCCGCTGCTGCCCGCGCCGGACCTGAGCGGGCTCATGCCCGAAGCCGAGCGCCTGCCGCTGCGCCTGGCCTGGGTGGGCGGCCCCAGCGGCGCCGCGACCTGGCGAGCCCAGCTCTACGCCCGCGGCGACTTCGACCGCCTGCTGCTGGACGCCCACGTCGCCGAGCCGGCGGCGACCTGGAACGAGGCGCGCGACCTGCCCGACGGCGACTACACGCTGCGCGTGCGCGCCATCGACGCGCGCGGCCAGGAGGGCGTGGCCGCCGACGCCGACATCCGCCTGAAGGCGCGGCCCGAGCCGCCCTTCATCCAGGCGCCGGCCGAGGGTGCCGTCAGCTACAACGGCGCGATGGCGCTGGCCTGGACGCGCAACACCGCCGCGCCCGATGTGCGGCTGCAGATCGCCAGGGATGCGCAGTTCAAGGACCTGGTGCTGCAGCCACCGCCGCTGTCGGCCGCGGGCTTCGAGGCCAGGCTGCCTGAACTTGGAGGTTATGGCGCCTACCACTGGCGCATCGCGTCGGTGGAAGCCGGCGGCCGCGCGGGGCCCTTCGGCGACCCGCAGCGCTTCGAGATCCAGCCGCCGCCGCCCGCCCCGCCGCCGGCCGAGCCCGACCTCAGCGGCGACCAGCTCAAGCTGCGCTGGCGCGCCGATGCGGGCGTGGTGCGCTACGAGCTGGAGTGGGCCAGGGACGACAAGTTCGAGGGGGCCGACCTGCAGCGCATCGCCACCGACAAGCCCGAGGCCGCGATGGCCAAGCCCTCCGCGGGGAAGTACTTCCTGCGCGCGCGCGGCTTCAACGCCGCCGGCGCGGCCGGGCCCTGGGGCCAGACGCAGATGATCGAAGTGCCCTATCCGCGCTGGCTGTGGCTGCTGCCCTTGCTGCTCGTGCCGCTTCTTTGAAGCATTGGCCCTGGCTCGCCCTGCCCGGCGCCCTGGCGCTCTGGGCGGTGCTGAGCCTGCTCGGCCTGCAGGCCCGCGTGGACCACGCGCTGGGCGACCTGCTGGTGCGGGCCGCCGCGCCGCCCGTGGTGTCGCAGCTCGGCAGCGTCATCGTGGACATCGACGACGCGTCGCTGCGCGCGCTGCGCCAGCCGCTGGGCGAGTGGCCGTACTCGCGCGAGGTCTATGCGCTGATGCTGGACTATCTGCGCCAGGCCGGCGCGCGGCTGGTGGTCGTGGACATCGTGTTCGCGGGCGCACGCGACGGCGACGCGCGCCTGGCCGGTGCGTTGAGCGCCGGCCCCCCGGTGGTGCTGGCCGCGGCCGGCCTGGGGCCGCGGCAGCGCGCCGGTGTCGAGCTGGCGCCGGCCTCGCCGGCCGAGGAGGCCGCCCTGCAACGACTGGGCGCGGCGCCGGCCGGCATCCCCTGGGCCGGGCTGACGGCGCCGACCGATGCCTTGCTGGAGGCGCTGCCCGTGCGCGGCAGCCTGGGCGTCATTTCGGGCGCGCTGGACGACGACGGCCTGCTGCGCAATCTGCCGCTGCTGCACCAGGTGCAGGGCCGCTCGCTGCCCAGCCTGGCGCTGGCCGCGCGCTTGCGCGCCGACGGTGTGACGCAATGGCGGCTGGAGGGTGGCGAGCTGATTGCCGGTGCGCGCCGCTGGCCCGTGGACGAGCAGGCCCGCGTGCGGCTGCTCCTGCCCTTGATGTCTGCATCGGGCGGTGGCCTGCCGCGCCTGCCTTGGCAGCGCCTGATGCGCGCCGCGCTGGGCGAGGCCGACGACGCCGAGCTGCTGCGCCTGCTGGCGGGCCGCACCGTGTTCGTCGGCAGCAGCGCCTTCTTCGCCGACGAGGTCATGACGCCGCAGGGCCGCCTGTCCGGCGTGGCGCTGAACGCGGCTGTTTTCGAGGCGCTGGGCACCGAGCCGCCGCCGCTGCTGAGCGAGCGGGGCGCGCCGGCGTGGGCGCTGAACGCGCTGCTGCTGCTGTGCGGCGCGCTGCCGCTGCTGCTGCGCCACCAGGCGCTGGCGGCCGGCCTGGCGATGTTCGCCATCGCGCTGGCGGCCTGGGGCGGCGTCGGCCTGGGCCTGCTGGCCGCGCCCGCGCCGGCCCTGTATCTGCTGGGCCTGGCGCTGCTGCTGACGGCCATTGCGCACGAGCGCCGGGCGCGCGAACGCGAGCGCGAGCTGACGCGTCAGCGCGAGCTGGCCGATGCGCGCAGCCGCGCCAAGACCGAGCTGCTGGCCCAGGTCAGCCACGAGATGCGCACGCCGATGAACGCGGTACTGGGCTTCAGTGACATCCTGGCGCGCTCATCCCTGAAGCCCGAGCAGGCGCACTACGTCGAGGTGCTGGGCCACGCGGGCCGGCAGGTGTTCGCGCTGATCAACGACCTGCTGGACAACGCCCGTATCGAGAGCGGCCGGCTGGAGCTGGCCGCGCACCCGTTCAATCTGGTGGATCTGGTGGAGCTGCAACTGGAGCTGCTGCGTGAGCGCGCGCAGAGCCAGGGGCTGTGGCTGCGCGTGTTCGCGCGCACCGAGGCCACCGGCTGGGTGCTGGGTGATGCGCAGCGCGTGGGACAGATCGTCGCCAACCTGGTGGGCAACGCGATCAAGTTCACGCGCAGCGGGGGCGTGACGGTGGAGCTGGCGCGCGACGACGACGGGCGCGTGCTTCTGAGCGTGCAGGACACCGGCATCGGCATCGCGCCGGAGCGGCTGGAGCACATCTTCCAGCCCTTCGAGCAGGCCGACCCGTCCATCGCGCGCGAGTTCGGTGGCACGGGCCTGGGGCTGTCCATCACGCGCAGCCTGGCACGGCTGATGGGTGGCGATGTCAGCGTGCAGAGCCGGCCCGGCGAGGGCAGCCGCTTCGAGGTCAGCCTGGTGCTGCCGGTCGCTTCACCGCCCGCGGATGAGGCTGGGCCGGAGCGTTCCGAGCGGGTCGCGCCGGGGCGCCCGTTGCGCCTGCTGCTGGCCGAGGACAACGACGTCAACGTGCTGGTCATCGAGGGCATGCTGGCGCCGCTGGGCCACCACATCACGCGGGCCCGTGACGGCGCCGAGGCGCTGGCGGCGCTGCGCGGGCAGAGCTTCGACCTGGTGCTGATGGACATGCAGATGCCGGTCGTGGACGGCCTGACCGCCGTGCGCCGGTGGCGGGCCGCCGAGGCGGCCGAGGGGCGGCCGCGCACGCCCATCGTTGCGCTGACGGCCAATGCCTTCGACGACGACGCGCGCCAGTCCTTGCAGGCGGGGTGCGACGCCCACCTGACCAAGCCCATCAGCCTGGCCGCGCTGCTGCAGGCGCTGGCGCGCCACGCGCGCGATTGACGCCACGCCGGTGCGCCGCCGGGCGTGCTGGAAGTCAGCCCCTAGTTCAAGTGCCGCGCAGGCGCGACAGCCTGACTTCCCGCAGGGGATGGCCGCCGTGGCCACGCCGAAGACTGGCCGCACCTGAATCAAGGAGCGGCCATGCATCACTCTCTCCATCGCCTCGCGCTCGCCTTGCTGGGCGCCGGCATCGCCACGGGCGCGTCGGCCCAGGCCGGCGCGCAGCTGGAACGCATCACCATCACCGGCTCGTCCATCAAGCGCGTCGAGTCCGAGACGGCGCTGCCGGTCAGCGTCATCACGCGCGACCAGATCGTGAAGTCGGGCGCCACCAACGTCGAGGACATCCTGCGCCGCATCGGCGCCAACTCGGCGCTGCAGTCCGACACCACGCAGGGCGCCGGCTACGCGCAGAGCTTCGCCAACCTGCGCGGCCTGGGGCCCAACTCCACGCTGGTGCTGCTGAACGGCCGGCGCATGGCCAACTTCGCGTTCGGCTCCATCGGCGGCAACTCGTCGGTGGACCTGAACAGCATCCCGTTCGCGGCCATCGAGCGCATCGAGGTGCTGCGCGACGGCGCCTCGGCCGTCTACGGCACCGACGCGGTCGGCGGCGTCATCAACTTCATCACCCGCAAGGACTACGACAAGGGCGAGCTGACGCTCAAGTACGGCGACACCGAGGAGCGCATCGGCGGCAAGGAGACCGGTGCATCCATCGCCTTCGGCATGGGCGGGCTGAAGACCGACGGCTACAACCTGCTGCTCACGGCCAACGTGAAGAAGCAGACCCACATCGCGTCCATCGCCCAGAAGTGGTACTTGCGCGGCCTGGAGGAAATCCCCGGCTCCGACCCGCCGACCTCGGGCCGCTCCTTCCCGGGTCGGCTGGTGGACTTCGGCATCACTCCCGGCGCCTACGCCAACGCGGGCGCCAGCTTCAGCGCCTGCGACCCCAGCTTCAACACCATCCAGACGCTGGCGGCCACCACGCCCAACGGCACGCCCGTCAAGCGCTGCCGCTTCATCTACCCGTCCACGCAGGAGAACCTGCCCGACACCAAGAAGGCCGACGCCTTCGGCCGGCTGACGCTGGACCTGGGTGCCGACTCGGTGGCGTTCTTCGAGGCCAGCTATGCGCGCAGCGAGGGCATAGGCCGCACGGCCGCCGTGCCCATCGACTCCACCGCAGGCCATGTGAAGGCCGACGGCACCTACCCGTCGTTCGCGCTGCCCATCGCCAGCAAGTACTTCCCGCGCGAGCTGCTGCTGAGCCTGGGCTACACGCCGGCGCAGTTCGACACGCTGGGCGGCGGCTTCACCGAGATCGCGATGCGCTCGGTGCCGGTGGGCCTGCGCACCAACAACACGCTGAACGAGCAGACCCGGCTGGTGGCCGGCCTCAGCGGCGTGCGCGCCGGCTGGGACTACGACGCCGGGCTGAGCGTGTCGCAGGCCAAGGGCTCGCTGGACTACTACAACTACCTGCACGAGGGCCGCTTCATCGCCGAGCTGGCCACGGGCGTCATCAACCCCTTCGGCCCGCAGGACGCCGCCGGCCTGGCCGCGCTGGACCGGGCGCGCATGGAGGGCCCGATGCGCCGCTCCAAGAGCACCACCTATGCGCTGGACGCCAAGGCCAGCACCGAGCTGATGGCCATGGCCGGCGGCCCCATGATGCTGGCGCTGGGCACCGACCTGCGCAAGGAGAAGGCCAACGACCGGCCGGTCAACCCCGACTACGAGCAGGGCCTGCACATCGGTGGCGAGGGCACGGTGCCGGTCACCGCCGCGTCGCGCAGCATCTATGCGGTGTTCGGCGAGCTGTCCATGCCCTTCGCGACCGTCTGGGAGGCCACCGTGAAGGCGCGCTACGACAAGTACAGCGACTTCGGCGGCACCTTCAACCCCGGCGTCTCGCTGCGCTTCCAGCCGTCGCGTCAGCTGCTGCTGCGCGCCAGCGCGGGCACGGGCTTCCGCGCGCCGACGCTGTGGGACGTCAACAGCCCCACCGCCTTCACGAACACCGCCAACTCGCTGGTGGACCCGCAGTGCCCCCCTGGCCAGGCCAACGACCCGCGCTGCGAGACGCAGTTCAACGTGCGCCTGTCCAGCGACCCGGGCCTGAAGCCCGAGAAGTCGCGCCAGTATTCGCTGGGTGCGGTGTTCGAGCCGGTGCGCGACCTGTCCATCGCGCTGGACTACTGGCACATTCAGAAGAAGGACCAGATCGGCGTCATCGGCGGCGACGCCATCATGGCCGACCCGACGCTGTACCAGCGTTACCTGGCCCGCATCCACCGCCTGGCCAACGGCTTCATCAGCTACATCGAGACGCCGGTGGAAAATCTCGGCGAGCTCAAGACCAGCGGCCTTGACCTGGACGTGAAGGCCAGCTGGCCGCTGGGCGGCAACCTGGGCCGGCTGGGTGCCAGCTTTGCCGGTACCTACGTGAACACCTGGAAGCAGCAGAACGGCAAGGGCACGCCCTTCGTGTCGTATGACGGCACGGCCGGCGACGGTGCCGGCGTGCAGCCCGTGCCGACCTGGCAGCACACGCTGGGCCTGGACTGGAACCTGGGCAACTGGAGCGTGACGCTGGAGAACGTGTTCGTGAAGGGCTGGACCGAGTCCGCCGGTCTGGTGGAGGCCAACGTCGGCCCGGCCGTGGAACACAGGGTCAAGGACAGCAGCCGCTGGAACCTGGCCGTGGGCTGGAAACCCACGCCCACGCTGGCGCTGCGCGTGGGCGCGCGCAACCTGCTCGACCAGGATCCGCCGTTCACCGCCGTGTCCAGCTACGGTTCGCACGTGACCGGCTATGCCGGCAGCTTCGTGGATCCGCGCGGCCGCTACTGGTATCTCAGCGCCAGCTACCAGTTCAAGTGAAGACGTCCGATACCTGAGTGATGTACGGGGGCACTGCTTCTGGCTAGAGTGCGCCGCGCATCTCACACCCGGAGCCCCCATGATCAACCTGACCGTCAACGGTCGCGCCGTCGCGCTGGACGCCGACCCCGACATGCCCCTGCTGTGGGCCGTGCGCGAGGAACTGAAGCTGACCGGAGCCAAGTTCGGCTGCGGCGCGGCCCAGTGCGGCGCCTGCACCATGCACGTGGCCGGCAGCCCCGTGCGCGCCTGCCTGACGCCCATCTCGTCCATCGCCGGCTCGCAGGTGACCACCATCGAAGGCATCGCCGGCGACAAGGTGGGCCAGGCCGTGCAGGCGGCCTGGGTGGCGCACGACGTGGCGCAGTGCGGCTACTGTCAGAGCGGCCAGGTCATGAGCGCCGTCGCGCTGCTGAAGGGCAACAAGAAGCCCACCGACGCGCAGATCGACGAGGCCATGGCCGGCAACATCTGCCGCTGCGGCACCTACACCCGCATCCGCGCCGCCATCCACGCGGCCGCGGCCCAACTGGCTTGAGGAGGCTGACATGCTGAACCCCCGTCGCCTCGACCAACTCGCCACCGGCGGCCTGTCGCGCCGCGCCTTCGTCACCACCACCGTCGGCGGCGCCGTCGGCCTGGCCCTGCTGCCGGGCCTGAGCGCGGCCCAGCAGGCCAATGCCAAGCCCGGCACCAAGCCCACCGAGCAGCCGCTGGCCTTCGTCAGCATCGCCCGCGACGGCACCACCACCATCCTTTGCAACCGCATGGACATGGGCCAGGGCATCGAGACCGGCCTGGCCATGATCTGCGCCGAGGAGCTGGAGGCGGACTGGTCCAAGGTCCGCACCGGCTTCGGTGACCAGCAGGGTGCCTATGTGGACCCGATGATGGGCATACACCTGACCGGCGGCTCCAACTCGGTGAAGAACAGCTACCAGCAATACCGCGAGCTGGGTGCCCGCACCCAGGCCATGCTGGTGGCCGCGGCCGCGCAGGCCTGGGGCGTGCCGGCCGCGTCGCTGAAGGCCGAGAACGGCGTCATCTCGGGCGGCGGCAAGAGCGCCGGCTATGGCGAGTTCTTCGAGGCCGCCATGAAACTGCCGGTGCCGGAGGCGGTCACGCTGAAGGACGCCAAGGCCTTCAGGCTCATCGGCCAGCCCACCGGGCTGGTGGTTGCCAAGGCCAAGAGCACGGGCGGCCAGGCCTATGGCATGGACATCGACCTGCCCGGCATGGAAGTGCAAGTCAAAAACTTCCTGGCAAAGGTTGG
>CAMLKW010000162.1 GCA_946480605.1 uncultured Roseateles sp. | reverse complement strand
GCTGCCGGGCGAGCGCGCCTTCCAGATGACGCTGGCCGTGTTCTGGCTGATGGCGTTCGCGTCGGCCTCGCACGACATCGCCGCCGACGGCTACTACATGCTGGCGCTGCCGCAGCACAGCCAAGCGGCCTTCGTCGGCGTGCGCTCGACCTTCTACCGGCTGGCCAACATCGGCGGCCAGGGCGGGCTGGTCTACCTCGCCGGTGAGCTGACCGAGCGCACCGGCAGCGCCGTGCAGGCCTGGACCTGGGTGTTCTGGCTGCTGGGCGGCTTGTTCGTGCTGCTGGCGGCCTGGCATGCGCTGGTGCTGCCGCGGCCGGCGGCGGACGTGCGCGGCGTGGGCGGCGCGGCCGCGCGCGGGCTGGTGGCGGAGTTCTTTGCCGTGTTCGCCAGCTACTTCAGGAAGCCCGGCATCCTCGTCGTGCTGGCCTTTCTGCTGCTGTACCGCTTCCCCGAGGCGCAGTTGCTGAAGCTGGCCACGCCCTTCCTGCTGGACCCCGTGGACCAGGGCGGCCTGGGCCTGTCCACCAAGGCGGTGGGCATCGCCTACGGCACCGTGGGCCTGACGGCGCTGACGCTGGGCGGCCTGGTGGGCGGCTGGGTCATCTCCAAGGTCGGTCTGAAGAAGGCGCTGTGGCCGCTGGTGCTGGCCATGCACGTGCCCAACGTGGCCTTCCTGGTGCTGGCGCTGACGCACCCCACCAGCCTGGCGCTGATCAGCACGGCGCTGGCGGTGGAGCAGTTCGGCTACGGCCTGGGCTTCACGGCCTACCTGATGTACATGATCCACGTCTCCGACGGCCCGCAGAAGACCGCGCACTACGCGATCTGCACCGGCTTCATGGCGCTGGGCATGATGATCCCCGGCATGTGGAGCGGCTGGCTGCAGGACCAGATCGGCTACGTGTCGTTTTTCGTCTGGGTGCTGGTGGCCACCATCCCGAGCTTCTTCATGACGGCGCTGATCAAGGTGCCCGAGGGCTTCGGCAAGAAGGCCGACGCGTGAACAACCGGCTGCTCAGCCTCGACGCGTTCCGCGGCTTCGCGATCGCGGCCATGCTGCTGGTCAACAACCCGGGCGACTGGGGCCATGTCTACGCGCCGCTGCTGCACGCCAAATGGCACGGCTGGACGTTCACGGACTGGGTGTTCCCGTTCTTCGTCTTCATCAGCGGCATGGCGATGACCATCAGCCTCGCGCGCCGCGCGCAGGCCGGCGCCGACAAGACCGCGCTGCTGCTGAGCACGTCGCGCCGTGCGCTGGTCGTGTTCGGCATCGGCCTGCTGCTCAACCTCATCCCCAGCTTCAGTTTCGACACGGTGCGCATCCCCGGCGTGCTGCAGCGCCTGGGCCTGTGCACGCTGGCCGCGGCGCCCATCGTCATCTGGTGCAGCGCGCGCGGCGTGGCGCTGTGGGCCGTGCTGCTGATGGCGGTCTACTCGCTGATCCAGCTGTGCCTGCCCGTGCCCGACGCCGAAGGCGTGGTCCACACGGGCCTGCTGGAGCCCGGCAAGGACGCCGGCGCCTGGCTGGACCGGCTGCTGATGGACGGCCACCTGTGGCGGCAGGCGAAGACCTGGGACCCGGAAGGGCTGCTGTCCACGCTGCCGGCCGTGTCCACGCAGCTGCTGGGCGTGCTGGCGGGCTATGTGATCGCGTCGAGCCGCCAGCCCGCCGAGAAGACCATGACCTGGATGCTGTGGGGCCTGGCTTCGCTGTGGCTGGGCCAGGTGCTGGACGCGTGGCTGATGCCCATCAACAAGTCGCTGTGGACGCCGGCCTTCGTGTTCACGATGGCCGGCTGGGCGCTGGTTGTGTTCGCCGTCTTCCACTGGCTGCTGGACGCCATGCCGCAGCCGCTGGCCCGCGAACGCTGGGCGCGGTGGCTGCACCCGCTGGTCGTGTTCGGCATGAATGCGCTGTTTCTGTTCGTGCTGTCGGGCTTCATCGCGAAGATGCTCTACACGATCAAGCTGGCCGACGGCAGCAGCCTGGGCCGCGCGCTGTATGCGCCGCTGCGTGATTCGGGCCTCGCGCCGGTCAACGCCTCCCTCCTCCATGCCATCGCGTTCGTGCTCGTCATGTACGCGGTGGCCTGGGTCATGTATCGCAAGCAATGGTTTGTGAAAGTCTGACGCCATGAAACGCCGTGAACTGCTGAGCCTCGCCTCTGTTCCCCTGCTGGCCGCCTGCGCCACGCCGCCCGCACCCGTGTCGCCCGGCGAGGCCGCGCTGAACGCCACGTCCGCGCCGGCCGCGGGTCCGGCTCCGGTGATGGCACCGCCGCCGCCGCGCGAATGGCGCGCGGCGTGGATCGCCACCGTGGCCAACATCGACTGGCCCAGCAAGCCGGGCCTGAGCGCTGAAGCGCAGCAGGCCGAGATCGTGTCGCTGTGCGACATAGCCAAGCGCACGGGTCTGAACGCGCTGATCCTGCAGGTGCGCACCGCCAACGACGCGCTGTACGAATCGAAGCTGGAGCCGTGGAGCGAGTACCTGACCGGCACGCAGGGCCAGCATCCCGGCTACGACCCGCTGGCCGTGTGGCTGCGCGAGGCCAAGGCGCGCGGGCTGGAGCTGCACGCCTGGTTCAACCCCTACCGCTCGCGCCACAGCTCGGCCAAGTCGCCGGTGCACGAGAGCCATGTCAGCCGCACGAACCCCGACTGGGTGCGCCGCTATGGCGACCAACTGTGGATGGACCCGGGCGAGCCGGCGTCGGCCGAGCACACGCTGGCCGTCGTGCGCGACCTGCTGAGCCGCTACGCGGTGGACGGCGTTCACATCGACGACTACTTCTACCCCTACCCCGTCACCGACCCCACCACCAAGCAGGAGGTCGACTTCCCCGACGAGCCGAGCTGGCAGAAGTACGTCGCCAAGGGCGGCAGCCTGAGCCGCCACGACTGGCGCCGCTACAACGTCAACACGCTGGTGCAGCGCCTGTACACGATGGCGCACGAGGTGCGTCCCGGCACGCGCGTGGGCGTCAGCCCCTTCGGCATCCCCAAGCCCGGCATGCGGCCGGCCGGCATCAGCGGTTTCAGCCAGTACGACAAGCTGTACGCCGACGTGGAACTGTGGCTGCGCGAGGGCTGGATGGACTACCTGGCGCCGCAGCTGTACTGGCCGCGCTCGCAGACGGCCCAGGCCTTCGAGCCGCTGCTGCAGGCCTGGCGAGCCAACAACCCGCTTGGCCGGCCCATCCACCCGGGCCTGTTCACCAGCCGCATCAACGACACGCCGCAGAGCTGGCAGCCCGACGAGGTGCTGGCGCAGATCGACATCATCCGCAAGCAGTCGCCCGGCAGCGGCCACATCCACTTCTCGATGGCGGCGCTGTCGCAGAACCGCAAGGGGCTGGCCGACGCGCTGCGCACGGGGCCTTACGCCCAGCCGTGAGCGAGGTCCGGCTGGTCGAGGCCCATCCCGGCTGGCCGGCGCAGTTCGGTGCGGCAGCCGGGCCGCTGCTGGACGTCTTCGGCGCCTGCCAGATCGAGCACATCGGCAGCACCGCCGTGCCCGGGCTGTGCGCCAAGCCGGTGCTGGACCTGCTGCTCGGCGTCGCGGCGCTCGCGGAGGTGCCGGCCCGCGGCGGCGCACTGGCCGCGCTGGGCTATCGCTACCGCCCCGAGCATGAGGCGCAGTTGCCCGAGCGGCGCTACTTCACGCGCGATGCCGATGGCTCGCGCTCGCGCTTGCGGGTGCACCTGCACATCGTCGAGCGTGGCGGCTCCTTCTGGCAGCAGCAGCTGGCGTTCCGCGACGCGCTGCGCGCCGACGCCGCCCTGCGGGAGCGCTACGCGCAACTCAAGCGCGAGCTGGCGGCGCGGCACGCCACGGACAAGGCGGCCTACACGGCGGCCAAGGGGCCGTTCATCCAGGCGGTGCTGGCACGGCGGCCTGCACCCGGCGCCGGTCAGGGATAGATCGCTTTTGGCAGCTCGTAGTGCGGGCCATCGATGAAGGCGCGCAGACCCTGCTTCTTGCGCCGCGCCACGTAGGCGGCCACCAGGTCTTCGGGCGAGTCCGTGGACTCGGTGAAGTCCAGGTCCCAGGCGCCGCCCCAGCGCAGCGGGATGCCCTTCTCGCGCGCCGCCATGCGCACCGCGTCGGCGATCACGTAGATCGGGTCCCACTCCCAGCGCAGCTTGCCGTTGACGTAGGGCACCAGATCCACGGCATGACCGCTGATGTGGCGTGAATCCATGGTCTGCGAGGCGCCGGCGGCGACCAGCTTCTGCTGCTCCGCCAGCGTGCGGATGCCGTCGTGCACGGAGAAGTCCTGGACCGTGATCTGGATGGCGCGCCGGACGACGGCCACCAGGTCGGCATGCACGCCCTTGAGTTCCTTGAGCGAGGCCGGACCGAGCGTGAACTGAGGCATGAGAGGCTCCCCATCAATGGCGGGAGCCCGTTCTAACCGGCCGCCGCCGGCCCCACATCCTCAGTTTGGAGGAACGGCCCGCGCGCCGGCCTCACTGGCTCAGCTCGGCGTCCATCCAGGCCAGGCGCTCGCGCTGCCAGCGCAGCATCTCCTTGACCTCGGCGTCGTAGCCCGGCGTCAGCACGCGGGTGTACCAGGTGGTCCAGTCGAAGATGGGCCACAGCGCGAAGTTGCGCTGCTGGCCCAGCGTCATCCAGGTGGCGCGGGCCTGGGCGTACTGCAGCAGCAGCTCGAACTTGCCCTCGGCCTTCAGCGCCGCGTAGCGGGCCTTGGCGCGCTGGGCAAAGGCCGGGTCCTCGAACAGCCGCGCAAACCACGGAAAGCGGCGCAGGTGCCAGCCCGCCGTCTTGTCCGCGTCGTTGTAGCCGGCATTGCCGAAGGCCAGGTCCATGTCCCAGATGGGGCCGAAGTGCAGCTTGCCGTCGCGCTTCTTGGTCATGAAGAAGCTGGCCACGGCGCCGTCGACGTTCTTCGCGAACTCGTTGATCAGCCAGTAGTCGATGACCGAATCGACATCGATGTACTTGGCATAGCCGGTGGCCGGGTCCCTGAAGCCGGGGCCGAACAGCGCGGCCTCGGCGTCGGCGAAGAAGGTCTCCAGGTAGGCCCGATGCGCGGCCCACTCGGGCTTGAACATGTCCTCGGGTTCCTTCACGCAGAACGGCGAGCTGTGTGCGGAGTCCACGCAGTACTGCGTGTCGCGCAGCGTGTTGACGCCGTTCACGCAGAAGGACGAGAACGACGCCGTCAGCGGGTCCTTGCAGTAGTCGCGGTGCATGCGGAAGTCCACCTCGATGAGATAGCCGCCGCTGATCTTGTCGCTGCCGGTGTCGGCGGCCTTCAGCTCGGGAATGTCCACGCGGTCCTTGCCGACGCGGATGTGCTCGGCCAGCTGGTACAGGCCGCGGTACTGGCCGTTCAGCGTCAGCTCCACGATCTGGTCGCGCACCGTGTAGGCCATGCCCATCTGGCGGCTCAGCGTGAACGCCATGTCGTTGCGCAGCAGCGTCTTGTCGGCGTAGTTGGCCAGCAGCACCCAGTGCCGGCTGGCCGGCATGCCGGCCAGCGCGGTGGCGTTGGTCAACTTGATGCGGTAGGGCTTCTTGGGCCAGTCCCAGGTCGAGTTGCCGCGGCCACGGATCTCCAGCCCGCCTTCCGCCGCCGCGACGCCCGCGCCGGACAGCTTGAACGTGCCCTTCACGTAGTCCTCGCGGTCGGCGATGGGCGCGGCGTTGGTGGTGCTGATCTCCAGCTGCACGAAGGCCTGGGCGGTGCCGGTCGGAAACCAGGCCGGCGCGGCGGGCGGCGGCGCCGGTGCCGGGGCTGGCGCGGGGGCCGGTGAAGGGGCGGGCGCGGGCGCCGACACCGGCGGTGGCACCGGAGCACTGCTGCCACCACCCCCGCCGCCGCCACCACAACCCGCGGCCAGCAAGCCGGCCGCGGCGGCCATCCACCACCCTGTGTTTTGCGTCATCCACGTCTCCCGCGAGCCGCTCTCGGGGCGGCAATGCGGGCGGCAGTCTAGGCAGCCGGCAAGCCGCCGTGGTTTCCAACGCGGTACGGCGCAGGCGGCGCGCGACAGGCGAAGGATTCACATTGGACAGCGCTATCTTTCAACCCATAATCCGCGCCGCAAAAACGGAGACAGGAGCGGGAACATGGCTTGGCTTGGATGGGCGCAGGCATGCGCGTTCGCGGTGGCGCTGACGCTGGCTGGCAGCGGGCCGGCGCAGGCGGCGGACCCGCCGCTGCTGCCGGCCGAGACCTTCTTCCGGCATCCGGCGGTACTGGAGGTCAAGCTCTCGCCCACCGGCCGCTACGTGGGCATGACCCGCGTGCACGACAACCGCCGCGCCGCGCTGCTGGTGGTGGACCTGCAGGGCAGCGAGCCGGCCAAGGTGGTGGCCTTCTACGCCAAGCAGGACGTGGTCTGGTTCGACTGGGTCAACGACGAGCGCCTGGTGTTCCGGATCGGCAAGATCGAGCCCGCCCGCAACACCACCCACCTGCCGGGCCTGTTCTCGGTGGAAGTGGGCAGCGGCAAGACCACCGAGCTGATCTGCAGCGAGATCAAGTCCTGCATGCAGCAGTCGGATTCGCTGAAGTTCGACCACGCGCTGCTGGCCGTGCCCCGGCCGCAGCCGGGCGTGCGGCCCGACGAGGTGATCGTCGGCCAGCTCGACTTCCAGCTGCGCCGCTTCGAGCCCAAGTGGCTGAACGTGCAGAGCGGCCTGGTGCGCAAGATGGACATGCCCAAGCCGCCCGAGCGGGCGATGCAGTGGATGTTCGACAGCAAGGGTCAGCCGCGCGTGGTGCTGAGCCTGTACGAGGAAGACGGCCGCGGCGTGCTGCACTGGCTGGCGCCCGGGGCGGAGCAGTGGCGGCAGCTGGCCAGCTTCAGGCTCGTGGACCCGCCCTTCATGGCGGTGGGCGTCTCGGACGACGGCACGCTCTACGTGACCGAACCCCGCGGCCCCGCGCGCGAGACCGTGCTGACCACCTTCGACTTCGCCGCCGGCAAGCCCGCCGAGCAGCCGCTGGTGCAGGCGCCGGGCTTCGACTTCAGCGGCTGGCTGCAGCAGGGCGACCCCGGCCAGGGCGTGCTGGGCGTCAGCCTGCAGGCCGACTCGCAGGTGACGGTCTGGACCGACCCGGCCATGAAGAAGTTCCAGCAGGAGGTGGACGCCCGCCTGCCCGGCCGCGTCAACAGCATCAGCTGCCGGCGCTGCGGCGCGCCCGACATGCTGGCGCTGGTGCACTCCTACGCCGACCGCGACCCCGGCCGCCACCTGCTCTACCGCGCCGAGACCCGGCGCTGGGAGAACGTCTCGCCCGTCATGCCCGGCGTGAAGCCCCAGCAGATGGCCGGCGTGGACTTCCAGCGCATCAAGGCCCGCGACGGCCGCGACCTGCCGGTGTGGCTGACGCTGCCCCAGGGGGTGGAACCGGGCAAGCCCGCCCCCGCCGTCGTGCTGGCCCACGGCGGGCCCTGGGTGCGCAACGGCTACTGGCGCTGGGAGCCGATGGCGCAGTTCCTGGCCTCGCGCGGCTACCTGGTCATCGAGCCCGAGTTCCGCGGCAGCCAGGGCTACGGCGAGGCGCATTTCAAGGCCGGCTTCAAACAATGGGGCCTGGCCATGCAGGACGACCTGGCCGACGCGCTGCTGTGGGCCCGCAAGGCCGGCCTGGCCAGCGACCGCGCCTGCGTGATGGGTGCCAGCTACGGCGGCTATGCCACCGCCATGGGCCTGATCCGCCATCCCGAGCTGTTCCGCTGCGGCATCAGCTGGGTGGGCGTGGCCGACCTGCCGCTGCACCTGGAAGGCGGCTTCTTCGTGGTCGATGACCTGCACGGCTACGCCCGCCAGCATGCCTACCCCGAGCTGATCGGCGACCCCAAGCAGGACCGCGAACGGCTCATCGAGGTCTCGCCGGTGCACCAGGCCGCGCGCATCAAGGCGCCGCTGCTGCTGGCCTACGGCGCGGAAGACCTGCGCGTGCCCAAGGACCATGGCCGGCGCCTGCGCGACGCGCTGGCCAAGGCCGGCAACCCGCCCGACTACGTCGAGTACGAGAACGAGGGCCATGGCTGGCAGCAGATGAGCACACGGCTGGACTTCGCGAAGCGCGTCGAGAACTTCCTCGGCAAGCACCTGCAGCCCGCCGCGCGCTGACGCGGCTGTGGCGCCGCAACCACCCAGGCCGCCCTGGGGCATGTGCCACGGACGCGGCGCCGCTGCCTACACTGCGCCCGCGTCTCTGCCCAGAGTCGCCGGCCCGGACGACCCGGCCCGCACTTCCCCCCGGCCGGGACGACCCGGCCTCGCGACTGCAGGAGACGGGCCATGGCATGGCTGGTTCTCGTCATCGCCGGCTTGTTCGAAGTCGGCTGGGCCATCGGCCTCAAGTACACCGAAGGCTTCTCGCGCCCCTGGCCCACCGCGGCCACCGTCGCGGCCATGGTCATCAGCGTCGCGCTGCTGGGCGTGGCCATGCGCACGCTGCCGGTGGGCACGGCCTATGCGGTCTGGACCGGCATCGGCGCGGTGGGCACGGTGCTGCTGGGCATCGTGCTGTTCCAGGAGCCAGCCACCGTCGCACGACTGGCCTGCGTGGGCCTCATCGTGGCCGGCATCGTGGGGCTGAAGCTGACGGCCTGACGAGGGCGCCAGCGGGCATGCGCGGCCCCCGCCCCTGCGGGAGTGCTGCCTGAGAAGTTGGGGAGGCGGGGTTCCTGCAGGCGCGGGGCACTCCCCAGTTCGCAGGCTGGGCAGGGCCCGCAGCGGCCGGCCCAATACGGCCTTCTGCCGCAAGGAGAACCGCCATGCGAGTCCTTCACCACGTCCTCATCGCGCTTGCCATGTCCACCACGGCGCAGGCGCGGGCCGCCACCGTGTCGGTCTACACCGACCTGGCCTCCTGGGAAGCCGCACTCAGCAGCCCCGCGCAGCTGCAGGACTTCTCCGGCTACGCCGACGGCACCGACCTGACCGGCGTGGCCGTGCTGCCGGGCCTGACGCTGAGCAGCAACATCGGCGGCCCCGTCCACGTGTTCGGTGCGAACAAGACCGCGTCGTCCTTCGGTCCGCAGCGGCAGGTCGGCGACGCCTACTTCGAGGGCCAGTACGCGCTGCCCTACCTGGCCGCCGCGCTCGACATCACCAGCTTCGAGTCCGAGCCCGGCAACGACAGCACAGCCATCGACCAGGGCCTGCTGCGGTTCTGGTTCAGCGACGGATCGACGCAGGACATCCCGCTGTCCGGCAGCGCCCTGTCGCCCACGCCGGCCATCTTCATCGGCGTGATCTCGGACCACGCGATCACGGCCTTCCGCTGGACCGAGGCCCATGAGGGCAACGGCGGCAACGAGGAGACCGCGCTGGACAACCTGCGGGTGGCCATGCGCACCACGGCGACGCCGCTGCCCTTGCCGGGTTCGCTGCCGCTGGCCCTGCTGGCGCTGGCGGCGGTGCCCTTGGCCCGCCGCCAGCGCCGGGGTCAGAAGAACCCGAGCGCGTTCGGGCTGTAGCTGACCAGCAGGTTCTTGGTCTGCTGGTAGTGGTCCAGCATGGCCTTGTGGGTCTCACGGCCGATGCCGGATTCCTTGTAGCCGCCGAAGGCCGCATGCGCCGGGTAGGCGTGGTAGCAGTTGGTCCACACGCGGCCGGCCTGGATGGCGCGGCCCAGACGGTAGGCGCGGCTGCCGTCGCGCGTCCACACGCCCGCGCCCAGGCCGTAGGGCGTGTCGTTGGCAATCGCCAGCGCCTCGGCCTCGGTCTTGAAGGTCGTCACCGCCAGCACCGGGCCGAAGATCTCCTCCCGGAAGATGCGCATCTGGTTGTGGCCCTGGAAGAGCGTCGGCTGGATGTAGTAGCCGCCCGCCAGGTCGCCGCCCAGTTGCGCGCGTTCGCCGCCGATCAGCACCTTGGCGCCCTCCTCCTTGCCCAGCGCCAGGTAGGTCTGGATCTTGTCCATCTGCATCGCCGACGCCTGCGCACCCATCATCGTGTCGGTGTCCAGCGGGTTGCCCTGCTTGATGGCGGCCACGCGCTGGAGTGCACGCGCCATGAAGCGGTCGTAGATGCCCTCCTGGATCAGCGCGCGGCTGGGGCAGGTGCAGACCTCGCCCTGGTTGAACGCGAACAGCACCAGACCCTCGATGGCCTTGTCGAGGAAGGCGTCGTCCTCGGCCATCACGTCGTCGAAGAACAGGTTGGGGCTCTTGCCGCCCAGCTCCAGCGTGGCCGGGATCAGGTTGCTGGCCGCCGCCTGCGCGATGACCTTGCCGGTGGCCGTGGAGCCGGTGAAGGCGATCTTGGCGATGCGCTTGCTGGTGGCCAGCGGCATGC
>CAMLKW010000161.1 GCA_946480605.1 uncultured Roseateles sp. | reverse complement strand
GACGGCTCGCACATCCAGGTGCTGCTGCTCACACTCTTCTTCCGCCACTTCCCCAAGCTGGTCGAGGCGGGTCACGTGTTCGTCGCCCGCCCGCCGCTATACCGCGTGGATGCGCCGGCCCGCGGCAAGAAGCCCGCCGCCAAGCTGTACGCGCTGGACGACGGCGAGCTGACCGCCACGCTGGACAAGCTGCGCAAGGAAGGCGCCCGCGAGGGCTCGTGGAGCATCAGCCGCTTCAAGGGCCTGGGCGAGATGAATGCCGAACAGCTGTGGGACACGACGCTGAACCCCGAGACGCGCCGCCTGTCGCGCGTGGCCTACGGTCAGTTCGACTTCGCCGCCACGGTGGACGCCTTCAACAAGCTGATGGGCAAGGGCGAGGCGGCCTCGCGCCGCGAACTGATGGAACTGCACGGCGATGCCGTGGAGATCGACATCTGAGCCTTGCTGCGATGAGCCTGCGCCTTCGTCCGACCATGCTGTCCGACCTCGACTGGGTGGTCTCGGTCGAACGCGACGGGGCGAATCTGCCCTTCATCACGTCGTGGGAGCGCACGCAGCACGAGGGTGCCATCCGTTTCCCGGACTCGCGTCATTTCGTGCTGGAGGAGGGCGACGCGCTGGAGCGCATCGGCTTCGTCATCCTGCAGGGCTGTCGCAACCCCAACGGCTCCGTCGAGCTGAAGCGCCTGGTGCTGCAGCCCAAGGGCCGCGGCCTGGGGCGTGCGGCCGTGCGCCAGCTGAAGGCCATGGCGTTCCAGCAGCTGAGGGCGCATCGCTTCTGGCTGGATGTGAAGGCGCTGAACACGCGTGCGTTCAAGCTGTACCAGAGCGAGGGCTTCGTCGAGGAGGGCCGCCTGCGTGAGAGCGTGCGCGTGACCATCGACGGCGCCGATGGCTACGACTCATTGATCGTCATGTCCCTGCTGGACCGCGAATACCAGGCGCGCGTGGCGCTGGGGCTGGAGGCCGCATGAGGCGCTGGGTGGCATCGCTGCTGCTGGTCTGCGCGCTTCCCGCCCAGGCCGAGCTGTGGGGTTATGTGGACGCGGCCGGCGTGGCGCATTTCTCGGCGCGCAAGCTGGATGCACGCTTTCGGCCCGTGCTGGGCGGTGATGGCGGTGCGCTGCGCGTGCCTGGCAAGACCGACGCCGGCGCCACGATGCTGACCTGGCTGGACATCGCCCCCGAGGTCAAGGCCGTGCAGCCCTGGGTGCGCGAAGCCGCCCGCGAGCATGGTGTGGACGTCGAACTGCTGAAGGCCGTCATCGCCGTGGAGTCCGGCTACCAGAAGGACGCGGTATCGCCACGCGGCGCCGCGGGCCTGATGCAGATCACCCCCGAGACGGCCAACCGCTACGCGACACCGGCCGACGCGGCCCGTCTTACCGACCCCCGCATCAACATCCATACCGGCGCGCGCATGCTGGCCGACCTGATGCGCCGCTTCCGCTCCATCGACGTGGCCCTGGCCGCGTGGAACGCCGGCGAAGGCGCAGTGCGCCGCGCCGGCAACCGCATTCCCGACATTGAAGAAACCCAGGCCCATGTGCATCTCGTGCTCGAGTTGTACTGGGCCCTGCTGCAGCAGCGCCAGCCGGCCCTCGCGCAGCGACTGACCTTGCACCCATGAGTTCCGAACAGACCACCATCGATTTCAATGGCCCCAACGACGGCGGCAACAACGGCAACGGCGGCGCGGACGACCCGGGCGCGCTGACGCTGGCCGCCTACGCCCAGCAGGCCTATCTGGAATACGCGCTCAGCGTCGTCAAGGGCCGGGCCTTGCCTGCCTACTCCGACGGGCAGAAGCCGGTGCAGCGCCGCATCCTGTATTCCATGCAGCGCCTGGGCCTGGGTTGGAGTGGCGCGTCGGGCGCCAAGCCCGTCAAGGGCGCCAAGGTCGTCGGCGACGTGCTGGGCAGCTTCCACCCGCACGGCGACCAGTCCGTGTACGACGCGCTGGTGCGCATGGCGCAGGATTTCTCGCTGCGCTATCCGCTGATCGATGGTCATGGCAACTTTGGTAGCCGCGACGGCGACGGCGCCGCGGCGATGCGTTACACCGAAGCGCGCCTGGCGCCCATCGCCCGCCTGTTGCTGGACGAGATTGAGGAAGGCACCGTCGACTTCCGCCCCAACTACGACGGCACGACGCAGGAGCCGGTCGACCTGCCGGCACGCCTGCCCTTCGTGCTGCTGAACGGCGCCAGCGGCATCGCCGTGGGCCTGGCCACCGAGATTCCCAGCCACAACCTGCGCGAAGTCGCTGCGGCGGCGGTCGCGCTGCTGAAGGACGACAAGCTCGGCGACGACGCGCTGTTCGACCTGATCCCCGGCCCGGACTTCCCCGGTGGCGGCCAGCTGATCAGCGCGCCGGAGGACATCCGCGCCGCCTACACCTCCGGCCGCGGCAGCCTGAAGCTGCGCGCGCGCTGGAAGATCGAGGACCTGGCCCGTGGCCAGTGGCAACTGGTGGTCACGGAGCTGCCGCATGGCACCAGCGCGCAGAAGGTGCTGGAAGAGATCGAGGAGTTGTCCAACCCCAAGGTCAAGGCCGGCAAGAAGACGCTGACGGCCGAGCAGCTGCAGCTCAAGGCCAGCCTGCTGGCCGTGCTGGACGGCGTGCGAGACGAGTCCAGCAAGGACGCGGCCGTGCGCATCGTCTTCGAGCCCAAGAGCCGCACCGTCGAGCAGCAGGACCTGATCAACGCGCTGCTGGCCCACACCAGCCTGGAGAGCAGCGCGTCCGTCAACCTGACCATGATCGGCGACGACGGACGCCCGACGCAGAAGAGCCTGCGCCAGGTGTTGACGGAGTGGGTGGGCTTTCGCCAGGCCACCGTGCGCCGCCGTACCGAGCACCGGTTGGCCAAGGTCAACGAGCGCATCCACGTGCTGGAAGGCCGGCAGCTGGTGCTGCTGAATATCGACGAGGTCATCCGCATCATCCGCGAGTCGGACGAGCCCAAGACGGCGCTGATCGCCCGCTTCAACCTGAGTGATCGCCAGGCCGAGGACATCCTCGAAATCCGCCTGCGCCAACTGGCGCGGCTGGAGGCCATCAAGATCGAGCAGGAGTTGTCCAAGCTGCGCGACGAGCGCGCCAAGCTGGAAGACATCCTGGGCAGCAACGCCGCGCTGCGCCGCACCGTCATCAAGGAGATCGAGGCCGACGCCAAGCAGTACGGCGACGACCGCCGCACGCTGATCCAGGCCGAGAAGCGCGTGGTCGCCGAGGTCAAGATCGTCGACGAGCCGGTCACCGTCATCGTCAGCCAAAAGGGCTGGGTGCGGGCGCTGAAGGGCCACGAGGTGGACGTCGCGGCGCAGACCTTCAAGGCCGGTGACAGTCTGTGGGGCGCGTTCCGCTGCCGCAGCGTGGACCCGCTCGTCGTCATCGGCAGCAATGGCCGCGTCTACTCCGTGCCGGTGGCGACGCTGCCGGGTGGGCGCGGTGATGGCCAGCCCATCACGACGATGATCGAGCTGGAGACCGGTTCGCAGATCGCGCACTACCTGGCCGCTGCACCGGGCCAGCGCCTGGTCATGGCGGGCAGCGGTGGCTACGGCCTGCTGGCCCAGGTCGGCGACCTGGTCGGCCGCCAGAAGGCCGGCAAGACCTTCCTGGCTCTGGAAGAGGGCGAGGTCCCGCTGCTGGCCCGGGTGCCAGGTGATGCCCTGGGCCTGCAACTGGGTGTACTGAGCGCCCAGGGCCGGCTGTTGACCTTCTCGCTGGATGAGTTGAAGCATCAGCCCAAGGGTGGCCGAGGCCTGATGCTGATGGATCTGGAGGCCAAGGACCAGGTCTTGTCCCTGGCCTGCTTTGCTACGCAATTGCGCGTGCACGGCACCGGCCGCGGCGCCAAGCCGCGGGACGAAATGCTGAAGAACCAGTCGCTGGCCGCGCACGCCGGCAAGCGGGCGCGCAAGGGCAAGGCGGTCGAAGGGCTGCAGAAAGTGGTGCGTCTTGCCACCGAATGAGGCGGTCATGCTTCAGAAAGGTGACCTGGGGTAAGCACTCCTTTACACGTGGGTACAAGTAACCGTGCGTTCCCCCCTAAGCCAAAGGGGTGTGCAGGACTTCACAGGACTTCGCTGCACTGCACAATTGCCTCCGGCGGTTGTGCTTGACCGTCCAAAAGTCAGGAGCTACGCAATGAAACTGAAACTACTGGCCGCGTCGGCTTTGGTGGCCCTCGGGGCAACCAACGCTCAGGCGGCATCGTTCTCCACCTTTGACGGTGGTGAGCATGGCGATTTCCAAACGGGCGTTCGGACCCAAGTCTCTGGTCCGTTCTTCACGGACTACGACTTCACGCTGGACGGCACGTATTCGCTGACCGCAACCTTCGCATCTTCGAAGATCATCGGTTCGTTCGGCCTCTACAACGCTGCCGACGACACGCCGATCTACAGCTGGGGCGTGGGCGGTGCGACATTCACGACCTCCAGCATGTTCACGCTGGGTGCCGGCAGCTACTACTACGCTGTGCTCGGTACCGGCAGCACGGGCAACTACACCCTGACGTCGACGGCCGTGGCTGCGGTGCCGGAACCCGAGACCTATGCCCTGTTGGCCGCTGGCCTGGGCATCGTCGGCTTCGTGGCTTCGCGTCGTCGCCGCGACTTCTGATCGGACCTGCGGGTCGGCGGGCCGTCCAAGAGACGGCGCCGCGTGAGATGAAAGTCTCCCTATGGCCCCGATGCGCGAGCGTCGGGGCTTTTTGTTGTCCGACGTCAGTCATCCAGCCCGGGAAACAGCCGGTTCGGGAAGACCATGCTGTGGCTGGTTCGAACGACGACGCCGTCCTTGAAGTGGACGTTGAAACGCAGGCCGTAGCCGGAGGGGTCGGGCTGCACGGTCCAGTCCCAGACATCCTCGCCACTGTGGCGGAAGAACACGCGCGTGCGCTCCTGGCCCAGGCGCCGCGAAACCTGCTCGGGTGTCATGCCGGGCTCGATGAGCCCCCGGGCAGCCGTTGACAGACCGTCCACGATGCCCACCAGCCTGCCATCGGCGCCCAGCCTGACCATGTAGCAGTGCTGCCCCAAAGGCTGGCTGGCGTACTCCAGCGTGCGGCCGCCATCGGCCTCGGGCCAGATGCGGCTGGGCGGGCCGTACAGCGCAATGACGTCTTCGCTGCGGCTCAGCCCCGGCTGCAGCCGTGCGTCGCGGTCCGGCGTCGCGCAGCCCGACAGCAGGGTCGCGAAGGCGAGGGCGACGAGCCCGGCCCGCATGCCGGCCTCAGCCTCGGGCCAGGGCCCTGGCGCAGTCGCCGACCAGGGCGGGGCCCTGGTAGATCAGGCCCGTGTAGACCTGCACCAAGTCCGCGCCGGCCGCGAGCTTGGCGCGGGCGTCCTCGCCACTCAGCACGCCCCCCACGCCGATGATGGGATAGCCGGCCGGCAGCGCGGCGCGCAGCAGGCGGATGACGCGGTTGCTGGCCTCGAACACCGGGGCACCGGACAGGCCGCCCGTTTCCCCGGCATGGGCCAGGCCTTGCACCTTGTCGCGCGCGATGGTGGTGTTGGTTGCAATGACGCCGTCGATGCCGTTGGCGGTCAGCGTCTGCGCGATGACGGCGACCTGGTCTTCCTCCAGGTCTGGCGCGATCTTGACGAACATGGGCACGCGCCGGCCGCTCTGCGAGTCCAGTTGCTGCTTGGCGCTTTGCAGCGTGCCCAGCAGCGCGTCCAGTGCGGCATCGCTCTGCAGCGCGCGCAGGTTCTTGGTGTTGGGGCTGGAGATGTTGACGGTGATGTAGTCGGCGTGCGGATGCACGCCCGTCAGGCCCAGCAGGTAGTCGTCGGCCGCGTTCTCGATGGGCGTGGCGGCGTTCTTGCCGATGTTCAGGCCCAGGATGCCGCCCGCCGCGCGGAAGCTGTGGGCGCGCTTCACGTTGGCGATGAAGCTCTGCAGGCCCTCGTTGTTGAAACCCAGCCGGTTGATGAGCGCGTTCGCCTGCGGCAGCCTGAACATGCGTGGCTTGTCGTTGCCGGGCTGGCCCTTGGGCGTCACCGTGCCCACCTCGATGAAGCCGAAGCCCATGGCGCCCAGGCCATCGATGCAGCGGCCGTTCTTGTCCAGGCCCGCGGCCAGGCCGATGCGGTTGGGGAAGCGCAGGCCGGCCACCGTCACCGGGTCGCTGACGCGGGCACCGCTCCACAGGCACTGCAGGGGCGTGTTCTGCAGCCGCGCGATGGCGTCCAGCGTCAGTTCATGGGCGTGCTCGGGGTCCAGACCGAACAGGAAGGGGCGGGTGAGGGCGTAGGGGATCAGCGGCATAGCCCGCGATTGTCTCAGCCTGACTGCCGGGCTTCAGGGCGCGATCCTCTCAAACGTCGGCGGCTCAGGCGGCTGGGCTGTGAGGGCCGAATGTGCAATCTTGCCGATCCGGCTCCGCCAGCTCAGGCAACCGGGTGGGAGCGCGGTGGGGCTGCGCTAGCCTCGCCGCCGCTTTTCATACTCGCAAGTCAAGGAGGTTACCGTGAGCTACGACTACAGCTCTGCCGGGACGACGCTGGAATTGCCGAATCCCTACAAGGTCCAGAACCTGCTGCTGCTGATCTGCAGCGCAGCGCTGCTCGCGGGCGGCTTGTACACGCTGGTCGTCGTGCGGCACACCCTGGCGCCGATCTCGCTGGGGGTCGGACTGGCTCTACTGTTTGCCGGCCTGCTGGCTGCTGGCGTGGCGCTGAAGCGTCTGCGCTTCTTCTTCGGACGTGGCCGCCCGCATTCGCTGGCACCGGAGATTCCGCCGACGGCCACCGGCAACTCGCCGTCGGCCGACTGGATCAAGCGCCTGCTCCGCGAGGGCGCCTTGCCCTATCCCGAGCCTTCGGGCGCGATCGACGGTGTGCTGTACCACTGGGTGCCCCAGCTCATCACGGCGCCGATGTCGGTGCAGCAGCAGGCCCGCAGTGCCTTCTTCAATCTGTGCAGCATGCTGGCGGCGACGCTGAGCTTTGTGCTGGCCTGGGGACTGTTCAGCACCGAGGCGAGCCGGCCCCTGCTGTCCGCGGCCTACTTCCTGTTCGGGCTGTTTTTCCTGTTGCGCCCCTTCCTGGGCGGCAACCGGGCCGGCTTCAGCACCAAGACCCTGGTGCTTCTGATCGCGGCCGCCGTGGTGGGCCCGGCCGTGGTTGGCATGGCCAGCAAGGGTCTGCCGGTGCTGCCCTTCTCGCTGGCGCCGCAGACCTTGATGTTGCTGATCTCCGGCACGCTGGCCTGCGGACTGCTGCTGCTGGCCGCGCTGCAGCAGGTCTCGCCGCCACCGGCGACGCAGACCAGCGCCGAGCAGTTGCGCCTGTCGCTGAACGTGCCGCCCAGCCTGTTGCTGGACGAGCTGGAGCGCCACATGCAGGAGCAGTGGACGGAGCGCATCCCCAACCGCCGCTACGCGCGTGCCACGCCCGTCATCCAGCCAGAGCTGCACGCCGGCCCCTTCAATGGCGAGTTGCTGGAAGAGTCGCAGCCCATCCCGCTGCCACGCACCGTGCCGGCCACTCTCGGGCAGGCGCTGGGCTCACAACGGCACCGCTTCCTGGCCGGCCTGGATCTCTATGCGCTGGCACTGGTGCTGGTGGCCACCGTGTGTGCCGTTCTGTTCGCGCGGCGCATGCTGGCGTTGGACGGCGAAGCCCTGCCGCTGCATCTGTTCGGCGCGTCGTCGATCTTCCTGGTGGTGGCGGGTTTCTGCTTCCGCTCCTCGGCCCAGCTGTGGGGGCGCTTCGATTTCCAGTCGGTGGTGACCTGGGTGGAGATGGAGGGCACCTACCAGACCGCCAGCGTGGGCACGGGCAACCAGCTCACGGCCAAGGTGCAGACCAGCAACCAGATCGTGCGTACCGAAGCCATGACGCTGCGGGTCTGGCGTGCGCGTCTTGAGTCGGTGGTGTTCGGCAAGGACGGCGTCCGTCAGGTGACTGCCATGTTCTCGACAGACGCCGAGGCGCGCGAACTGGGACGGCACCTGAGCGAGTTCGGCCGCGCACGAGCCAGCCTGGTCGCGCCGGACAGCGCCGAAGATCTGAGCCGCATCGCCGCCCTGGCCCACGCGGAGCGGGCGCTGAACTCCGCGGTTGCGATGCCGGCGTTGCCGGGCGAAGCGGCTGCGCTGCTGACGTCGCACGTTGGTGGCGACGCGCCCAAGCTGATGTTCTGCCGACATTGCGGCGCCAAGAATCTGCCGGATGCGCGCTTCTGCCAGGGCTGCGGCGAGAAGATGCAGCCGACCGGCGGACAGGGGTGACGTCAAGCGGTGACAATCTCAGGCTCTATTCGGAGTCCGGCACATGAAACCCCTTGACGACCCGCAACACGACCGCGAAGCGGGTTCCCGCGACGAGACCCGCGACACCACCCGCACCGACGACACCCGCATCGGTGCCGTGCGCGCGCTGATCAGCCCGGCGCTGCTGCTGGAAGAGCTGCCCATCCCGGACGCGACGCTGGAGCTGGTGGAAGAGGCGCGCCGCGAGATCAGCGACGTGCTGCACGGACGCGACGACCGGCTGCTTGTCATCGTCGGGCCCTGCTCCATCCACGACCACGACCAGGCGATGGACTACGCCCGGCTGTTGAAGGTGGCGCGCGACGAACTCAAGCGCGACCTGCTGGTCGTCATGCGCGTCTACTTCGAGAAGCCGCGCACGACGGTGGGCTGGAAGGGCTACATCAACGACCCGCACCTGGACGGCAGCTTCCACATGAACGAGGGCCTGCGCCTGGCCCGCCAGCTGCTGCTGGACGTGACGGCGCTGGGCCTGCCGGCGGGCACCGAGTTCCTGGACCTGCTGTCGCCGCAGTACATCTCCGACCTGATCGCCTGGGGCGCCATCGGCGCGCGCACCACCGAGAGCCAGAGTCACCGCCAGCTGGCGTCGGGCCTGAGCTGCCCGGTGGGCTTCAAGAACGGCACCGACGGCGGCATCAAGGTCGCCAGCGACGCCGTGCTGGCCGCGCGCTCGGCCCATGCCTTCATGGGCATGACCAAGATGGGTACGGCCGCCATCTTCGAGACCCGCGGCAACGAGGACTGCCACGTCATCCTGCGCGGCGGCAAGGCACCCAACTACGACGCAGCCTCGGTGAACGCGGCCTGCGAGGCGCTGAAGACCTCGGGCCTGCGCGAGCAGGTCATGATCGACTTCTCGCACGCCAACTCCAGCAAGAAGTACGAGCGCCAGGTCGACGTGGGCCATGACGTGGCCGGCCAGATCGCCGGCGGCGACGCGCGCATCACTGGGGTCATGATCGAAAGCCATCTGCAGCCCGGCCGGCAAGACCTGGCCGCGGGCCAGACCAAGGCCGACCTGAAGCCCGGCGTGTCCATCACCGACGCCTGCCTGGGCTGGGCACAGACCGAGCCGCTGCTGCGCGAACTGGCGGCGGCGGTGCAGAAGCGCCGCGGCTGACGCCGTTCGCCGGTCGCTGGCGCCGTCCGGCGCCCGCCCATCGCAGCGCGCTCGCGCGCTGGCGACGGGGTTTCCATCATTCAGCCATTCCCACTGCTGAATCTGGAGACTGCAATGAAACAAGCCCTTGCCATCGCGCTGCTGGCCGTCCTGCCGTTGTGCAGCCATGCCGCCGATGTCACGCTCGAGGTCGAAGGCCTGGACACCAGCCGCCTGCAGGGCGCCACGCTGGTGGTGGCCGTCTTCACCGAACCGGCCGGCTGGCTGCGCCAGCCCCAGGCCGCGCACCGCTTTCCGCTCGGCGCCGAGGCCGTCGGCGGCAGGCTCAGCGTGGTGTTGAAGAACCTGCCCCGCGGCCCGCTGGCGCTGACCCTGTTCCAGGATGCCAACGCCAATGGCCGCGTGGACATGGACCCCACCGGCATGCCGACCGAGCCCTATGGCTTCTCCAACAACGCCATGGGCAGCTTCGGCCCGCCCAGGTTCGAGCAGGCCTTGCTGACGCCCGTCGCGGGCCAGGTCCTCAAGATCCGCATGAACTGAGGGGGAGCAGCACTCGCCGCCGCCCGTTCGCCGCCGGGCCTGTGCCTCGGGCCACTTCGCGCCTGGCCGCGTCCAGCGGCTTTCGCGGCGGCTTCTACACAGCCCCACGCCTTCCCCCTCGCTTCGAGGTAGGGGCAGGGCAGTCCACATTGACAGCCTTTTGCAAGACCCCTAATGTCGCGCCGTTTGTTGAAAGCGCTTTCAGAAAGCGCTTTCACTTTCGGCGACCGACAGCAGTTCGTCGTCGCCTCGTTCCGGGATTTTTTCCCCACCAAAACCATGGAGACGACATGCTGACTCTGAAGACCCCCGCGGCCCTGGCCGCGCTGCTGCTGGCCGGCGCGGCCGGCGCGGCCACGACT
>CAMLKW010000160.1 GCA_946480605.1 uncultured Roseateles sp. | reverse complement strand
GCATGGCCAAGTACAACCAGCTGCTGCGCATCGAGGAAGACCTGGGCGACGTGGCGGTGTACCCCGGCCGTGCCGCGTTCTACAACCTCAAGTAAACGCGCTTGAAGGCGTTGGCCCTGGTCCTGGCGGTCTTCCTGATCGCCATTCAAGCCCAGCTCTGGGTGGGCCGGGGCAGTCTTCCTTACGTCGCACATCTCCGGGAGGAGGTGGCGGCGGCGCGGGCCGACAACGACCAGGCGCGCGCACGCAACGACCAGCTGCAGGCCGAACTGCGCGACCTGCGCGAAGGCCTGGAGATGGTCGAGGAGAAGGCCCGCTTCGAGCTGGGCATGATCAAGGCCGACGAGGTCTTCGTGCCGCTGGCACCGGTTCGCCCGGCCGCCTCAGCGGCCTCGCGCTGATGATCGCGACCGCCTGGGCGGCGCTGCTGGCGCCGGCTTTCACCGCCTTCGGCAGCCCCATTTCCTGGCTGGAGCTGGTGGCCTTCGTGCTGGCGGTCTGGATGGTCGTCTGCAATATGCGGGTCAAGCTGCTGGCCTGGCCACTGGCGCTGGTCAGCTCGCTGCTGTACTTCGGCCTGTTCTGGGACGGCAAGCTGTACGGCGAAGCCGCGCTGCAGCTCTTGTTCGCCGCGCTGGCCGTGTGGGGCCTGTGGCAATGGCGCTTCGGCCGCACGCGCGACGGCGATGCGCTCACGGTGAGGCGTCTGGGCCTGCGCGGCCTGCTGAAGCCCGCGCTGCTGACGCTGGCCGCATGGCCGCTGCTGGGCCTGTTCCTCGATCACGTCACCGACAGTCCCCTGCCCTACTGGGATGCCTTCCCGACCGTCGCCAGCCTGCTGGGCCAGTGGCTGCTGGCGCGCAAGTACGAAGAGAACTGGCCCACGTGGATCGTCGTCAACGTCGTCAGCGTCGTGCTGTTCGGCCTCAAGGGCTACTGGCTGACGGTCATCCTCTACGCCGCCTTCATTCCGATGAGCGTCATCGGCTGGCGCGCCTGGAGGCAGGCTTGATCGTTTCGCTGCTGGGCGCCGAATGCACCGGCAAGTCCACGCTGGCCGAGGCGCTGGCGAAGCACTTCAGCGCCGGCCTCGTCACCGAGTACCTGCGCGAGTGGTGCGACGCCCACGGCCGCACGCCGCAGCAACCCGAGCAGGCCCACATCGCCGCCGAGCAGGCGGCGCGCATCGAGACGGCTTGGCGCCAGCACACGCTGGTGATCTGCGACACCACGCCGCTGATCACCGCACTGTGCAGCGAGCACTACTTCGACGATGACTCGCTGACCGCGGAAGCGCTCGCTTTCCAGCGCCGCTGCGACCTGACGCTGCTGTGCGCGCCCGACCTGCCCTGGGAGGCCGACGGCTTCCTGCGCGACGGACCCGGCGTGCGCGCGGTTTTCGATGCGCGCTTGCGTGCGACGCTGACGGCGGGCAACGCCGCCTGGGTGGACATCGCCGGCAACCAAGCCGAGCGCCTGGCCGCCGCCATCGCGGCCGTTCAACGCCCGAGCAGCAGGTAGTCGAACAGCTGCGTGCCGCCAGCGCCGCCCAGCGGCACCAGCATGGCCTTCAGCAGCGGCTGGTCGAAGTACGGCGCGAACGCACCGTGCTGGTTGTTCTCCACCTGCGCGATCAGGCGCTTGAACGGCTCCACCAGCTCCGACAGCGGCTTGCCACTGCCGGCCAGCCAGCGCAGGTCGGCCTGCATCGACTCGAGCGCGCGCTTGCGCGTGGCCTCGGCCGACTGCTTCAGCAGCACGGTCAGCCCGATCAGCGTGACGACGTAGAAGCTCACGCCGATGGCGATGGCCGGCGTCAGCGCCCAGTTGTCGAACAGCCGGCTGCGCGCCACCACCAGCAGCGCCAGCACGACGAAGGGCCCGATGACCAGCCGCGCGATGGGCGCGCTGCGCCGGGCCACCACCTGCACGTCGATCCAGTCGTCCAGCAGCGTGTGCATCGCAAAGCCGCCGCCGTCCTTGCTGCGCTCCTCGGGCCGCGCGCGGAAGCGCTGCGACCACAGCGCCTGGTGCTCCTCGCCCAGCGAGCGGGCGAACACCGCGATGGTCGCGTCCGGGTAGAAGCTGCGGCCGGCGTTCAGGTGGCGCACGAAGCGCAGCAGCAGCACCGTCGCGTCACCCACCGCGACGATGAGCAGCGGCAGCAGCAGCAGGATCACGTACAGCGTGGCCTTCACCATCTGGCGGTGCTCGTCGCCGCGCACCGGCACCTCGGGGATCTGGCCTTCCGACAGGCCCAGGAACAGCAGGCCCACCAGCGCGAGGGTCAGCGCAAACCACACCAGCGTGCGCGCCGCGCGCGGCCGGGCCTCGCCGCGTTCGCCGTATTCCTGCCACAGCTGGGCGAAATCGCAGCTGTAGCCCACGCCCGGCTTCCAGAACAGCACGCTGACGTGCTCGAACCAGCCGCGCACCAGGCCGCGCAGATTGCTGCGCACCACCGGCTGCGGTTGCGGTCGCGGCAGGTGCAGCCAGTCGGAGTCCTCGCGCAGCAGTTGCAGCGTGCTGGCCCAGGCCCAGTCCAGCGTCCACAGGATGGCGAACAGCGCCAGCAGGTGGATGAGGTGCGACGGCCAGGCGCTGACGCCCTCCAGCCAGGCCACCGGCTCGCAAGTGCTGCAGCTGAGCGCGCCGCGCCAGCCGCTGGCGGGCCAGGCCAGCCACAGCCACACGCCGGCCACCATGGCCAGCACCACCAGGTGCAGCCGGTCCAGGCCGGCCGCCTGGTCGGGCGGCGCCGGCTGCTCGCGGCGGGCCGACAGCAGTGCCGGCAGCACGGCCAGCAGCGCGCCGAACGCCGCCAGGCTGGCCAGCAGCAGCGCATGGATGAAGTCCAGCCGACTGGGCAGCACGAACTCGATGAGGCTGGCCAGCACGTAGGAGAACAGCCCCGCGTGCAAGGCCACCAGCACGATGGCGGTCATGTCCATCTGCGGCTGGTTGGCCAGCGTGGGTTCGCGCAGGAACACACGGCGTGCCTCACGGATTGCCGGCGTGGACGGCCAGACCAGCAGCAGCGTGCCGGTCAGCCCGACCATCAGCACCGCCACCAGAACCCGCCCGGCACCGCTGGCGGCGGTCCGCGCCTCCAGCGCATAGCCGGCCAGCGGCACGGCGCTGCTGCGACCCACCTCGTACAGCGACGGGCTGCCCAACGCCAGGTCCAGCGCGGCGCGCTCGCGCTGCTTGCAGGCTTCGTCGCGGCAAGCGGCGCGGCGCGCGGCGGCGTAGGTGCTGGTCTGGTAGATGTCGCGCAGCGGCGGCGTGCCGGCCTGCAGGTTGACGGCCTCGGCACCGCCCCGGACCGCGGCCGGCGGCGCGTAGAAGGCCAGCGGCAGGCTGCTGGCAACCACCAGGTTGCGCGTGAACGCCTGCGTGCGCGGGTGCAGGTAGCGGGCGTCCATGTCGGTGGTGAAGAACATCTTGTCGGGGAAGTCCTCGTGCAGCGCCTGCAGCACCAGCAGCTTGTCGTGCACGTCGGTCGCGAAGATGCCGACGGCGCCGATCTGCGGCCGGCCCACGTCGATCTCGCTGCGCTTCAGGTCCGCGCCCAGGCGGCGCAGGTAGTCCAGCTGGTCTCGGCTTTCGGGCCACTCCAGCGCGGCGGCCTTGGCCGGCGCGGCGGTACTCGCCTCGCGCGTGGTCACGCCGTCCAGGCCGCGGAAGAAGTAGACGACCTCCAGCTGCAGCCGGTCCTCCCCGCCCTGCGCCAGTCGGTGCTTCAGCTCGGCCACCAGCGACTGCGCGTACAGCGAGTCGCGCTCCGCGACGACCACCACGCGGCGCCTGCCGTCCGCCGACAGCCGCAGCCGGATCTCGGCGTCCAGCTTGCGGATCAGCTCGCCGTCGTTGCCCACCGTGCGCTGCAGCTGCACCACGCCGCTGTCACCGGTGATGCGCTTGAACTGCTCGGTGACGAAGGCATCCAGGTCCTGCTTGTTCAGCTCGGCCAGCATGCGGTTGGGCGCCGTGGAGGCCGAGTTGTAGAACTCGGCCCGCGACAGCAGCCGGTAGCCCTCCAGCACCTCGGGCGCCAGGCCCGACTGGCGCTGCAGGCCGGGCACCGCGCAGCGCGCCGCCGCGGCCGTCGCGGCGGAGGGGCTGCCGCTGCGGTCGGCCGCACAGCGCAGGTCGGCCAGCGCCAGACGCAGCGCGTCGGTGGACGAGGGGCCGATGACGGCCAGGCTGGGCTGGCCGCCGCCCTGGCTGTACTTGAAGCTGGCAATGTCAAGCGCCTGCGTGCCCATCAGCTGCTGGGTCAGCTGGGCCAGCGCATCGAGCTTGCGGTGGGGCAGCGCGTTCTCGTCCACCCACAGCACGGCCACCTGGGCATAGCGGCTGGCACTGCCGGCGCGCCCGCCCGGCTTGTCGCGGTGGCCCGTGCGCAGCGACAACAGCTCGTAGGGCACCACGAACGGCGGCCGCAGCCGCGCCGGCTCGCTGGCCGGCGCGCTCGCCGGCGGCGGCGCCAGCAGGTCGAACTCCAGCAGGCTCAGGCGCTCGGCGTTGTCCGGGACGTAGTCCATGGCTTGCAGGCCCGCCAGCGCCGCGTAGCGCACGCGCCGGCGCGCCTCCTCGGCGCCGACGAAGTCCGCACCGGGCAGCAGGCCCAGCACGATGAGGGTGTCGTCCAGGCGCTGGTCGTGGTCGCGGTCCAGCTTGGCCAGCATCTCGCGCGGGTTGCGCGCCTCGGCCACACCGTCGCGGCAGTCACCGCGCTGGGGCGACTGCTTGCGCACGCGCTCGCAGCGCTCGCCGCGTTCGGCTTCGTCGCGGCGCAGCGCGGCGAAGGGGTCTTCCCACAGCCGGGCGTTCACCTCCAGTTCGGGATCCAGCGGCGCCTGGGCGCGAGGTTTCTCGGCGGGCCGCAGCGGCTCGAAGGCATGAGGCACCAGCTGCGTGCTGGCCACGAAAGCCACCAGCACCGCCGCGCTGGCCCAGGGAAAACCGCCGAAGCCGCCCTTGGAGTCCGCCATTCGCCGCTCCTGGCCCATGCGACAACGGGCCGGCGGACAAGGTCTCAGCTTGGCGGTGCCGAGTCAATCACCAGGGCCGCGTGCCTCCCCACAAAGCACGATGAACGTTGCTCGCGGGCGACTCGGCACCGGGTCAGCGCAGCAACTGGTCGAACAGCTGGGTGCCACCGGCACCGCCCAGAGTCACCAGCAGCGACCGCAGCAAGGGCTGCTCCAGGAATGGCGCGAACGCGCCGGTCTGCGTGCCTTCGACCCCGGCGATCAGCTGCTTGAACGGGTCGCTCAAGGGGCGCAGCGCTGCGCAGCCCTGCAGCCAGCGCAGGTCGCCGCGCATCGCTTCCAGTGCGCGCTGCCGGGTCTGCTCGCAGGCCTGCTTCAGCGCCAGCGTCAGCGCGATCAGCGCCGCGACGTAGACGCTGAGGCCGGTGGCGATGGCGGGCGTCAGCGACCAGTTGTCGAAGCCGCGGCTGCGCGCCACCACCAGCAGCGCCAGCACCAGGAAGGGCCAGTACACCAGCCGGGCGATGTGCTGGCTGCGGCGGGCCACCAACTGCACGTCGATCCAGGGGTCCAGCAGCGTGTGCTCACGCGGCGTGTCATCGGGCGCCGGCAAGCCATCACGGCGGTCCTTGGGGCGGGCAGCCAGCCGGGTCAGCCACAGGTCGCGATGCTGCGGCCCCAGCGCGTTCGCCGCCGCCTCCAGCGTCGGAGCCGGGTAGTAGCTGCGGCCCGCATTCAGATGCCGCACGAAGATCAGCAGGCTCACGGTGGCATCCCCCACGGCCACGATCAGCAGCGGCACCAGCAGCACCAGCGCGTAGAGCGTGGTGCTCACCATCTGCCGGTGCTGGGCACCGCGCACCGGGATCTCCGGCAACTGCCCCTCGCTCATGCTGAAGAAAAGCAGGGCCACGGCGCCCACCGTCAACAGCAGCCAGCACAGGATGCGTGCGGCGCGGGCCTGGCTCTGGCCGCGCCAGCCGTACTCCAGCCACAGGCGCTGCGCATCGCAGCTGAAGCCGGGCCGCGCCGTCCTCGACGGCCAGAACATCACGCTGAAGTGCTCGCACCAGAAGTTGATGAGCCGCCCGGGCGTCGGCTGCACCAGGCCCGGCACCTGCCGGTCTTCGATGCGCAGCCAGCGGCCATCACGGCGCAGCGCGCGCCGCGTGCCGGTCCAGACCTGGTCGAAAGCGGCCACCGTGACGACCATGGCCAGCAGGTGCAACAGGTGGGAGGGCCAGGCGCTGACCCCCTGGAACCACAGCACGGGCTCGCAGTCCGAGCAGCCCCGACCGCCGGGCGTCGCCTGCGGCCAGGCCAGCCAGACCCAGCCGGCCACGAGCGCGAACAGCATGCCGATGTGCAGCCGGTTCAGGCGCGGCTCGGCATCGGCGGCGGCAGTCTCGGCCGGTGTGGCGGCCATCACCGCCGGCAGCATGGCCAGCACGGCGGCGAAGCCCCCCAGGCTGCCCAGCCACAGCATGTGGACGAAGTTGACCGCGTTGGGCTGGGCGAACTCGATCAGGTTGACCTGCACGAAGGCCAGCACGGCGATCTGCAGGGTGGCGAGCACGAAGCTGGCCATGTCGAGCCGCCGGGTCTGCGTGTCAGGCTTGAACAGGAAGGCGCGCCGTGCGCGTCGCAACGACGGCGTGGAGGGCCAGACCAGCAGGCCCAGCGCGATGACGCCGCCCAGCACCGCGGCGGCGAGCAGGTTGCTGGCCAGCAGCGGCCGTGGCCGCTGGGCGTAGCCGCTCAGCGGCACGGCGCGGTCGCGGCCGACCTCGTAGACCGAGGGCTCGTCCAGCGGTTCGAGGCCGGCGTCCCGCTCCAGCGACCGGCATTCCTCGGTCGCGCAGCCGGCGTGGCGCGCGGCCAGGTAGGCCGAGGCCTGATAGCTGTCGCGCAGAGCCGGCGTGCCGTCCTGCAGCAGCACGCCGCTGGCCGATGGCGACGCATGGAAGGCCAGCGGCAGGCTGCTGGCCACGATGAGGTTGCGGGTGAAATCCTGCACCTTGGGATGCAGGAAGCGCGCATCGATGTCGGTCGTGAAGAAGGTCTTGTCCGAGAACTCGGCGTGCAAGGCCTGCAGGATCAGCAGCTTGTCGTGCACATCGTTGGCGAAGATGCCGATGGCGCCGATGGGCACGGCGTTGGGTTCGGTCTGCGCATCGTGCAAGGCCTGACCGATGCGGCGCAGATAGTCGAGCTGGTGACTGCCCTCCGCCCATTCGGCGGTGGCCGGGCGGGCTGGCGGCTGCTTGCCCGCCTCGGCCGCAGGCCCGGACGCACCGGGCTTGTCGCGGCCGGTCATGCCGTCCAGCCCGCGGAAGAAATAGACCACGCTGAACGACAGCAGCCCGTCGTCCTTCAGCCGACGCTGCAGTTCAGCGACCAGCGACTGCGAGTACAGGCTGTCGCGCTCGGCCACGATGACCAGCCGGCGCGGCTTGTTGCCGGGCAGGCGCAGGTGCAGCTCCGTCACCAGCCGCTTGATCAGCTCGTTGTCGGTGGCGATGGTGCGGATCAGCCGCACCGGCGGCTGGTCCGGGCTCAGGTTGATGCGGCGGAACTGCTCGCTGACGTAGGTTTCCAGCTTCTGGTCCTGCAGTTCCGCCAGCAGGCCGCCGGGCGCCGTGGAGGCGGTGTTGTAGTAGCGCGCGTCGGCCAGCAGCCGGTAGCCGCCGATCGCATCGGGATCGAGGTCGGATGCGGTGTCGTCCCCGCAGACCGGCAGGCTGCGGGCCCTGTCCCTCGTGTTGCGGCGCTCGGCCGCGCAGCGCAGGTCCGCGATTGCGGTGCGCAGCGCGTCGGTGGACGACGGCCCGATGACGGCCAGCCGGGGCTGCTCGCGCGGCGATTGCGGCGACTCCGTCGAGCCGGCCATGGCCCGCACATCGGCCCAGGCGGCGTCGCCCAGCAGGCCGTCCACCAGCCGGGCCAGTGAGTCGAACTTGCGCGACGGCAGCAGCGTCTCATCCACCCACAGCACCGCGACCTGGCCGTAGCGTTGCGATCGCGCGTCTTGATCGCCCCCTTCGCGCGCCAGCCGCCGCCGCGACAGGGTTTCGTACAGCACCGGCATCACCAGCCCGTCGCGCTGCCGCTCAAGCCGCCCCGCCAGTTCCTCCGAGCTGTTCAGGGCGCGCACCAGCGGCCCCGACGCGGCCGTCGCCCCGGTCGTCGGCGTGCGCACGTCCAACGTGCGGAACTCCAGCAGCCCCAGCCGCTCGGGATGGTCCGGCACATAGGCCTGCGCCATCAGGCCGGCCAGCGTCGCGTAGCGCAGGCGCCGACGGGCCTCCTCCGCGCCGACCGAGTCCGCCCCCGGCATCAGTGCGATGAGGATCAGGCTGTCGCTCAGCCTGGCATTGCGGTCCTTGTCCAGCCGCCGCAGCAGCCGCTCGGGCATGCGCCCCTCCAGCAGCGCGCCGCAATCGTGACTCTCGACGCGCTGCCTGCCCTTCTCTCGTGCGCAGCGCTCGACGCGCTCCGCATCGTGCCGCCGCAGCGCCTGCACCGGGTCCTCCCACAGCCGCGCGTGCACGTCGGCATCGACCACCGGCACGGCAGGCGTGGCCTGCCGCTCCACTGGGCGCAAGGCGTCGTAGGCCTGCTGCGGCAGGTAGGTACTGGCGACAAAGGCCACCAGCGCCGCAGCGCTGGCCCAGCCGAAGGTCCCCACGCCGCCTTTCTGATCCGACATCGAACGCTCCCCGCCCTGCAACAGGACCTGGAAGCAAGTTCGTCCCCGCAGCCGCTGGCGTCAACGCCGATCGTTCAAGGCCCCCACAAAACTGCGCAGGGCTGTGGCAGCGCTACTGCAGGCTGCCGCCCGCGGCGCCCTCGGGCGGGTTGCCGCCGGGCGTGAACAGCGCGCCCACGTCCACCGCGTCGAAGCGGTAGTGACGGCCGCAGAAGTCGCAGCCGATCTCGACATCGCCCCGCTCGGCCAGCACGCTGTCGATCTCCTCGCGGCCCAGGCCGCGCAGCATCTGGCCTACGCGCTCGCGCGAGCAGGTGCAGGCGAAGCGCGGCGCCTGCGGCTCGAAGCGCGTCACGGTCTCCTCCCAGAACAGCCGGCGCAGGATGGTGTCGGCGTCCAGCGTCAGCAGTTCGTCGGCGGTCAGCGTGGCGGCCAGGATGCTGATGCGGTTGTAGGCGTCCGACAGGCCGATGTCGTCTTCGTTGCGGCGCCCTTCCAGGTTGCCCTCGCCCTCGACGGGCAGGCGCTGGATCAGCAGGCCCGCAGCGATGTCGCCGTTGGCGGCCAGCACGAGCTTGGTGTCCAGTTGCTCGGACTGCAGCATGTAGTGCTCCAGCACCTCGCTCATCTTCTGCAGCGGCTCGCGCTGGTCGCCGTGCAGAGGCACGACGCCCTGGTAGGGCTGCTGGCCGGGAAACTTGTCCTTCGGGTCCAGCGTGATCGCGCAGCGGCCCTGGCCGCGCAGGTTGACCATAGCCTCCAGCGTCGCGCCGGGCTCCACCGTGCCGACGCACTTGGCGGTCGCGCGGAAGCTCAGGTCCGGCTGGGCTTCGGCCACGGCCAGTTTGACCGGGCCGTCGCCCATCACCTGCAGCACCAGCGCGCCGTTGAACTTGATGTTGGCCTGCATCAGCACGGCCGCAGCGCTCATCTCGCCCAGCAGGTCGCGCAGCTCGGGTGGGTATTCCTGGCCCGGCTCGCGGCGCCTCAGCACCTCCTGCCAGGCACCGGTCAGGCGCACCAGCATGCCGCGCACCGGCAGGCCGTCGAACAGGAATTTATGCAGTTCGCTCATCGGATTCTTTTCAGGCCGCCGGCATAGCGACGGCCGTTGTTGACGTAATGGGCCGCGCTGGCCTTGAGACCGGCGATCTGCGCCTCGCTCAGCTCGCGCACGACCTTGGCCGGCGCGCCGACGATCAGCGTGCCGTCCGGAAACTCCTTGCCCTCGGTGACCAGCGCGCCAGCGCCGACCACACAGTTGCGGCCGATGCGGGCGCCATTCAAGACCACCGCGCCGATGCCGATCAGGCTTTCGTCACCGACCGTGCAGCCGTGCAGCATGACCTGGTGGCCCACGGTGACGTTCTGCCCCAGCACCAGCGGGAAGCCGTGGTCCGCATGCAGCACCGAGCCGTCCTGGATGTTGCTGCCGGCGCCGATGGTCAGCGTGTCGCTGTCGCCGCGCAGCACGGCGTTGAACCAGACGCTGACGCCCTCGCCCAGCGTCACGCGGCCGATGACCTCGGCGCTGTCGGCCACCCAGGCCGTGTCGGCCACGTCGGGCACATGCTCGTCGAGCTGGTAGATCGCCATCGCTGCCCTTCCGTGAAAACGAGCGATTCTAAAATTCCGCCGATGTCCGACCTCCGCATGGCCTCGCTCGGCCCCCTTTTGATCGCCGACGCGCCCGCCAAGGCGTAAGCTTCCCCCAGAAGTAGACAGTCCATAACTGGAGAATGTGGCCCGCCGA
>CAMLKW010000159.1 GCA_946480605.1 uncultured Roseateles sp. | reverse complement strand
CTGCATCTTCTGCAAGATCGTCGCCGGCCAGATCCCGAGCAAGAAGGTCTACGAGGACGAAGACGTCTTCGCCTTCCACGACATCCACCCCTGGGCGCCGGTACATGTGCTCATCATCCCCAAGCGCCACATCGCCTCGATGGCCGACGTGACCGAGGTCGAGAGCCAGCTGCTGGGCAAGATGACCGCGCTGGGCCCGCGGCTGATGAAGGAGCTGGGCGTCACCAACGGCTTCCGCCACGTCATCAACACCGGTCCTGACGGCGGTCAGGAGGTGTACCACCTGCATCTGCACGTCATGGGCGGGCCCCGTCCATGGTTGAAAGGCTGAGGGTTGCCCCTCACCTAGAATTTGAGCCAGTCCACAAGGAGCAAGCATCATGGGTTCATTCAGTATTTGGCACTGGCTGATCGTCCTCGTCGTCGTCATCGCCATCTTCGGCACCAAGAAGCTGCGCAACGTCGGTTCCGACCTCGGCGCCGCGGTCAAGGGTTTCAAGGACGGCATGAAGGACGGTTCGACCGACGCGCCCGTCTCGCCCAACCAGCAGGTCACCGCCAACAAGGCCAGCGACCCCAACACCGTCGACGTCGACGCCAAGACCAAGTCCTGAGCTGACGCCGAGTGCTGGATTTCGGCTTTGACAAGATCGCGCTGATCGGTGCGGTGGCGTTGATCGTCATCGGCCCCGAGAAGCTGCCCCGCGTCGCCCGCACGGTGGGTACGCTGCTGGGCAAGGCGCAGCGCTACGTGGCGGACGTGAAGGCCGAGGTCAACCGCTCCATCGAGCTGGAGGAGCTTCAGAAGATGAAGACCCAGTTCCAGACCGCGGTGAACGATGTCGAGCAGACGGTGCGGCAGGAGGTGGACTCCGCCACGCAGGCGCTGAACCAGACCTGGAGCGATGCGACCGGCGAGTCAGACGGCTCGCTGGGCTACACGCCGCTGCCGCCCGAGTACCGCCACCCGAAGAAGAACTGGCGCCTGAAGCGCGGTGCCACGCCGCTGTGGTTCAAGCAGAAGTCCGGCGTGCGCCGCCACACCCAGTCCGGCGCGGCCCGCGTGGCGCGCTTCCGTCCCCCCAGGAAGCTGTGAGCTCTTTCCAGAAACCCGACCACGACGAGCTGGCCGGCACCGAGCAGCCCTTCGTCTCCCACCTGATGGAGCTGCGCGACCGGCTGTTGCGCGCCGTCATCGCGATCGCCGTCTGCTTCGGTGCGCTGTGCATCTACCCCGGCCCCGGCCAGCTCTACGACCTGCTGGCGGCCCCGCTGGTGGCCCATCTGCCCGAAGGCACCAAGATGATCGCCACCAACGTCATCGCGCCGTTCTTCGTGCCGATCAAGATCACGATGCTGGCCGGCTTCCTGCTGGCGCTGCCCATCGTGCTCTACCAGGCCTGGGCCTTTGTCGCGCCCGGCCTGTATTCGCACGAGAAGCGGCTGGTGCTGCCGCTGGTGATCTCCAGCACGCTGCTGTTCTTCGCCGGCGTGGCCTTCTGCTACTTCTTCGTCTTTGGCCAGGTCTTCAAGTTCATCCAGAGCTTTGCGCCCAAGAGCATCACGGCGGCGCCTGATATCGAGGCCTACCTGGGCTTCGTCATGAACATGTTCATCGCCTTCGGCGCGGCCTTCGAGGTGCCGGTCGTCGTCGTCGTGCTGGCGCGCATGGGCATCGTGTCGGTGGACAAGCTGCGCGAATGGCGCGGCTACTTCATCGTCATCGCCTTCGTCATCGCGGCCATCATCACGCCGCCGGACATCGTGTCGCAGCTGGCGCTGGCCATCCCGATGTGCCTGCTCTACGAGCTGGGCCTGTTCGCCGCCGGCTTCTTCATCCGTGCGACCAAGGCGCCCGACGCCGACCCGCCGCAAGACGCCGGCTGATCACTCGTCCGCGTCGGGCTGCTGCGGCTTCGGTCGCTGGGCCACGGCGAGCTGGAAGCTCATGGCCTTGCCGCTGCGCTGAACGGCGACCTCGACCTGGCTGCGCGGCTTCAGCGCCGCGACGCTGGCCAGCAGCTCCGCCGGCGACGTCACCGTGCGCTCGCCCACGCGGGTCAGCACGTCGCCCGGCTTGATGCCGGCCTTGGCGGCGGGTGCGTCATTGACGACACCGCCGATCAGCACGCCCCTGGCGTCGCCCAGCTTCAGCGCCTCGGCCAGCTCGGGCGTCAGCTCGCGCGTCTGCACGCCTATCCAGCCGCGCGACACGGCGCCGTCCTTCAGGATGGCGGTGGCGACCTGGCGTGCCACGTCCACCGGGATCGCAAAGCCTATGCCCAGCGAACCACCGCTGCGCGAGAAGATGGCCGTGTTGATGCCCACCAGCCGGCCATCCGCATCCACCAGCGCGCCGCCCGAGTTGCCGGGGTTGATGGCCGCGTCGGTCTGGATGAAGTTCTCGAAGGTGTTGATGCCCAGCTGATTGCGGCCCAGCGCCGACACGATGCCCGAGGTGACCGTCTGGCCCACGTTGAACGGGTTGCCGATGGCCAGCACCGCATCGCCCACCTGCAGGCTGGCCGCGTCGCCCAGCGGCACCGCCGGCAGGTTGGGCAGGGCGATCTTCAGCACGGCCAGGTCGGTCTCGGGGTCGGTGCCGATCAACTCGGCGCGCGCCTGGCGGCCGTCGGTCAGCTGCACCTCGATGTCGGAGGCGCCATCCACCACGTGGTTGTTGGTCAGCAGCACGCCGTCGCCCGAGATGATGACGCCCGAGCCCAGCCCCAGCTGCGGTGTGCCATGCGGCGAGCGCGGACCGAAAGGGAAGTTGAACGGAAAGCCTTGTTCACGGGCGCGGCCCGGCGCACGCGACGGCGCCTTGCTGGCCGTGATGCTGACGACGGCCGGCGCCGCGGCGCGCGCGGCCTGCGCGAAGCCGGTGCGCATCACCGAGGCGGCGGGCGAGGGCGGCGCGGGGGGCAATGCGATTTCGCGCGCCGTTTCGGCGACCGGGGCGGGACGCCAGCGCGCCTGCTGCAGCCACTGCGGCTTCAGCGTCGCCAGCACGAAGACCACGCCCAGCGCCACCGTGACCGCCTGCGCGAAAATCAGCCAGAGCCGTTTCAACACCCCACACCTCTCAAGCCATGACCGACCGCGCCGCGCTGGAACGCCATCTGAACCAGATGCTGGAGCCCACGCGCTTCAAGGATTATGGGCCGAACGGTCTGCAGGTCGAGGGCCGCGCCGTGGTCGGCCGGTTGGTCTGCGGGGTCACGGCCAGCCTGGCGCTGATCGAGGCGGCCATCGCGGCAGGGGCCGATGCGATCCTGGTCCATCACGGCCTGTTCTGGCGCGGCCAGGACGGCCGTGTGACGGGCTGGATGAAGCAGCGCCTGGCGCAGTTGATCCGCCACGACGTGAACCTGTTCGCCTACCACCTGCCGCTGGACGCGCACCCGGAGCTGGGCAACAACGCGCAGCTGGGCCGGCGGCTGGGCTGGACGGCGGACGCGCGCTTCGGCGACGCGGACCTGGGCTTCATCGGTTCCACCGAGCCGACCTCGCTGGACGGCCTGGCCGAGCAACTGCACGTGCTGACCGGCCGCGCGCCGGTGCTGGCCGCGGGCGACGGCCGGCCGCTGCGCCGCGTGGCCTGGTGCACGGGCGGCGCACAGGGCTATTTCGAGGCGGCCATCGCGGCCGGCGCCGACGTGTTCGTCACTGGCGAGATCTCCGAGCCCCAGGCCCACTACGCCCGCGAGACCGGCGTGGCCTTCGTCGCGGCCGGCCACCATGCGACGGAGCGCTACGGCGTGCAGGGCGTGGGCGAGCGCGTGGCGGCCGAGCTGGGGCTGGACTACCGCTTCATCGACGTGGACAACCCGGCCTGAGCCGGCCGGGTTGTCGCGCCATCACTGGCTGAAGTCCAGCGCGTCGATGGATACGCCCGGGCTCAGGTAGGTGGTGCCGGTCGAGCCGCTGATGACGTTGATGGTCATCGTGTTGGTGCCGGCCACCAGCGCGCTGGCGGGCACGGTGAAGCTGTAGGTCGTGTTGTTGCCGCGGTAGGTGCCCACCGTCAGCGTGCGCGTGCCGGGCTGCGTGGAGGCGGCCGGGTTGGCCGCGGTCCAGTTGTTGACGGTGATGCGCGGGCGGCCGTTGGCGAACGCCGTGGTGATGCCGATGCGCACGGTCGAGTCCTTGACCTGCGCGGCGCTCAGGTTGAACTGCACCACCTGGCCGTCGTTGACGCTCTTCCACAGGTAGGCCGGGAAGGCGGTGTTGGCCGAGCTGCCGACGACGAAGCTGCCGGGCGCCCAGCTGGCCATGCGCACGTCGGAGGGATGCATCCAGGTCAGCTTGTCGCCGTTGCGCAGCTCGGCGGGCGAGCCGTCCCAATTGCCGATGCGCCACAGCGAGGCGGTGGCCGCGGGGTCGGCGTTGATGGTCAGCGTGTTCAGCGTGGTGGTGCCGCCGGCGTTGACGGTCACGCTGCCGGTGTAGACGGCCAGCTCGTTCTTGTAGACCTTCAGCGTATAGGTGCCCGGCAGCATGCCGCTGCTCTTGAAGAAGCCGTTGCTGGCCAGGTTGGCGCCGGCCCAGTACTGCGCCTGGCTGTTGGAGAAGCCGACCGTGTAGGTGTTGCCGGCCACCGTGCCGGCCAGGCCCACGCCGGCCACCGTGCCGCGGCCCGAAGCCGGCACATAGCCTTGCAGGCCCATTACCGAGAACCAGCTGGTGTCCGGCGCCGTGGGCGTGCTGCCGTTGGTGAACATCAGCGTGTAGCTGTTCAGCACGCCCAGGCGGTAGGCCTCGGTCTGCGCCTCGCCGTAGTTGACGATGTAGGTCAGCTCGTTGTCGGTGCTGGTGATCTGGTTGAGCAGGCTGCGATAGAACGGGCCGCCGGAGCTGCCCTCGTGGTTGTCACGGTAGAACCACATGCCCACGGTGCCGGCGCTGTTGCGGCCGCCGAAGAAGTTCCAGTCCTTCACGCGCATGTTGGCGTAGTGCTTGGAGCGCGTCTGGCCGGCCTGGCTGCCCGAGGCGAAGCCGAACACGTCGCCGGCCTCGATGGTGGTGTCGGTACCGCGCAGGTCCTGCGCCCAGCTGCCGCTGGGCGTCAGGCCACCGGGCAGGCCGGCCGCCGGGCCGCTGGACAGCACGCCCACCGGCACGCGCACGATGTAGCGCACCAGGTTCAGCGTGTCGGGCTCCTGCGTGAAGTGCGTGGCCATGTAGATGCGCGGCTCGCCGGCCTTGGCCATGTAGTAGTGCTTGAGCACGCCACCGGTGCTGCTGTTGCTGGTGACGGTGATCTTGATGTAGCTGCCGCCGCTGACGACGCCGTTCTGTGCCGTCGAGGCGGGCGTGGCGGCGCCGGTGGACGAGATCATCTCGGCGCTGACGCTGACCGCCGAGACGTTGCTGTAGAGGTAGTCGAAGCCCGAGTTCAGCTGCGAGCCGCGCGATGCGTTCTGGTACTGCACGCCGTTGTAGACCAGGCTGGAGATGTCGCCGGCGGACTGGGTGCTGACGCCGTTGTCGTAGGCCCGGATCTTGAAGACCAGGCCGGCATTGGTGTCCACCTCGTACTGCGGCTGGGCGGCGTTGCCGCTGTCCCAGCGCGTGGTGATGCTGAACGCGGCCTGGGCCAGCGGTGCGGCCGTGGCCAGCACGGCCGTGACGAGGCCGGCGACGAGTTGTCGCCAACGACGGGAATCGAACATGTTGTCTCCTTGGTGTGATGGACTGCAGGCCCGTTCCCGCGTCCGGTTTGGAATGCTCGTTATGGGCAGTCTAGGAAGCGGCCTCGCGGCGCATCGCTCATTCGACTGAGTGTTGCGAGGCGGCGTGGCGTGCGGCCCACGCGGCTGCGCATGGCGACAATGCGCCGCATGACCACTGCGCTGCCGCTGTTGCTGACCCAGGGCGACCCCTGTGGCATCGGCCCCGAGATCCTGGCCCGGCTGTGGCTGGCGGATGCGCCGCCTGATGTGCCCCGTGACGCCGTCGTCGTCGCCGATGTGCAGGTGATGCGCGCCGCGCTGGCGCGGCTGGGCGGCGGCCTGGCGGTCGCCGAACTGGACAGCCCGCTGGCGCTGGACCGCGTGCCGCCGCGCTGCCTGCCGGTCTGGCAGCCGCCGGGCCTGACGGGCGGGCTCGCCGCGCTGCCGCTGGGCCGGGTGGACGCCCGCGCCGGCGCGGCGGCGGCGCGCTGCATCGAGGCGGCGGTGGCCGAGATCCAGGCCGGCCGCGGCCGGGCGCTGGTCACCGCACCCATCCACAAGGAAGCGCTGCATGCTGCGGGCTCGCCTTACCCCGGCCACACGGAGATGCTGCAGGCCCTGGCCGGGGGGCCTCCGGTGCGCATGATGCTGGCCAACGAGGAGCTGCGCACGGTGCTGGTCACCATCCACTGCTCGCTGCGCGACGCCATCGCCGGCGTGACCCGCGCCGCGGTGCGGGAGACGCTGCAGATCACCGGCACTGCGCTGCAGCGCATGGGCTTTGCCGCGCCACGCATTGCGGTCGCAGGGCTGAACCCGCACGCGGGCGAGGGCGGCCTGTTCGGCGACGAGGAGATCCACCACATCGCCCCAGCCATCGCCGATGCGCGCGCCGCGGGCTGGGACGCCAGTGGCCCCTACGCGCCCGACACCGTCTTCATGCGCGCCCGCCGCGGCGAGTTCGACGTGGTGGTGGCCATGACGCACGACCACGGGCTGATCCCGGTCAAGTACCTGGGCGTGGAGCAGGGCGTCAACGTGACGCTGGGACTGCCCTTCGTGCGCACCAGCCCCGACCACGGCACGGCCTTCGACATCGCCGGCCAGGGCCTTGCCGACCCGGCCAGCCTGGCCGCGGCGCTGGCGATGGCGCGGCGGTTGTCGCCCGCGTAGGCGCCGGGTCTCAGCGTCCGCTGCCGCCGAGTGCGGCCAGCTGCGCGCGGGTGCGTGCGGTGGCGCGCTCCAGCAGGTGCGCGGTCTCGTAGGCGCGCATGCGGCCCGCCTCACAGAGCTTCTTCAGCATGCGGGCCGTCATGGTCACCGTCTCCTGGTGGCGGTTGCCGTGCGTGAAGATGAAGAAGCTGCGGCCCGCGCTGACGTGGGCCAGGCGCATCTTCTGCCACTCTGTACCGGTGTGCATCTGGTAGGCGAAGCCGAGCTGCATGTTGTCCATCAGCTGGGCGCCGGCGCTGGGCTCGGGCGCGGCCTCGGCGGCGGGCAGGCCGTCGATGGAGATGTCCACCGCCTGCATCGGCTCGGCCGCGGCGGCTGCGTCGTTGCCGGACAGATCCAGGTCGACCTCGCCGTTCCAGTCGACGTTGGACTCTTCCACCAGGCCCAGGCTCTTGGCCTCGGCCGGTGTCAGGCGCTGGCTGACGTCCAGTTCGGCCGGTTGGGTTTCGCCGGCCACCGGCTTACTCAGGTCGGCCTCGGCCGGCGGCGGCACGCCGAAGATCTGGTCCAGCTGTTTGATGAGCAGGTTGGTGTCCAGCGCGCTGGGCGCCTGGCCCTTCAGCGACTCGGCATGGGCGGGCAGCAGCGCGCCGAAGAAGTCCTTGCGTGGGCCGTCGGGCCAGCGGATCAGGTCCAGGCCTTCGTTGAGCGTGCGCATCAGGTTGGGCAGCTCGCGCAGGAAGTCGGCGCGCGCCGCCGTGCCGCCCTTGGGTTGCACGCTCATGACCAGGCTGCGCCCCAGCGTGCGCAGGCGCAGCGCCCGTTCCGGCGCGCCTTCGCGCGACGCCAGCACGATGGCCTGGCTCCACACGCCGGCCAGGAAGCTGCGCAGGAACTCTTGCATCGGCACCTTGGCCAGCTGCTGCTGCAGTTGCAGCGCGTAGCGCTGCTGCAGGCGCAGGTCGGTCTCGCGGCGCTCGACGACCGCGGCGGCGTCGCCGGCGGCCTTCAGCGTGCTGCGCGTCTGCTCGGCAATGAAGGTTTCCAGCGTGTCCAGCTTGGCCGTGTAGACGTCCATGCGGTCGAAGTCGCCGCTGGCAACGTCCTGGACCAGGTCGCGGACATGCGCGAGGAAGGCGCGGCCGGGGTCTTCGCTGAAGTCGTCGAAGGCGCAGGCGAGGGACGCCATGCGGTTGACAAACTGGCGCACCGGGTGGCGGCGCGACGAGAAGAAGGTTTCGTCACCCAGCGCCACGCGCAGCACCGGCAACTGCAGCCGGGCCAGCAGGCGCGCCATCTGCGGCGGCACCTTGGGGTCGGACAGGATCTGGTCGAACAGCCCGGCCACCACGTCGATGACCATGTGGTCCAGCCGACCGGTGGCGGCCTGGCGCAGTTCGTCGCGGTGCTGGTGGATCAGGTTGGCCGGGATGGGCAGTTGGCCCCAGGCGCTGGGCTCGCCGGACAGGGTGTCCAGCCCCATGCGGCTGGAGTGCCCGCCTTCGAAGCTGCCGCTGTCATAGCCACCAGGCGTCTGCGCAAGCCGGCGCAGCAGGTCCATCATCTGCGGATCGACGCGGCCCATGCCGCCACCGCCTCCGCGGCCACTGAATCCGCCCAGGCCGCCGCTGCGGCTGCCGCCGCCTGCGCGCCCGAAGCCGCCGCCCAGCCCGCCATGGCCTGATGAGCCGTAGCCGCCACCACCGCCGCGCGTGGACATGGCGCCGTGGCCGGAGTCGAATTCGCCCGGCTGGGTCGCGCCGCCGAGTGGGCCGTTGCGCGAACTGCCGTCCTGTGCGGCGCGCACGCGCAAATCCTGCGGCCGCAGGCCACGCGAGCGCAGCAGCTCGGCGATATCGCCATAGCAGGCCCGCATCTCCTGGGCCAGCGAGCGGGTCAGCTCGTCGGTCAGCGTCTGGCGGCTCAGCGGGTCGTCGGTGATGGCCTGCACGGCGTCCAGCAAGGCCTGGCCCACCAGTTCGGGCCGCAGCGGGTTGCGCTCGCCGACCTGGATGCCGGCGACGTAGGAGTCGACCTCGCGCAGCTCCCATTCGCAGTGGTGGCCGATGGCCAGGCCGATGCGGTCGGCCGCGACCAGGTTGTTGACCTGGTCATCGTCCATCAGCGACAGCTCGGCCCAGTCCTTCTTGGGCGGCGCGGTCACGGGCCTGGCCTCGCCCTGCTCGGTGGTGATATGGCGCCGCAGGCTCTGCAGGAAGCGCTGCAGGAAGGTGCCCTGTTGCTGGCGGAACACGAACTGCGCCGCCAGCAGCGCGTCGCGCCGCTTGACCTGTCCGGCGGACAGGGCCGACAGCCCCAGGCCTTCCGCGCAGCGCTCCGCCGCCTGCTCAGCCGCCAGCCGGATGCGGGTCAGCGAAGCTTCGAGGTGCGGGTTCAGGCGTATCTCGGGCGCGTTCATCAACAAAGTGACAAGGGAGTCGCCGAAAGTATCGCGCCGGCAACAAGTCCGGGTTTTCTACAGGTGCCAACTCCGTGGCAAAAAAAAGCCCGGTAACCATTGCTTACCGGGCGCACGCAGTCAGGAAAGCGACTAACGCTTCAATGCGTCACGGATTTCGCGCAGCAGCTGGATGTCCTCGGGCGTGGCCGGCGGCTCGGCGGGTGCTGCGGCAGGCTCGTCGTCGCGCTTGAGGCGGTTGATCTGCTTGATCATCAGAAAGATGACGAAGGCCAGGATCATGAAGTTCAGCGAGACGGTGATGAAGCTGCCGTAGGCCAGCACGGCGCCTTCCTTCTTGGCGTCGGCCAGCGTCGTGGCCGTCTGGCCGGCCAGCGGGATGAAGTAGTTGCTGAAATCCAGGCCGCCGAAGATTTTGCTGACTACCGGCATGATCACATCGCCCACCAGCGAATCGACGATCTTGCCGAAGGCGCCGCCAATGATGACGCCGACCGCCAGGTCGATGACGTTGCCCTTGACGGCAAACTCCTTGAACTCGGAAAAGAAACTCATGCGCAGGGCTCCTTGGGACGGGCCGAAGTGTAGTCAGGCATCTTGACGGGAGGCCTGGCGCGGCAGAAGGCGGGTAAACCTGTGGTGCCTGCGTTGCGGGTCCGGGCGGATCGCAAACCGGCGTCCGCTAGAATCCTCGGCTGCCCCGAATAGAAGTCTCTTCAGAGGACCCTCATGAGTGACCAGCAAGTGGACCAAGGCAAACGCACCTGGTTGATCGCGACCAGTTGCGCCGGCGCCGTTGGCGGCGTCGCGACCGCCGTTCCCTTCGTCAGCACCTTTGCGCCCAGTGAGCGAGCCAAGGCGGCCGGCGCTCCCGTCGAGGTGGACATTTCCAACCTCAAGCCCGGCGAGAAGCTGACCGTCGAATGGCGCGGCAAGCCGGTCTGGATCGTGCGCCGCACGCCGGAGCAGCTGGAAGCCCTGAAGAAGCATGACGGCGAACTGGCTGACCCCAATTCCGATCGCAAGGCCTACCCGACGCCGGAGTACGCGAAGAACGCGCACCGCTCCATCAAGCCCGAGTACTTCGTCGCCGTGGGCATCTGCTCCCACCTGGGCTGCTCGCCCAGCGACAAGTTCGCTGCCGGCCCGCAACCCTCGTTGCCGAACGACTGGGCTGGCGGTTTCCTGTGCCCTTGCCACGGCTCGACCTTCGACATGGCCGGCCGCGTCTTCAAGAACAAGCCTGCGCCCGACA
>CAMLKW010000158.1 GCA_946480605.1 uncultured Roseateles sp. | reverse complement strand
ACAAGCTCTACGCGCCCAAGGGCATCGGCCTGCTGTACGTGCGCGAAGGCGCGCCGTTCACGCCGCTGCTGGCCGGGGGCGGCCAGGAGGGCGCGCTGCGCTCGGGCACCGAGAACATGTCGGGCATCGCCGCACTGGGCGCCGTGCTGGCCGCGCTGGACGAGGGCCGCGTGTTCCGCGACCCCGCCACGCTGTCGGGCTACCGCGACCGCCTGGCCGCGGCGCTGCGGCAGGCCTTCCCCGGGTTGGTGTTCAACGCACCGCCGGAGCTGTGCCTGCCGACCACGCTGAACTTCTCCGTGCCCGGCATCAGCTCCAAGCTGCTGCTGGACCTGTTCGACGCCGCCGAACTGCGCGTCAGCGGCGGTTCGGCCTGCAGCGCGGCCAAGGCCCAGCCCAGCTACGTGCTGCAGGCCATGGGCCTGCCGGCCTGGCAGACCGCGTCTGCCGTGCGCCTGTCGTTCGGGCCGGTGGCCGATGCCGATTTCATCGACGAGGCCTGTGCGCGCATCCGCATCTGCGGCGAATCGCTGCGCGAGAGCTGCCTGGACCCCAGCGCGCCGGGCCAGGCGCTGCCGGCCGACGGCCTGACGCGCTTCGTGGTGGACGGCGCCTGCTGCTACCTGCTGGCAGATGCAGCCAGCCGCCGCGCCGTGGTCATCGACCCGCTGCCCGGGCTGACCGAGCGGCTCGCCCAGTGGCTGGGCTGCCAGGGCTATGCGCTGGCCGCGGTGCTGGACACGCACAGCCATGGCGACCATGTCTCCTCGGCGCCCGAGCTGCTGGCGGCGCTGCGGCAGCCGCGTGGCGAGGTCGACGGGCTGGGCTGGCCGCGCGGTGCCGATGCCATCGTGCTGGGCGCATTGCGGCTGACCCGGTTGCCCATTCCGGGCCACACGCAGGACTCGACGGCCTACCTGCTGCATGACGAGGCAGGGCTGCGCCTGGCCTTCGTGGGCGACACCGTCATGCCCGGCGCGCTGGGCCGCAGCGACTTCGCGCAGAGCGCGCCGCTGGACTACGCGGCCTCGCTGGCGCGGCTGGAGCAGGCCGTGGGCCCGCACACGCTGCTGCTGCCGGGCCACGACTACGACGACCGCTTCGCCAGCACGCTGGCCGTCGAATGCGCTGCCCAGCCGCTGCTGGCCGACGTGCTGGGTGGCCGCATCGATGCCGCCGGCTTTGCCGCTGCCAAGGCCGGACTGGAGCAAGGCCTGGCCTTCACCGAGTACCAGACCGTGGCCTGCGGCGCGCGTGTCGATGGCGGCTGTGCGCAGGCGTCCAGTGAGTTGGGGCCGCAGGCGCTGCTGGACCTGCTGGGGCGACATCCCGACCTGCGGCTGGTGGACGTGCGCGAGCCCTACGAGCAGCGCCTGGGCCAGGCGCCCGAACTGGCTGCCAGCGTGCACCGCGAGGCCGTCGCGCTGTCCGGCCTGCCCAATGCGTTGGCCGCCTGGCTGGCCCTGCCGGCCGAGGCGCCGGTGGTGTTCTTCTGCCGCAGCGGCAACCGCAGCGCGCAGGCGGCACAGGCCCTGCGCCGGCTGGGCCACGAGCAGGCCTGGAGCCTGGGCGGCGGGCTGGCGCTGTGGCCGCGGGGCTTTGCCGGCGCCGCCGACGCGGCGCTGGCGATCTGATCGACCGAACTGGGCCGGCATCGCCGCCCAGTTCGCGGCATCGAAACCCGCTTTGTGTCGGCCCCGATACATAGCGAACAAGAACGGCTTACTGCGCCTCAGAAGAATGGATTTGCCCGCCGCCACCGGCGTGCGGGCGCATTCCAACCTCTTTCTGAAGGAGTAGCCATGAGCACGATCAGCGGCCTGGGCAGCGTGAACCGGTCCTGGGACAGCGGCGCCAGCCGCAAGGCCGAGCACGAGGCCCGCATGTTCGCCAAGGCGGACAGCGATGGCAGCGGCGGCGTCGATGCGACCGAGCTGGGCGCGATGCTGGAGCACGCCGGCCAGTCCGGCGACAGTGCCGAACTGTTGAAGCAGATGGACGGCGACGGCAGCCTCAGCAGCGATGAGCTGAGCCAGGGCCTGCGCGAACTGATGTCGCCACCGTCGTCGACGCTGGACTTCGTGCAGGCGCGCGGCGCGGCCAACGACGAGGTCGACGTCTTCGGCGAGCTGGACGCCGACGGCGACGGCCAGCTGACGCGCGCCGAGTTCGAGGCCGGCCGGCCGTCGGGCCCGCCGCCGGGTGGCATGCCACCGCCGGCCGCGTCGGGCACCAGCACCAGTGCCACCTCGACCGAGATCGACCCGCTGGACCTGAATCAGGACGGCACGGTCTCCGAGATCGAGCGGCTGGCCGGCGAGCTGAAGGCGCTGGCCCAGAGCGCGAACGACGAGACGGCGGCCAACCCGCTGAACTCCGAGATCGCGCAGCTGGCGCAGAAGCTCTACGACCAGATCGCGCGCAACTGGCTGCAGCCGGCCAGCACGGCAACCCAGGTCAGCACGACGGCCTAGAGCCTGGCCGCAACCTCCTCGGCCAGCGCGAGCGAGGCGGTCAGCCCCGGCGACTCGATGCCCAGCAACTGCACCAGGCCCGGCGTGGCGGTGTCGATGACGAAGTCGGCGGCGGCCTCGCCGGGGCCGCCGAGCTTGGGCCGTATGCCGCTGTAGGCCGGCTGCAGCGCGCCCGCCGGCAGGCCCGGCCAGTAGCCGCGCACCTCGGCCTCGAAGGCGGGTGCCAGCGCGGGGTCCACGGCGTAGCTCAACGACGCGGGATCGCTGTCGGGCAGCCATTGCACGTCCGGGCCGAAGCGGGCCTGGCCACCCAGGTCCAGCGTCAGGTGCACGCCCAGGCCGCCGTCCACCGGCAGCGGATAGATCAGCCGCGAGAACGGCGCGCGGCCCGCCAGCGAGAAGTAGTGGCCGCGCGCGAAGCGCAACCGCGGCGCCGGCACGCCCAGCGCCTCGGACACCTGGCCGGCGAACAGCCCGGCCGCGTTGACGACGAGCCGCGCACCCAGCTCGAAGTCATCGGCGATGCGCAGCCGCCAGCCGTCGCCGCCGCGCGCGCCGCCCGTGACCGAGCTGGCCAGCGCCAGCGTGGCGCCGGCGTTCTCGGCATCGCCCAGCAGCGCCGTCATCAGCCCGTGGCTGTCCACGATGCCGCTGGACGGCGACAGCAGCGCCCCGGCGGCCTGCAGTGCAGGCTCCAGCGCCAGCGCCTCGGCGCGGCCGAGCAGGCGCAGGTCATCGACGCCGTTGGCCGCGCCCTTGGCGGCCAGTTCCTCCAGCCGGTCCAGGTCCGCCAGCCGCGTCGCGACGACCAGCTTGCCGCAGCGGCGGTGCGCCACGCCGCGCGCGGCGCAGTAGTCGTACAGCAAGGTCTTGCCGCGCACGCACAGGCGGGCCTTCAGGCTGCCGGCCGGGTAGTAGAGGCCCGCATGCACCACCTCGCTGTTGCGCGACGAGATGCCGGTGCCGATGGCGTTGGCGGCTTCGATCAGCACGACCTCGCGGCCGCGCAGCGCCAGCTCGCGTGCGACGGCCAGGCCCACGACGCCCGCGCCGATGACGGCAATGTCCACTTGATCCATGACCATCAGCCTAGCAGGCGGCTCTGCCTAGAATCCGTGACGCGCCGTCTCAGCGGCGCCGTCCCGCCGAGGGGTGCTGCGACGAAGGCCACGATGCCTTCGCCACGCTCGGGGGAGACGACTGGACAAGGGCGCCCTTTGTGAAAAGGGTTGTGCATGTCTTCTTCATCCTCCGCCTCCATACGCACCATCCTGCCGCTGGCCTTCGTGACCGGCGTCAGCATGGCCGCGATGGACCTCTACCTGCCTGCCGTGCCGGCGCTGCAGGTCGGCATGGGCATCAGCATCTCGCTGGCCCAGGCCACGGTGGCCGTCTACCTGGCCGGCCTGGCCGCCGCGCAGCTGCTGTGGGGCGAGTGGCTGAACCGCCTGGGGCCGCGCCGCTGCGTGCAGATTGGCCTGGCGCTGCTGACGCTGACCAGCCTGGGCTGCGCGCTGGCGCCCAACATCGAGACGCTGCTGGTGTTCCGGCTGCTGCAGGGCCTGGCGGCGGCTGCGGCCACCGTGGTGGCGCCCACCGTCGTGCGCGCCACGCTGGCGGATGCGGACGTGGTGCGCGGCATTGCCGCCATCTCCATGGTCGAGGCCATCGTGCCGGCGGCCGGCCCCGTGCTGGGCGCGCTGCTGTTGCAGGTCACCGACTGGCGCGGCACCTTCTGGGTGCTGGCCGCGCTGTCGCTGCTGGTGCTGCCCTGGGTCGTCAAGATCGCGCCGCGCCGGCTGCCCGGCCTCGATCTCGACCACGACGCGAGCTATGTCGCCATCCTGCGCAACCGCAGCTACCTGCGTCTGGCGCTGTCGCACGCGCTGTGCATAGGCGCGCTGCTGACCTTCCTGGCCAGTGCGCCGCAGCTGCTGCAGCACTCGCTGGGCCTGGGCTCCGACGCCTTCGCGCTGCTGCAGGTGCTGGGCGTGGGCTCGTTCATGCTGGGCGCGTCGCAGTCCGGCCGGCTGGCCAAGCGGCTGGGCCATGCGCGCGTGGTGCGGCTGGGCGCGTCGGTGCAGCTGGTGGCCTGCACGCTGGCGCTGCTGGTTGCGTGGCTGGGGCAACTGCCCTATGCGGCGGTGGCGGCCTACTGGATGTGCTTCTGCGGTTCGCTGGCGATCCGCGGGCCGGCCACGTTCGTCGACGCGCTGGCCGTGCCGCCCGCGCAGATGGGCCGCGCGACGGCCATGCTGGTGCTGGCATTGCTGGCGGCCGGTGCGCTGGGCACGCAGTTGGTGGCGCCGTTCCTGGGCGGTGAGGGCAGCGCGGTGCCGGTGTTCTGCGGTGTGCTGGTGCAGTTGCTGGTGAGCGCGGCGCTGGTGTGGCGCTACCCGGTGCTGGTCAAGGCCTGACGTCCAGCGCGCGGAAGGCCCGCTTGGACTTGCCTGCGTCCTTGCAGGCCTTCTTGCCCACCTGCACGCCACCGTCGTCGCTGAGCAGCGTGAGCCGGCCGTCGGGCCAGGCGAACAGCGCTTCGGGGCGCAGCGTGCCCAGGTCCAGCTTCAGCGCTACGGGCGCATCACCGGCCTTGCCGCTCCAGCGGTAGACGGCGAAGCTGCCCTCGTCGCCGGTCGGGCCGGCGGCGATCAGGTAGCCATTGCCCACGCGCTCCAGGCTGCGCACGCCGCGGCCACCCAGGTCGAGCCGGAGGGCCGTGCCGAAGCGCGCCGGGCCCTGGCCCCAGATCAGCTCGGCAGGATTCAGCAGCGGCACGATGAGGGCCAAGCCTCGCGGCACCGGGTTGCGCAGGCCGACGAGCAGGCCGCCGTCGGGGGCCGCGGCCAGGCCCTCGATGTTGAAGCCGCCATCGGCCTCGGCCGCGCGCCGGGACGCCTCCGCCAGCAGCGGCGCCAGCGCCGGCGTGGCCAGCAAGTCGGCCAGCAAGCGCGTGTAGGGCTGGCCCACGGGCACCACCGTGGCGCCGCGCACCTCGGTCGCGAAGAAGCGGTGCCGGTCCTCGCGCAGCTCGCCCGCGCTGTTGCGTGCGTGCGAGGCGATCCAGTAGATGCGCGAACCCGCCTGGGCCGCACCTTCGAGGTCGGACTCCTTCTTCGCCTTCAGGAACTTGGCCAGGTCCACCTCGCCAACACGCTGCGCCTCACCACGGCGATAGACCACCAGCGTGTTGCGCTCGTCATCGGCCACGATGAAGTGGCGCGCGTCCAGCGCCACTGCGGCGGACGCATCGCACAAGCCCTCGAAGCGGGGCTGTGCCGAAGCCGGGCCAGCCGCGCCGGCCGCGATCAGCAGCAGCGCGGCCAGCCGCCTCACGCGGCCAGCGGCTCGGTGCCGGTCAGCAGCCAGGCCAGCGCCGCGCCGCTCACCAGCGGCTGCAGGCGCTCGCGCACGGTGGCGTGGTAGGCGTTCAGCCAGGCGATCTCGTCGGCGCGCATCAGCGTCAGGTCGATGCAGCTCGTCGCGATGGGGCACAGCGTCAGCGTCTCGAACGCCAGCATCTCGCCGAAGGCATTCTTCTCCGGCGTGTCGATGGCGACGTTGAGCACCAGGTTCTCGATGCGCACGCCCCACAGGCCCGGGCGGTACAGACCCGGCTCGATGGACGTGATCATGCCGGGCTCCATCGCCATCGTGGCGTCGGGGATGGCCTTGCTGATGCTCTGCGGGCCTTCGTGCACGTTCAGGAAGTAGCCGACGCCGTGGCCGGTGCCGTGGCCGTAGTCCAGGCCGTGCTCCCACAGCGGTGCGCGGGCGATGGCGTCCAGCATGGGGCTCAGCGTGCCGCGCGGGAAGCGCGTGCGCGACAGCGCGATGGTGCCCTTCAGCACCAGCGTGTAGTCGCGCTTCTGGGCGTCGGACACCTGGCCGATGGGCCAGACGCGGGTGATGTCCGTGGTGCCGCCCAGGTACTGGCCGCCGGAGTCGATCAGCAGCAGGCCGTTGCCGTCGATCTGGGCGAACGACTCGGGTGTGGCGCGGTAGTGGGGCAGGGCGCCGTTGGCCATCCAGCCGGCGATGGTCGAGAAGCTCAAGCCCACGAAATCCTTGCGGCGCTTGCGGCAGGCGGACAGCCGGGTGTCGATGTCCAGCTCGCTCCAGCGTTCGCCACGGGCCAGCGAGGCCTCGAACTCGGCGTAGAACTCGCACATGGCCGCGCCGTCCTCGGCCATGGCCTCGCGGATGAACACCGCCTCGGCGGCGCTCTTGCGGCTCTTCAGCAGCGTGCTCGGGTTGATCTGCTCGACGACCTTCACGGCCGAAGGCACGGCTTCGCGCAGGCCCAGCGTGATGCGGCGCGGATCGACCAGCAGCGTCGCGTCGGCCGGCAGCGCGGCCAGTGCGGCGGCGGCCTGGGTGTAGGGCGCGAGCTGGATGCCGTCCGCGGCCAGCCGGGCCACCACGTCGGCCGGCACCTTGCCGTCGGCGATGAACAGGCGGCCGCCAGCGGCGTCCAGCAGCAGGTGGGCGATGAAGACCGGGTTGCACTCCACGTCGGCGCCGCGCAGGTTCAGCAGCCAGGCCACGTCGTCCACGGTGGACACGAGGTGGTGCGTGGCGCCGGCGGCGGCCATGGCCGCGCGCACGTGGGCCAGCTTGTCGGCGCGGGCCACGGCGGCCTGCGGCGGCACGTGCTCGTAGACGGGCTCGGTGGGCAGGCCGGGGCGGTCGTCCCAGGCGGCGGCCAGCAGGTCGGCGTCGGTGCGCAGCTGCACGCCCTTGCGGCCCAGGCCGGCACGCAAGGCCTTGGCCAGCGACAGGCCCAGCACCTGGCCGTCCACGGCCAGCGTCTGGCCGGGTTGCAGCGCGTCGGCGATCCAGTCGATGTAGAGCGTGGAGGCGCCCGAGTTCATCTTCTGCAGCTCGATGCCGCTGCCGGCCAGCTGGGCCTCGGCCTGGGCCCAGTAGCGGCTGTCGGCGAACAGCGCGGCTTTGTCGCGGGTGACGACCAGGCTGCCCACCGAGCCGGTGAAGCCCGACAGCCATTGCCGGCCCTGCCAACGGCCGGGCAGGTATTCGGACAGATGGGGGTCGCTGGACGGCACGAGCACGGCGTGTGTGTCATGGGCGAGGAGGGCGTCGCGCAGGCGCTCGATGCGCAGGCGGGTCTCGGAGGTGCGGGTGTCCATGGTGTTGGAGCCTTGGAGGGCGGCCGCGGCCGGGTCGGCGGCGGCCTGGGTCAATGTGGGCGGATTCTCGCAAAAAGGGCGTTCCGGCCCGGTCGGCGCGGCGGCGGCGCTGTCGCGCATCTGAGGTGGTCGATTGCCACACCCGGATCGGCGCCGCCAGACAAGTGATTGGTCGGGCGCGGGGCGGCTTCCTAGCATGCCCTGGCCCACAGCGGCGCCAGGCGCCGCTGTGGGCGGTCCCATCGCCGGAATCCCCGGCTCGGCCCTAGAACAACGGAGACAAACGACATGAAACCCAAGGCTTTCACTCACGGCGCCCGCCGGCTTCTGGCCGGGCTGGCGCTCGCGGCGCTGCTGCCGCAGGCGTCCGCGCAGACGGTCAACCTCAACCCCAACACCGTGTACCAGACGGTGCGCGGCTTCGGCGGCATGAACGGCGCGGGCTGGATCGCCGACCTGACCGCCGCGCAGGCCAACACGGCCTTCGGCACGGGCAACGGGCAGGTCGGGCTGTCCATCATGCGCATGCGCATCGACCCCAACAGTGCCAACTGGGCCACGCAGCTGCCCACGGCGCAGCTGGCCAAATCGATGGGCGTGACGTTGTTCGCCACGCCCTGGACGCCGCCGGCGGCCTGGAAGTCCAACAACAGCCTCATCAACGGCGGCACGCTGCTGGCCTCACGCTATGCCGATTACGCGTCCCACTTGCTGAGCTTCGCCAGCTACATGAGCTCCGGCAACGCGGCGCTGCACGCCATCTCGGTGCAGAACGAGCCGGACTGGCACCCGGACTACGAGAGCTGCGCCTGGACGGCCGCGCAGTTCGTCAGCTTCCTGCAGGGCCAGGGCTCGCGCTTCGGCAGCCTCAAGGTCATCGCGCCCGAGGCGCTGGGATTCAACAAGTCGCTGTCCGACCCGATGCTGAACGACGCCACCGCCGTGCAGCACGTGGACATCATCGGCGGCCACCTGTACGGCGCCACGCCCAGCGACTACCCGCTGGCGCGCAGCAAGGGCAAGGAGTTGTGGATGACCGAGCACATCACCAACACCAACGATGCCAACGACTGGGCCCAGGCCATGCCGCTGGCGCAGGAGCTGCACGCCAGCATGGTGTCCAACTACAACGCCTACGTGTGGTGGTACATCCGGCGCAGCTACGGCCTGCTCACCGAGGACGGCGCGGTCAGCAAGCGCGGCTACATCATGGCCCAGTACGCGCGCTACGTGCGGCCGGGCTGGCAGCGCATCGCCGCCACCGAGAAGCCGCATGCCGACGTGTTCGTCACGGCCTACAAGAACGCGGCCGGCAAGCTGGCCATCGTGGCCATCAACACCGGCAGCTCGCAGCGCCAGCTGGTGTTCAACCTGCAGAGCGGCTCGGTGGCGTCCTTCGCCAAGACGCGCACCTCGGCCAGCTACTCGAACGCGGGCGCCGGCACCATCACGATGACCAATGGCCAGGGCACGGCCTGGGTCGATCCCGGCAGCATCAACACCTTCGTCAGCCCGTAAGGACGAGCGGGGCTGCGGCCCCGCCTTGCTGCGCTTACAGCTCCGTGCGCAGCGACCACAGCTCCGGGAACAGCACCACGTCCAGCATCTTGCGCAGGTAGCTGACGCCGCCGGTGCCGCCGGTGCCGCGCTTGAAGCCGATGACGCGCTCCACGGTGGTCACGTGGCGGAAGCGCCAGAGGCGGAAGGCGTCCTCCAGGTCCACCAGTTCCTCGCCCATCTGGTACAGGTCCCAGTGGGCCTGCGGCGCGCGGTAGACGCTCAGCCAGGCGTCTTTCACGCCGTCGTCGGCCGCGCGGGGCTGGGTCCAGTCGCGCTCCAGCTGAGTGGCCGGCATGGCGATGCCGCGGCGGGCCATCAGCCGCAGCACCTCGTCGTACAGCGACGGTGCCTCATAGGCCGCCTGCACCTGGGCCAGCAGGTCGGGGCGGTGCTCGTGCGGCTTCAGCATGGCGGCGTTCTTGTTGCCCAGCATGAACTCGATGCGCCGGTACTGTGCGCTCTGGAAGCCGCTGCTCTTGGCCAGATAGGGCCGCACGGCCGAGTACTCCGGCGGCGTCATCGTGGCCAGCACGTCCCAGGCGTGCACCAGCTGCTCCATGATGCGCGACACGCGGGCCAGCATCTTGAAGGCCTCGGGCAGCCGGTCGGACGCCACCTGGGCCACGGCCGCCTGCAGCTCGTGCAGCATCAGCTTCATCCACAGCTCGGACGTCTGGTGCTGCACGATGAACAGCATCTCGTTGTGGTCGGGCGAGAGCGGCTTCTGCGCGTTCAGGATGGCGTCGAGCTGCAGGTAGTCGCCGTAGCTCATGTCGCGGCTGAAGTCGAGCTGGGCGCGCTCCTCGCGCACCACGTCCTCGGGGCGTTGGGTGGAGTCGCTCATTCAGGTCACCGCGTGCTGGCGCTGGAACTCGGCGCCTTGCCACTCGCCGGTCTCCAGCACCTCGCGCAGGTGTTCGACCGCGTTCCACACGTCCTCGAAGCCCACGTACAGCGGGGTGAATCCGAAGCGCAGGATGTCGGGGTGGCCCGCGCCGTCGCCGGCGCGGTAGTCGCCGATGACGCCGCGCGCGATGAGCGCCTGGACGATGGCGTAGGCGCCTTCCGTTTTCGACAGGCAGACCTGCGAGCCGCGCCGGGTGTGTTCGCGCGGTGTGACCAGCGACAGGCCGTGCCCGGCGCAGCGTTCTTCCACCAGTGCGATGAAGAGATCGGTGAGCGCCAGCGACTTGCTCCGCAACGCGGCCATGCCACCCAGGGGCTCGGCCGCCAGCACGCTCTGCACGCCGCACTCCAGCGCGGCCAGGCTGATCATGGGCTGCGTGCCGCACTGGTAGCGCACGATGCCGGCGGCCGGCTGGTAGTCGGGCGTGAAGGCGAAGGGCTTGTCGTGGCCCCACCAGCCGGCCAGCGGCTGCCAGCAGCTGTCGGCGTGGCGCGGGTTCACCCACACGAAGGCCGGTGCGCCAGGGCCGCCGTTGAGGTACTTGTAGC
>CAMLKW010000157.1 GCA_946480605.1 uncultured Roseateles sp. | reverse complement strand
CGTGCTTGACCTCGGCGCCCGAGAAGGCCTCGGCCTGGATGCCGCAGGTCTCCTTGAACTTCAGCGCCGCTTCCATCGCGACGGCCAGGCCGGTGCCGCGGCCCAGCACGAACAGGCGGTCCTCGTCCTTCAGCGCCGGCAGCGCGGCGCTCCAGTCCAGCTTGCTGGCCTGCTCCAGCGCGACGGGCAGCACGTTCAACGCGGCGCGCAGCGCATCGTCCTGCTGCCAGGCCGCCACGACACGCGCGCCGGCCACCAGCTGCGCGATGTAGCTCTTGGTCGCGGCCACGCTTTTCTCGGGGCCTGCGTGCAGCTCGAAGACGTGCTCGGCGGCAGCGGCCAGCGGCGAGCCGGCGGCGTTGACGAAGGCCACCGTGCGGGCGCCGCCCTCGCGGAAGAACTTCGTCGGCGCGATCAGGTCGGGGCTCTGGCCCGACTGCGAGAACGCCATCGACAGCAGGCCCTCGCAGTGCAGGCGGCTCTGGTACAGCGTGATCAGCGACATGGGCAGCGAGGTGACCAGCCGGCCCAGCCGCGCCATGACCAGGTAGGCCAGGTAGTGGGCCGCATGGTCCGAGCTGCCGCGTGCGATGGTCAGCACGCCGGCGGGCGGCTGCTCCTGCAGCGCCTGGCCCAGGCGGGCATAGCTGAGCGGGTCGGCGGCCAGTTGGCGGGCCACCGCGTCAGGCGCGCTCAGCGCCTCTTCAAGCATCAAGGACGACATCGATCTCTTCACCTTCCACAAACACGCGCCGCAGCTGGAGCTGGGCATCCATGACCACCACATCGGCCCAGGCGCCTTCGGCCAGGCGCCCTCGGTCCGGCAAACCCAGGTAGTCCGCCGCCACCGTCGACACCCGGCGGGCGGCCTCCGTCAGCGGCAGGCCCAGCGCCTGCACCAGATTGCGCAGCGCCTGGTCCATCGTCAGCGCGCTGCCGGCCAAGGTGCCGTCGGCCAGGCGCACACCGCCCATGCACTTCTGCACCGTGTGCTCGCCCAGGCGGTACTCGCCATCGGGCATGCCGGCGGCGGCGGTCGAATCGGTCACGCAGAACAGGCCGGGGATGCAGCGCAGCGCCGCGCGGATGGCGCCGGGGTGCACATGCATCAGGTCGGGGATGAGTTCGGCATGCTGGGCATGGGCCAGCGCGGCGCCGACCATGCCGGGCTCGCGGTGATGCAGCGCGCTCATCGCGTTGAACAGGTGGGTGAAGCCGGCCGCGCCGGCGTTGATCGCGGCCACGCCGTCGTCGTAGCTGCCGTTGCTGTGGCCGATCTGCACGCGGATGCCGGCGTCGCGCAGCGGGCCGATCAGCGCAATGTGGCCGGGCATCTCGGGCGCGATGGTCAGCACCTTGATGGGCGCGAACTCGTTGAGGCGCATGACCTCATCCAGCGTCGCGGGAATGGCGTAGGCCGGCTGCGCGCCCAGCCGCCCGGGGCTGATGTACGGACCTTCCAGATGCACGCCCAGCACGCGCGCCGACTGCGGCGCGCGCTCGCGGCAGACCGGGCCCAGCGCCTTCAGCGCGGCCTCGATGTCGGCGATGGGCGCCGTCATCGTCGTCGCCAGCATGCCGGTCGTGCCGTGGCGGGCATGGCGGCGCGCGATGGCGCCGATCGCGTCGCCGCCCTCCATCGTGTCGCGGCCGCCGCCGCCGTGCACGTGGATGTCGATGAAGCCGGGCAGCAGCACGGGCCGGCCGTCTTCACCGGCGCGCGAGGCGTCAACGGGCGTGCCGGTCACGGCGGCGATGCGGCCCTGCGCCACGTCCAGATGGCCGCGAACCACGCCCTGCGGCGTGACGATGTCGCCCTCAAGCCGCATCAGTCGCGCCTCATTTCGGCAACGAAGTCGTAGTAGTCGCTGCGGCAGTACGAATGCGTCAGCTCCACCGCCTGGCCCGAGGCCAGATAGCCCACGCGGGTGATGAACAGCACCGCCGCCCCTAACGGAACCTCCAGCAGACCGGCCAGCTTGGCGTCGGCGTTCAGCGCACGGATGTGCTGCAGCGCGCGCACCGGGGCGCGGTCGCCCAGATGCGAGTACAGCGAGGCCTCGACCTTCTGCGGATCGGGCAGCACGCTCTGTGGCAGCACCGACACCTCGTAGGCCATGACGACCGAGTCCGCCAGGCGCAACCGCTCCAGCCGCGCGACGCGCTCGCCGCTCTTCAGCTCCAGCGACAGCTGCTCGTCCGGCGCCGCCGGCGTGAAGCCGCGCAACAGCCAGCGCGAGCCCGGCACGAAGCCGCGCTGGTGCAACTCCTCCGAGAAGCTGGTCAGGCGCGTCAGCGGCTGCTCCAGCTTGGGCGCGATGTAGTTGCCCGAACCGCGCTTGCGGATGATGAGGCCCTGCTCCACGAGCCGGTCGATGGCCTTGCGCGCGGTGACGCGCGACAGCTCCAGCTGCTCGGCCAGCACACGCTCGCTCGGCAGCGCCTCGTCGGCATGGAAGACCCCGTCGCGGATCGCGGTGGCGAGGCTCTGCGCCAGCTGCATGTACAGCGGTGAGGCGGCGTTGGGATCGGGCTTGAAATCGAAAACAGCGCTCATGGGGCAGACGTTTCCTGTTGGATCAGCCACAGCGCGCCGGCCACCGGCTCGCCCTGGGGTTCGACGCGGCGGGACTGCAAGGCCGGGCTGAGACGGTTGCTGAGGCGCTGCGCGATGCTGCCGGCCAGCGCCAGCGGCAGCGTGGGGTGGAGCGCCTCGGCCAGCAGATCCAGCGCGCGCGCCGCGGCGTCCAGCAGCGCCGCAGCGGCGGGGTCGCCGTGCTCGTTATCGAAGACGAGGCGGGCCAGGCTGGCATAGCCGCCCTGCCCCGCCTGCGCGCAGAACGCCAGCAGTTGTTCGCGGCTGGCGCCCACGGCGGCATAAACGTTTTCGGCCAGCGCCCCACGCGGGGCCCGGCCGTCATACGCGGCCTGCGCAATCTTCATCGCCTGCTGGCCCAGCCAGGCACCGCTGCCCTCGTCGCCGATCTGCCAGCCCCAGCCGCCGGTCATGCGCCGGCTGCCGTCTTCCAGCAGCGCTTCGGCCACCGAGCCGGTGCCCGAGATCAGCAGCGCACCAGGCCGGCCGCCATGCGCGCCCAGCAGCGCCACCATGCCGTCGGTGACCAGCGTGAAGCGCGCCACGCCGGGGTCGGCCGCGACGAAGGCCTGCAATTGCGCCGGCACGCCCGTGCCCGACAGGCCCAGGCCCAGCGCGCAATCAGGCAGTTCCAGCCCCGGCACGCCGGCCTTCTGGATGGCCTCGGCGATGTGCCGCCAGGCCTGCTCGGTGCCCTGATTCAACGCCGACGCGCCGGACTCGCCGCGACCGACGATGCGGCCTTGCGCATCGGCCACCAGGGCCCGCGTGCTGGTTCCGCCACCATCGATGCCCACCCACCAGCGCACAGGTCGGCCGGAGTTGCGGGAGGTCTTCAGGGCGGGATCGAGAACGAGTGGCATGGTCGACGTGAATGTGTCGATACCACTCTAATACCAACGATGGGGGTCGTCAATTGGTTTTAAACTGGTCTGCGCCACCAGTTCGAGGCTAGGACTGTCCCCAGTCCCGGCACGGCGCCGCCCTGGAATCGACAAGAATACCAGTGAGAAACCAACCCACCAACGCCGCCGTGTTCACTTTGCTTCCCGCCGCCAGCCCGGCGTTGGCCGACCTGCTGGGCCGCATCGGTCGCGTCTCGCGCCGTCACCCGGCCGCAGCCGACCGGCTGCTGGAGGCGCTGAGCGCCCAGGCCTTCGCCAGCGGCGACACCGCTGTCGGCGTGGACGCGCTGTACTCCCGCTTCGGCCTGCTGGAGCCGCGCGGCCGCGCGCTGGAACTGCTGCCTGCACTGGAGCAGGCCGGCGCGCTGGCGGCGGCGGGCCACTTCCCGGTGCAGGCCGCCCGCGTGTGCGAGGCACTGGGCCGCATCGCCTATCAGCAGGGCGAGTACCAACTGGCCACCGAGCAGTGGTCGCGTGCGCTGGACCTGGCCGAGGTCAGCGGCCATCTGCAGACGGGTGTGGCCGCACGCATCGGCCTGGGCCAGATCCACTACGCCCATGCCGACTGGGCGCGCGGTCTGCGCCAGATGCGCGATGCTGGCGAACACTTGGCTCAATCCAGCAAGGACGGCGATGACAGCTATCTCGCCGCCAAGCTGGCGCTGAACATCGGCGTCGGCAGCTTCGAGACCGGCGACCTGCCGGCGGCCGAGCGCCATTTCAGCCATGGCCTGGCCGCCGCCCGGCGCGGCGCGCACCGCGTGTTCGAGGCCGAGGCGCACTGGCACCTGGCCCGCGCCGCGCTGGCCCGCCAGCGCATGGACTGGGCCGTGGCCGACTGCCGGCTGGCGCTGGACATCGCGGCCCGCCAGGGCTACCCCTGGCTGGAGGCCGCCGCCAGCCGCACCTGGACCGAGATTGCGCTGGCCCGCGGCGACAACGCGTCCGCCGTGCGCTCCACGCGCCACGGTCTGGCGCTGGCACAGCGCATCCAGGCCCGCGCCCAGGCCCGCCAGGCTCATCGCCAACTGGCCGAGCTGCTGCAGGCCGAGGGCGACGCCGCCGGCGCGCTGGACCATCTGTGGCAACACCTGGCCCTGCAGTCCGAGATCGAGCGGCTCAGCCTGCCCGCACGCACCACGCTGGCAGCGCCGCCCGCCGAGGAGGCCGGCACACCGGTCACGCCGGAGGAACTGTTGCTGCAGCTGTCCAGCCAGCGCCAGCGGCTGGCCGCGGCCACGCCGCCGGAAGCCCTGGCCGAGTTGAAGGCGGCGAGCCTGCGCATCCTGGGTCTGGCCCAGGTCATCCGCTGGCCGATGGGGCCGGGCGGGCTGACGGCGCAGGCGCAGCCGCGCTACCTGGACCTGCTGAACCGCCATGGCGCGCCGCTGGCGCTGCCCGACGCAGCACTGCACCCCTGCCACGACGAGCTGGCCGGCCTGCAAGGCGCGGCCGAGGCCCGCATCGAGGTGCCGCTGTACGACGGCGCCCAACTGGCCGGCGCGCTGTGGCTGGTGGACGCCCGCGCCACGCGCGCCTGGACGCGCCAGGAACTACTGATCGCCAGCCAGCTGGCACTGCTGTTCGAGAGGATTTGACAAACCCTCGCCCGGTCTTGCGCTGCTGAACGCGGACCAGCCCGGTCAACATCACCAGACGGGCCGGCTTGGGGCGGCCCGGCGCTCGGCCAGCCGATGAACGACGGCCATGAAGACACGACGGACCGGCTTCACACGCTGCGCATGCGGCCCTCGCGCTCGGCGGCATCGCGCACGAGGCCGCGGATCAGCGCAGCCTCGGGCAGCTGCGCCCAGTAGCGCACCGGCATCTCCTTCTTCATCGCCGCCACCTTGAGCCGCGCCGGGTTGAAGATGCTGCGGTAGTAGGTCAGCCACAGCGCCTCGCCGGCGTCTTCGGGCGGCGCGTCCTCGCGGCGCGCCGGGCCGGCGCCGGTGAGGCGGCGGCCGTCCCAGTGCAGGCAGCCCCGCGGCGTCAGGATGGCCCAGGGGTGCTGCGCAAAGCGCTTCACGAAGAAGGGCGCGGCGGCGCGAAGGATGTGATGCGTCGGCTCGAACCAGGCCACATGCCGGCGGCCGCCCTGGGCCTGCGCATCGACCACCTCGCGGAAGCGCACGAAGGCGTGCATCTTGTGGATCTCTCGCCCCACCTGGCGTGCCAGCGACTGCAGGTGGCGGCGCTGCGGGTCCAGCGGGTCGGCCCACAGCCCCGGCTCGCGCTGCAGCCGCCGCGCGAAGGCGAGCAGGCGGGCATAGCGGTCGTCATCGGCATGCATGGCAACCTGCCGTCCCAGCGCGTCCCAGCCCTCGGGCGGCGCCCAGGCGCGGGCCTCAGCGCCGGGGGGCTCGCCGAACAGCGGCGCCTGCTCGCCGACATCGTGCGTCCAGTCGGCGGCACCGGCCAGCAGGGACGGCAACCGGGCGGAAAAGCTCGCCCAGTCGGCCGGGTAACGCAGTGGCAGACCCATCAGAACAGCGACGCCTGCTGCGGCATGGCGGCGGGCTGCTGCACCAGGGCCTGCATGTCGTCCGCGCGCGGGCGGTGGTCCACGGCGACAAGGAAGGGCAGCGCACGCTTCGCGGCCGGCCCTAGCGCGAGCAGGTCGGCGCGGTGCAGCCGGCGGTGCTGGCGTGCGGCCAGCAGCTTGTCAACCGAGCCCACGCCCAGCCCCGGCACGCGCAGCAGCTGCTCGCGCGGCGCGCGGTCCACGTCCAGCGGGAACTGCGCCGGGTGGGCCAGCGCCCAGGCCAGCTTGGGGTCGTGGTGCAGCGACAAGAAACCGGCTTCGGTGACGATCTCGTCGGCCCGGAAACCGTAGAAGCGCATCAACCAGTCGGCCTGGTACAGCCGGTGCTCGCGCAGCAGCGGCGCGGCCTGGGGCGGCAGCGCGCGGCTGGCATGCGGGATGGGGCTGTAGGCCGAGTAGTAGACGCGGCGCAGGCCCTGCCCGGTGTAGAGCCGGCTGGACAGCTGCAGCACGGTGCGGTCGTCCGACGCGTCGGCGCCGACGATGAGCTGCGTGCTCTGGCCGGCCGGCGCGAAGGAAGGCGGCTTCACCGCCGCCGCAGCGGCGCCTGGCAGCGCGCGGATGGCCTGGGCCTCGCGCCGGGCCTCGCGGGCGGCCTGCAGGCGCAGGTGGATGCGCGACATCGTGCGCTCGATGCCCACCGCATCCTTCTCCGGCGCCAGCGCCTTCAGGCTGGCCGCGCTGGGCAGCTCGACATTGATGGACAACCGGTCGGCGTAGCGGCCCGCGCGCTCCACCAGCTCGGCCGATGCGTCGGGGATGGTCTTCAGGTGGATGTAGCCCCGGAAGTGCTCCTGCTCGCGCAGCCGCCGCGCCACCTCGATGACCTGCTCCATCGTGTAGTCGGGCGTGCGGATGATGCCGCTGGACAAGAACAGGCCCTCGATGACATTGCGGCGGTAGAAGGACAGCGTCAGCTGCACGACCTCGTCGATGCCGAAGCGCGCGCGCTTCACGTCGCTGGACTTGCGGTTGATGCAGTACAGGCAGTCGTAGACGCACCAGTTGGTCAGCAGCACCTTCAGCAGCGACACGCAGCGGCCATCCGGCGTGTAGGCGTGGCAGATGCCGTTGCTCGTCGAGCCCAGGCTGCGGCCGTCGCGGGAGTCGCGCTTCTCGGTGCCGCTGCTGGCGCAGGAGGCGTCGTACTTGGCGGCATCGGCCAGGATGGCCAGCTTGTCCTGAACTTGCATGAAGCAACTGTAATTTCATACAGATTTCCGGCATTTCCACAGGCGCTACGGGGTTTCATGAGCGCTTCACGACGCGCACCGACAGTCCGGCCCCTGTGCCCGCTACCGCCCACCTTTCCGCTGCCGGCCCCGGGGCCGCTCGCCTGCCACGGGGGTTTGGCCTCGTCATCGGCGCGCAGTTCGCCTCCGCGCTGGCCGACAACGCGCTGCTCATCGTCGCCATCGCGCTGCTGATGCAGCAGGGCTTTGCGCCCTGGTGGGCGCCGCTGCTGAAAGTGGGCTTCATGGCCGCCTACGTCGTGCTGGCCCCCTGGGTGGGCCCGCTGGCCGACGCCTTCGCCAAGGGCCGCGTGATGGCCGCCATGAACCTCGTGAAGATCCTGGGCCTGTGCCTGCTGGCCGCCGGGCTTCACCCGGTGGCCGCGCTGGCCGTCGTGGGCCTGGGCGCGGCGGCCTATGCGCCGGCCAAGTACGGGCTTATCACCGAACTGGCCGAGCCCGAGGCGCTGGTGAAGGCCAATGGCTGGATAGAAATCAGCGTCGTGTCCGCCGCGCTACTGGGTGCGGTGCTGGGCGGCGCGCTGGTCAGCCCGGCCTGGCTGGCCTCGGACCTCGCCGCTCTGGGTGATTGGCTGCAACTGCCAGCCGACAAGCTGACCGGCTCGCTGGCCGCGCTGCTGCTGATCTACGCGCTGAGCAGTGGGTTGAACGCCGGCATCCCGGACAGCGGCCGGCGCCAGCGCAGCGTGGCGCACGACCCGGCCACGCTGGTGCTGGAGTTCCGCGCCGCCAACCGGGCGCTGTGGCGCGATCGCGAGGGCGGGCTGTCACTCGCGGCGACGACGCTGTTCTGGGGCGCGGGCGCGACGTTGCAGTTCGCGGTGCTGCGCTGGGCGGGTGAGGCGCTGTCGCTGCCGTTGAGCCAGGCGGCCTACCTGCAGGCGGCGGTGGCCGTGGGCGTCATCGGCGGCGCCGCGGCGGCCGGGCGGTGGCTGGCGCTGCATCAGGCTCGGCATGGACTGTGGGCCGGCGTGGCGCTGGGGCTGCTGATGCCGGTGGTGGCGCAGGTCAGCGACGTGGCGACGGCAGCCCTCGTACTCGCACTGGTGGGCGCGGTGGGCGGGGCGATGGTCGTGCCGCTGAACGCGCTGCTGCAGCACCGCGGCGCCACGCTGCTGAGCGCGGGCCGGTCGATTGCCGTGCAGGGGTTCAACGAGAACCTGAGCGTGCTGGTGATGCTGGCGGCTTACGCAGGGTGCGAGGCGGCGGGTGTCGCCATCGGCGTCACGCTGAGCGGTCTGGGCTTGCTGGTCGCGGCGGCGATCGCCCTGCTGATATGGCGGGACGGCAGGCGCTAGACCGCCGGCTGCAGCCCCGGGGCGGAGAAGACCGGTTCGGCGCGCGAGATCGCCCCCTCCAGCACGGCTTCGAACCGCGCCGTGATATCGCCCCAGTCCAGCCGCCGCGCCGTCGCCCGCGCCGCTTCGGCCACCACGCGCCGCGCGACGGCGTCGCCGGCTGCCAGCTGGGCCGCCGCCACGAAATCCGCCTCGCGGCCGGTGCCCGCCAGCCAGCCGTTCACGCCGCTGCGGATCAGCTCGCCCGCCGCCGCGCTGTCGAAGGCCACGACCGCGCAGCCGCTGGCCATGGCCTCGGTCGTCACGTTGCCGAAGGTCTCGGTCAGGCTGGGGAACAGGAACAGGTCCAGCCCCGCGTAGTGCGCGGCCAGGTCATCGCCGCTGCGCTGGCCGGCAAATACCGCGTCGGGTGCGCGGGCCGCCAGTTCGGCGCGCATGGGGCCATCGCCGACGAACACCAGCTTGACCTGGGGCTGCTGAGCCTTCACGGCTTCGTAGGCGGCCAACAGCACACCCAGGTTCTTCTCGGGCGCCAAGCGGCCCACATAGCCCAGCACCAGGTCGTCCGGCCTCGCGCCCCAGCTCTCGCGCATCGCGGCGCTGCGGCGAGCGGGATCGAAGCGCTGCGCATCGACGCCGCGGCCCACCACCTGCAACCGCTCGAAGCCGCGCTCGCCCAGCAGCACGCGCAGCGACTCGGTGGGCACCATGGTGGCGTCGCAGCGGTTATGGAACTTGCGCAGATAGCCCATGATGGGCTTGCTCAGCAGGCCCAGGCGATAGTGCCTGCCGTAGGCGTGGAAGTTGGTGCGGTAGTCCGACGTGACCGGCAGCGCCAGGTGTTGCGCGGCCTGCAGCGCCGACCAGCCCAATGGCCCCTCGGTGGCGATGTGAACCACGTCGGGCCGCTTCAGCGACCACAGCTTCACCAGCGCGCGCTTGCTGGGCACGCCCATGCGCAGATTGGGGTACAGCGGCACGGGCAGGCCCTTGGTCAGCACCTCGTCCACGGCGGGTTTGCCGCTGGCCGGCGGCGCCTGCCTGGCGGACTGCCGCGGGCGGATCAGTTGCACGTCATGGTTGCGGCGGTTGAGGCCGTCCACGACGCGCGCCATCGACATGGCGACGCCGTTGACCTCGGGCGGATAGGTCTCGGTGACCACCGCAAGCCGTCGCGAATGGCGCGGCGCAGGGAGGTCATCAACCAGGATGTCATCGGCGTCGGCGGTGTGCATGCCGCGCATGGTCCGCAGCCAATGCAACAGCACGATGACAGGCGGACCGTCACGCCGATTTCATGCAAGCCCCCCACCATCCGGCCCGCATTCCACCCGATACGAGGACCGGACAGTGAACGAGTTCTTCCAAACCCTGAAGACGCAGCGCTGGGACGACCACCGCTACTACCACCACAGCCGCATCAACCAGAGCCTGCACCTGATCAGCGCGCTGAGCTTCCTGGTGTCGTATGCGCTGCTGTTCGTGAACCCCGCGTGGTCGGCGCTGCTGGCCTGGTGCGTGTCGATGACGACGCGCCAGGCGGGCCACTTCTTCTTCGAGCCACGCGGCTACGACCACGTGAACCAGGCCACCGACGAGTACAAAGAAGAGATCAAGATTGGCTACAACATCCGCCGCAAGATCGTGCTGATGGCCGTGTGGGTCGCGCTGCCGGCCGTGCTGTGGCTGTCGCCGTCGCTGGGCGGGCTGATCGAGCCCGGCGTCGGCTTCAAGGGCTTCATCGAGGACGTGGGCATGGCCTGGTTCTGCCTGGGCGTGACGGGCCTGGTGTTCCGCGTCGTGCAGCTGTGGATCACGCAGAACCTGATGCAGGGCCTGGCCTGGGGCTTCAAGATCATCACGGACCCGGTTCACGATGTGCTGCTGTACTGGAAGTCGCCGCCGTACCTGTTGCGCGGCCAGTTGATCGACCCCATGGACCACGTCGGCCACGGCCAGGCGCATTGATGGAAGCAGCTTTCACGCTGTCGGCGCTCGCGCTCGGCGCGCTGGCGCTGCTGCCGGCCGCCAAGCGGCGCATCGAGCTGTCGCGCGCCA
>CAMLKW010000156.1 GCA_946480605.1 uncultured Roseateles sp. | reverse complement strand
TCAGGATCAGCGCGCCCACCACCACGATGAACACGCCGCGCACGAAGCCCGCGCCGTGCTTCAGTGCCAGCCGCGTGCCCAGCAGGCTGCCGGCCACGTTGGTCACGGCCATCACCGCGGCGACGTGCCACCAGACATGGCCCTTGCTCGCGAACAGCGCGATCGCGAACGCATTGGTCAGCAGATTCATCAGCTTGGCGGTGGCCGACGCGTGCAGGAAGTCGTAGCCCAGCACGCGCACGAACAGGAACACGAAGAAGCTGCCCGTGCCGGGGCCAAAGAAGCCGTCGTAGAAGCCCACGGTCAGCGCGATGGCGCCTGCCACCAGCGCCTCGGCGCGGCCGGCAAAGCGTGGCCGGTGCTCGCGGCCCAGGTCCTTCTTGGCCAGCGTGTAGAGGAACACGGCCAGCAGCACCAGCGGCAGCGCCTTGCGCAGGCCGTCGGGGCTGACCAGGGTCAGCACCCAGGCGCCGGTGAAGCTGCCCAGGCCTGCCAGCACGGCCGCGGGCATCAGGCGGCGCCAGGGCAGGGAGACGCGCTTCACGTACTGCACGGTCGCCCAGCCCGTGCCCCAGATGGCCGCCGCCTTGTTGGAGCCCATCAGCGTGGCCGGCACGGCGTTGGGGAAGGTGCTGAACAGCGCCGGCGTCAGCACCAGGCCGCCGCCGCCGGCCACGGCGTCGATGAAGCCGGCCAGCAGCGAGGCGAGGGCGACGATAGCGAGGTCAACAAGCATGTCCACGAATCCAGTCATCGACGCGGCCGTCGTGTCTTCACGGGCCGAGCGCCGGGCCGCCCCAAGCCGGCCCGTCTGGCGATGTGCGAGCGGGGCAAGCCCCGCAAGCATCGCCGTCCCCTCGGGGGACCGGCTGGACTTGCCCGCGTTCAGCGGCAAGGCCGGACGAGGGGCACAAAATAAAACGGCCACCAAGGGGTGCCTTGGTGGCCGGTGGGATTGTCTTCGGGGTTACGAAGCAAACCTTGTGCGCTGCGCGCTTGTCTTGTCTCCTCACAACCCGCCTGGCGGCCCTGGGAGAACTCCCGGAACCGCGTCGAGTGAGATGACTGTATTGCCCCGCCACGGTGCATGAAACTGGGGTAAGCCCGGGTTCGCGCGGCGCGAAAGGGCAGGGCGGCACGACTTTGGTGCATTCTTGCTGATTGCTGCCGGTGGAAAATGGCCGCATGCGTCGTCCGATCCGCCTGTGTCCGTTGCTGCTGGCCGCCCTGTTGAACGCCTGCGGCGGTGGTGGCAGCGGCGCTGCAGACACCCCGGTGGGAGGAGGGGCGCCAGGGGGCGGTGGCATAGGGCAGACGCTGACGCTGACGCTGCCCGCCAGTGGCCTGGCGCCTGCCGATCTGGCGGTCATCGTGGCCGAGGGCGACGCGCTGTCCGAGGCGGTCGGCGCGGCCTATGTGGCGGCCCGCGGGGTGCCGGCGGCCAACCTGATCCGGGTCCGGGTCAACACCGCGAATGCGGCGATCTCGGCGGCCGACTTTGCGTTGCTAAAAACAGACATCGACGCCAAGCTGGCCGCCGCGGCACCCGGCGTGCAGGCCACCTTGCTGACCTGGGCGGCGCCCAGCCGGGTCGTGGGCGGCTGCGCCATGGGGATCACCAGTGCGATGGCCTTGGGCTATGACACCCGCTACTGCAACCCGACGCCGGCCACCAACACCTGCCCCAGCACCGCCGCGTCGCCGCTGTACGACGGCGAGTCGCGCCGGCCGCAGGCCGAACTGCAGATGCGGCCGTCCATGTTGCTGGGCGCCACCACGCTGGCCGGCGCGCAGGCGCTGATCGCCCGCGGCGTGGCGGCCGACGCGACGCATCCCGCCGGTGAGGGCTGGTTGGTGCGCACCACCGACGCCGACCGCAGCTCGCGCTGGACCGATTTCGCGGCCCTGCCCGCCGCCTGGGGCAGCGTGCTGAAGCTGAACTACGTGGACAACAGCCTGGGTGCCGGCAGCGCCAACTCGCTGTCGGGCAAGACCGGCGTGCTGTTCTACCTGACCGGCCTGGCCAGCGTGGCCAACCTGGGCACGCTGCAGTTCCGCCCGGGCGCGCTGGCCGACACGCTGACCTCGACGGGCGGCCTGCTGCCCTCCGGTGGCAGCCAGATGCCCGTCACCGCCTGGCTGGAGGCCGGCGCGACGGCCAGCTACGGGGCGGTGGAGGAGCCCTGCAACTACCAGCAGAAGTTCTCGCGCGCCTCGGTGCTGATCGACCACTACTGGCGCGGCGCGACGGCCATCGAGGCTTACTGGAAGGCCGTGCAGTGGCCTGGCCAGGGCCTGTTCATCGGCGAACCGCTGGCCCAGCCTTTCCGCGACGCGCCCAGCCTGGCCATCGTGGGTGGCGAGTACCAGATCAAGACGCGCGCCCTGCGGCCGGGCGGCCGCTATGCGCTGCAGTACCGGCTGTCGGGCGGCACCTGGGCGACGCTGGCCGACTTCACGGGCCAGCGCGGCCAGGTGCTGGACGGCCGCGCGCCGCTGCCGCCGGCCGCGGCCGTGCAGATCCGCTGGCAGGGGCCGTGCCCGGACAACGCCGCGAATACCTGCACGCTGGCCCAGTCATCCGGATGAAAAAGGCCCGGTGTGCACACCGGGCCTTGGCAGCGAAGCGGCCGTCGCGGGCTTACCAGCCCAGGTCCTTCAGCAGCGGCAGCGTCAGGTCCTTGGGCGGGCCCAGGATGATGCCCAGATCGGTCGAGATGTTGGGCTCCATCAGCAGGTTGGGCGTCGCGATCGTGTCCCAGTGCGATACCGACGAGCCGGCCACGCGCGGGTTGGGCGTGTACAGCAGCGGGCGGTTCATGCCGTCGGTGCCCACGTAGAGGCCACCGGTCGGCACGGCGCTGAGGCTGGCGGTCACGCCCGAGGCGGTACGGCTGCGCGTGGCGGTGGCCGTCTTCAGCGCGTTGCTGTCGGCGAAGGTGACCATCAGCGACGGGATGGTGATGGTCGCGTCGGCGCCGCCCATGGTGCCGAAGGCACCGGCCGCCGTGTTGCCGATCAGCACGCCGATGGCGCCGGCATCCTGCGCGTTCTTGACCTTGACCGCGAAGCCGCAGACGCCGCGGTCGATCAGCGCAATGCGGCCTCGCACGGCCAGCTTGTCCAGCGCCGTCAGCGGGCCGCAGCCGGGTCCGGTCAGGCCGGCGGCGGTGGTCTGCGTGACGACCGGCATCACGTCGGCGACCACTGGCGTGGTGCCCAGCGTCGGGCCGAAGGCCGCGGTGGCGAACTGCTTGGTGCCGGCCGTGGCGCCGGCGTTGGGACCGGCAATGCGCAGTGCCGGCACGGGCGTCACGCCCATGGCCAGCACCTGCGGCGTGGCCAGCATGGAGTTCTGACCCGCCCACGCCAGTTGGCGGAAGTTGATGGCCGACGTGGCGCGCTCGGCGTTGGTCATCTGAGTCCACAGCTTGCCGCTGGTGCTGTCCACCATGAAGCCTTCCCAGATGCTGGGGCGACCATCGAACTGCACGCCGGTGGCGCTGTTGGTCGTGAACAGCGAGAAGCCCAGGCCGTGGCCCAGTTCGTGCAACAGCGTCGCGACGAAGTTCACCTGGCCCGCGGGGGCGTTGCCGTCCAGGCCCAGATAAAACGGGGAGCCGTCCAGGCAGCCGGGCTTGCCGAGGTTGACGTTGAACTGGGTCTTGATGTCGACGTTGCCGTAGCCCGAGCCGTCATCTTCCTGGCCGTAGAAGTCGGACAGGCTCTGGCCCACGCCGGCCAGCTTGTTGGCCAGGGCCTGCGGATACCAGGTGTTGGCCTTGGGCGCGTTGGGGAAATCGCGCCAGCCGTTCCAGGAACTGGCGCTGCCCAGCGTGGCGCCGGTGGACGTGCAGTTCAGTGCCTCCCAGCCAGCGCTGACCGTGATGGGCACGGGGCTGTCGAGGGCGGCGGCCCAGATATTGGCGACGTACTGGTAGACGTTCAGGCGCTGCTGGCCCAGCGTCGTGCCGGGATTGCCACCCACCGGGGCGACGGGCGTGGGGTCGTTGAAGCCCACGCCGGCCGGGTCGCGGCTGCTGATGACGATGGTGGAGGCGGCTTGCGCGGCGCTGGCGCCGGCCAGGGCGCAGGCCAGCAGGGCGGCGCGGGAGATGCCGCGCAGATGGATTCGGGGCGAATTCATGGTGCGGCTTACTCCGTGGCGGCGTGGTTGTGGCCGGTATGGTCGATGGCCGGGTTGGCGGCGTCACGGGCGGACACGCACTGCTGGTGCAGCTTGCCGTCCGCGCCGCGCTTGACGACCGAGTGGCTGGCGAACTCTTCGGTCACCCGCACGCTGGTGGCGCCGCCCCGGTGGCTGCGGACCAGGGGTGTGGCGGCGCTGGCGCGCGCCGACATGATGCGGGCGGTGGCACCGCCGCGCGGCGCGGCCAGTTCCTGCGCCTCTTCGGCGGTGGGCGCGCGCAGCTTGCCCGTGGCGGAGTCGCGCACGACGGTGAGGTCATCCTGGGCAAAGGCGCCCGGGGCGGTCAGGGCCAGCCCGAGGACCGGCAGCCAATGGCGAAGCTTCATGGTCTTCCTTTCATGCTCTGGTGGAGCGTTCGAAACCCCGGCGCCGATCGGCGACCGGGACACTTTGGAAAGCAACGGCTCGCGGTGGGCGAGCGGACGGCTCAGGCCTTGCGGCGGCGCGATGCGAAGCCCAGGCCACCCAACGCGCCCAGCACCAGCGCGAGGCTGGCGGGCTCGGGCAGGTCCACGGTCACCGAGTCGATGCCGATGAAGTTGGCGCTGTCGGTGCTGTCGACGCGGTAGACGAAGGCATAGCGGCCCTGCGTGGCGGCGCCGGTGCCGGCCCAGGTGGTGGTGAAGTCGGTCCAGATGTCGGGATAGCCGTCCACGGCCTGCGAGCCGTTGACGGTCATCACGGTGACGAAGTCGGCGAGGTTGAGGCTGCCGGTGGCGTTGAAGCGGACCTCCAGGCTGTCGCCGAAGAGGCCCAGCAGTTCGTCCGTGCGCGTGTAGAAGTTCAGGAAGCCGTTGGAGGTGGTGCTGAAGACCGGCGTGACCAGCCAGTTCTCGATGTTGCCGCCCGAGACGCCATTGTTGAAGTTGGCGGCGATGTAGGAGTTGGCGGGGCCACTGTACGCATTCACGGCGCCCGCATTGCCCTGGAACCAGCCGGTGGAGCCCGCGGGTGAGCTGAAATTGCCAGCGAGCCAGCCCGAGGCGCCCAGCGTGGCGACGTTGTCGAAGCCTTCGCTGATCAGCGCGGCGGCGGCGTGTGCGCTGCTGCCTCCCACCAGTCCCAATGTGGCGATGCAAAGCCCGGCGATAGAAGTTTTCATCTGCTGACGTCCTTATGAGTCGATTGCTGTTTGCTCAGCCGCGATCAGCGGCCAGACGACCGGTGATGCCGGCGCCCTCTTGTGGGAGAGGGTGTGAGTTTCCTCACACCGAAGCCTTCGCGCTTCTAGGGAAAGTCTTCTCCCGCAAGTGGAGGGTGGGGGTGACCCGCCCATGCCCCGGCGCGGGGGCTTCGGCGCGGTGCGGCGTCATGACGGCTGCATCGTGGGGGAGGCGCCGATTGGCGAGCGCGTTCACCGTGCCGCTGCACTAGGATGCCCGCATGCGTCGCGCCCTGCTCACCCTGCTGTCGGGTTTCGCCGCTGTGGCGGGGGCGGCGCCGCAAGCCGATTGCCGGCCCGAGATTGCCGTCGCAGAACATGCGCTGAACGCGCTGCGCGCCAAGACCCGGGCCTGCGGCGACCGCACGATGCCCGCCGCGCCCGGGCTGCGCTGGCAGGCCTTGCTGGCCGCCTCGGCGCGGCAGCACGCGCTGGACCTGGCGGCACGGGACCGGCTCGACCACCTGGGCGCCGACGGCGCGTCGCTGCGCACGCGGGTGCGCGCCAGCGGCTATGCGATGCGGCTGGCCGGCGAGAACCTGGCCGGTGGGCCGGACACACTGGACGAGGCGCTCACCGAATGGCTGGCCAGCCCGGCGCATTGCGAGAACCTGATGGGGGCCGAGTTCCAGGAGTTCGGCCTGGCCTGCGTGAGCGGCCCGGGGCGGCTGCAGCGCTACTGGGTGCTGCAACTGGCGGCGCCCGCCCGCGCCAAGCCTTAAATCCAGCCCAGGTCGATGGCGCGCAGCACGGCCTGCGTGCGGTCGCGCACGCCCATCTTGGAGAAGATGGCCGAGCAATGGTTCTTGATGACGCCTTCGCTGTTGCCCAGCAGCGCCGCGATCTCGGTGTTGCTGCGGCCGCTGGCCACCAGGCGCAGCACCTGCAGCTCCTTCGGGGAGAGCGGGTCGGGATGGTCGGCCGCCGTGAAGGCGCGCTCGCCGCCCTTGGCCTCCATGCGCGTGGTCAGCGACGGGCGCAGCGCGGTGCCGCCGGCATGCACGTCGCGCAGCGCCTGCGCCAGCGTCTCGGGGCGGATGGCCTTCAGCAAGAAGCCCTTGGCGCCGGCACGCGCGGCCTCGTCGAAGGCGGCGGTGTCGTCGAAAGTGGTCAGCAGCACGACCGGCAGGCGCAGCGCGCGCGCGGCCAGCGCGCGGATCAGGCCGATGCCGTCCAGCCGCGGCATGCGCATGTCGGACAGGATGACGTCGGGCATGTCGTCCGGCGGAGCGACAGCCAGCCATTCAAGCGCCTCGGCGCCGTCGTTGGCCTCGCCCACCACCTGCAGGTCGTCGTGCAGCGCGAGCAGGCCCTTCAGGCCTTCGCGCACCAGTTGCTGGTCTTCGACCAGCAGGATCTTGATCACACCCATCGTGGACATCTCAGCTCGATTCTGAAACCCGGGCTGGTGCGCGTGACGCGCATCTGCCCCCCCAGCTCGGTCATGCGCTCGGCCATGCCCGAGAGCCCATTGCCGAAGCGCTCGGCACGGCCGGGCTGCCAGCCCGGCGCGCCCCGCCCATCATCGTCGATGCTGACGGCGACCTCGTCGCCCTCGCCGCGCAGCTCGACCTGCACGCGGCGCGCGCCGGCGTGGCGCACGCTGTTGGTCACGCCCTCCTGCACGCAGCGCAGCAGCGCATGGGCCGCGCGGGGGCCGAGGTCGCGGGCGGCGTCGCCCACGGCCAGCTCGATGCGCGTGCTGGCGATGCCCTCGGCCAGCGCCTGCAGCGCGGCGGACAGGTCGATGCGCTGCGAATCTCGTTGTTGCGACACGGACTCGCGCACGTCGGCCAGCAGCTGCGCGGCCACGCCCTGGGCGCGGTCCAGCGCCTGGCCGGCGCCATCCGCATCGGCGCGCGCCAGCAGCGCGTTGCCCAGCTGCAGCTGCAGGTTCAGCGCGGTCAGGTGGTGGCCCATCAGGTCGTGCAGCTCGCGCGCGATCTGCATGCGCTCGCTGTAGCGCATCTGCTCGGCCAGCAGGTGCTCGCCGGCCATCTGCTCGGCCAGCACGGCCTGCAGCCAGCGGCGCTTCTCGGCCTCGGCCGCGGCCATGCGGCCCAGGCCGAAGGCCAGTCCGTGCAGCGCCAGCATGGAGGACAGCAGGCCGAACTGGTCCAGCCACGCGTTGGCCTCGGGGCCGGCATAGATGGCGGTGTTCAGCAGCACTTGTGCGGCGCCGAAGCCCAGCGCCATGCGCGCCGGCAGCAGCACGGCCGCGAGCGCCGTGACGAGGAAGGGCAGGGCCGGCGTGACGCCGAAGGCCAGCAGATCCACCAGCAGCAGCCAGGCCAGCCGGCGGTTCACCGGGACCGCAGCAGACCCTTGGCTGGCCAGCCGCCAGATCAGCGCCACGAAGCCCAGCAGCAGGCCCACGCAGATCAGCAGCAGGCCGCGGTCATTGGCGTCGCCACCCAGCTGCTGCCAGACGCGCGCCACGAGGCCGTCGTAGGGCTCGGTGCGCGCGCCCAGCAGCGCCGCGCCGGCGCTGACCAGCTCCATCGCGCAGACCACCAGCGCGGCCAGGCGCAGCACCACGCCGGGTTCGGCGAGGCGGGCGAGCAGGCGGTCGAAGCGGTTCATGGGCGCGCATTGTCATGCGGGCTTCATGGGGCGCCGCGAGCATGCGCGGCTTGGAAGCGATGTGAAGAACTTCACGGCTTTCTAGCCAATCCCCAATCGTTGGAGTAGCCATGGATCAAGCAGACACGGGCCGTCGCGGCCTGCTCAAGGGCGGCGCCGCTGCCGTCGCCGCCGCCTTCGCCGGCCCCATCGGCGCGCTGGCCACGCGCGTCGCTGAAGCCGGGACGGAGAGCTGCATCGCCGCCGGGGCCTCGTCGCTGCAGGACAGCCCCTACGGCGTCACCTCGCCGGTGAACGACCAGACGACCGGCCTGCCGCTCATCGAGCTGCCCGCTGGCTTCACGTACAAGAGCTACGGCTGGAGGGGCGACGTGATGGCCGACGGCCTCGTGACGCCCGGCGCGCACGACGGCATGGGCGTCGTCGTGCAGCGCCGCGTGGGCCGCAGCACCGAGATCATCCTGGTGCGCAACCATGAGCTCAGCACCAGCAGCAACGCGGCCAACATCATCGGGGCGAGCCGCGCCAACGTCGCCAAGTACGACACCGGCATCACCGGCACCAGCTACCAGGTCGGCGGCAACACCAACCTGGTGTGGCGCGACGGCGACTGGGTGTCCAGCTACGCCAGCTTCGGCGGCATCTACCGGCCGTGCGCGGGTGGTGCCAGCACCTGGGGCTCGTGGCTGGCCAACGAGGAGATCCGCAGCAACAGCGTCTCCAGCACCGGCAAGAAGCACGGCTACGTGTTCGAGGTGCCGGCCGACACCAGCGTCAACGCGGCCAACGTGAACCCCATCGTCGCGATGGGCCGAATGGCCCACGAGGCCAGCGCCATCGACCCGGCCACCGGCTACTGGTACCTGACCGAGGACCAGGGCAATGCCAACACGCTGTACCGCTTCCGCCCCGCCAACTGGGCCGGCGGCCTGAACAGCCTGCACGCCGGCGGCACGCTGCAGGGCCTGCGCGTGCGCGCCGTGGCCAACGCCGACCTGCGCGACCCCACGCTGTGCCAGGAGTACATCTGCGAGTGGGTGGACATCGCCAACCCCGACCTGGACGGCGCCTCGCTGTCCACCGTCAACGGCAACGTGTCGGCCAGCGGCCCCTACCGACAGGCCTATGCCAACGGCGCCGCCATCTTCGGCGCGACCGAGGGCTGCTGGGTCGCCAACGGCGTCGTCTACTTCACCGACAAGCAGGTCACGACCAGCCCGGCCCGCGCCGGCCGCATCTGGGCGCTGCACCTGGCCAGCATGACGCTGAAGGCCATCTTCGTCAGCAACAGCCTGCAGGTCGGCAACTCGCCGGACAACCTGTGCGTGAGCCCGCGCGGCGGCGTGCTGTTCTGCGAGGACGGCGGCACCGGCGGCCCGGGCAATGTGCCCGCGCTGACCTCGCAGCACCTCAAGGTCGTCACGCCTACCGGCGGCAGCTATGTGTTCGCGAAGAGCAACTACAACTTCACGCGTGCCCAGCTGGATGCCGTGGGCAAGACGGGCGCCGCCTCGGGCGACCAGCGCATGAGCGAGTGGGCCGGCTGCGTCTTCAGCCCCGATGGCCGCGTGCTGTTCGTCAACCTGTACCACGGCGTCACGCTGGCCATCACCGGCCCGTGGACGCGCGGCAGCCTTTGAGCCCCAAGGAAGCATCCATGAACAAGACCCTGATCGCCGCCGCGCTCGCGCTGGCCGCCGCCCTGCCCGCGCAGGCGCTGACCTTCGAAGGTGCCGTCACGCAAGGCGCCACCGTGGCCTCGGACTACAGCACCATCGGCCTGCTGTCCTTCGACCTGGACCTGGCCAACGGCAGCCCGGCCGTGCTGAGCTGGCGTCTCGATGACGAGGACCTGCTGGCCCCGATCGCCTTCAACGCCGTCATCCGCAACTACACCGGCACCGGCCTGCAGGGCCTGGTGCTGACGCTGGACCGCGGCAGCTTTGGCAGCGTGGGCACGGTCACGCGTCAGTTCGGCGGCGCAACCGTCGTCAGTGGCAGCGGCGCCACGCGCACGATCACGTTCACGCCCGAGGACTACCTCGACATCGAACTGGGCAATGCACTGGGAACCGGTGGCAAGACCGACTGGACGCTGGCGCAGGCCGGCTTCCAGGTCGGCGACCGCTTCAGCCTGACCGTCAGCGCCGTGCCGGAGCCCAGCCAGGTCGCGCTGCTGCTGGCTGGCCTGGGCGCCGTGGGCTGGGTGGCGCGCCGCCGCCGTTCGATCTAATCGGCCAAGGCGGCGGCAATGACGCCGCCGCCCAGGCAGACCTCGCCGTCATAGACCACGGCGCTCTGCCCCGGCGTGACGGCCCATTGCGGGTCGGTGAAGCGCAGCGCCAGCCGTCCCTGAGCGTCAAAGGCGACGCTGCAGGGAGCATCCGCTTGCCGGTAGCGCGTCTTGGCCGCCGCCATCCCGGTCGCGGGTGCGCGGCCGGCGACCCAGCTGAGATCGTCCGCCACCAGCGCCGGGCTCAGCAGCAGCGGGTGGTCGTGGCCTTGCACGGCGATCAGCGTGTTGCGCTCGATGTCCTTGGCTGCGACGAACCAGGGTTCATGCTCGCCGCCACCGCGCGGCGCGCCCTTGTCCTTCACGCCGCCAATCCCTAAGCCCTGGCGCTGGCCCAGCGTGTAGAAGGACAGGCCCACGTGCTCGCCCAGCTTGCGGCCGCGCTCGTCCTTGATGGGGCCGGGCTGGTGGGACAAATACTTGTTCAGGAACTCGCGGAACGGCCGCTCGCCGATGAAGCAGATGCCGGTCGAGTCC
>CAMLKW010000155.1 GCA_946480605.1 uncultured Roseateles sp. | reverse complement strand
GCCGCCTGAACCTGTTCGTGCGCAGCGACGAGCAGGAGCAGGCCTGGCGCTGGGTGGAGCCCATCCTGGACGCCTGGGCGGCCGACGCCAGCGGCCCGCGCCCCTACTCCGCCGGGTCCTGGGGCCCGGCCGCCGCCAGTGCCCTCGTGGCCCGCGACGGCTTCCATTGGGCGGAAGAGCAATGAGCATCCTGGAGCGCGTGAAGGCAGCCTTGCCCGCCCTGCCCCCGGCCGAGCAACGTGTCGCCAAGCTGCTGCTCGCGGACGCACGCAGCTTCGCCAGCCTGCCGGTCAGCGAACTGGCCGACCGCTCGCATGTGTCCAAGCCCACCGTCGTGCGTTTCTGCCGCAGCGTGGGCTATGACGGCCTGGCGGACTTCAAGCTGAAGCTGGCGGGCAGCGTCAACGAGGGCGTGCCCTTCGTGCACCGCGCCGTGGACGAAGACGACAAGCCCTCGGACGTCATCGTCAAGGTCGTCGACAACGCCGTCGCCGCGCTGCTGCACTACCGCAACGACGCGGCCAGCCATGCGTTCGAGCGCGCCATCGACGCGCTGGCCGATTCGGCCCGACACAACAAGCGCATCGAGTTCTACGGCGTCGGCAACTCCGGCATCGTCGCGCAGGACGCGCAGCACAAGTTCTTCCGCCTCGGCGTGAACACCGTCGCCACCAGCGACGGCCACGTGCAATTGATGAGCGCCACGATGCTGCAGCCGGGCGACTGCGCCGTCATCATCAGCAACTCGGGCCGCAGCCGCGACCTGCTGGACGCGGCCGAGATCGCGCGCAAGAAGGGCGCGACCATCATCATCATCACGGCCAGCGCGTCGCCACTGGCGCAGTTGGCGCTTGGCCCCAGCCAGATCCTGCTGGCAGTGGACCACCCGGAAGACTTCGATCGCTACAGCCCCATGGTGTCGCGGCTGCTGCACCTGATCGCGGTGGACATCCTGACGACGGGCGTCGCGCTGAAGCTGGGCCCGCATCTGCGGCCCGCGCTGCAGGAGATCAAGAAGAACCTGCGGGCGAAACGCTACGCAGGCTGAGGCTCAGGCCGCCACCGACGGCCACAGCAGCTCGGCCACGCCATAGACACGCGCCAGCTCGCGCAGCTTTTCCGGCGCATCGTCGAGCCTGAGCGTCACGCCTTGCTCGCCACACTGGCGGGCCGCGGCGAGCAGCAGGCTCAGCGCTGCCGAATCGAAATCGGACAGGCCGGCGGCAGACAGCCGCACCTCGCGGCCGGCAGCCGCCAGCACCTGGGCGGCCTCGGCCCGCAGCGCGGGCGACATCAGCGCCCACGCGGCGCGCGCGCCGTCCATGCGCAGCCGCTGGGGCAGCTTCAAACCGCTCAAGATCAGCTCTTGCTGGGCAGGCCGGCCTTGGCGTTCTTGTCGGCCAGGCTCTTGATCAGGCCATCAATGCCATTGGCGCCGATTTCCTGCGCGAAGCTGTTGCGGTACTGATCCGCCAGCCAGATGCCCAGCACATTGACGTCGTAGATCTTCCAGACGGCGCCGGACTTCTCCAGCCGGTAGTCCAGCTGGATGGGATCGCCCTTGCCGCGAATCTCGGTGCGCACCACGACTTCAGTAGCGCCGGCTTCGGCGCGCAGCGGCTTCAGGCCGATGGTCTGGTCCTTCACCTGCGTCAGCGCACCGGCGTAGGTGCGCACCAACAGTGTCTTGAACTCGGCCTGCAGCTTGCCTTGCTGCTCGGGCGTGGCCTGGCGCCAGAAGCGGCCCACCGCGGACGCGGTCATGCGCTGGAAGTTGATGTGCGGCATCACCTTGGAATCGACCAGGGCGATGATCTTGTTGATGTTGCCGGCCTGGATGTCCTTGTCGGCCTTGACGGCCTCGATGGTCTCCAGGGACAGGCCGCGGATCAACTGGTCGGGCGCGCCGGCGTCGGCCGCATGGGCGGCGTGCACAAGCCCCAGGCCCAGGGTGGCCACGGTCAGCAGTCGGCGCAGGGAGTTCAGCAGAGTCATGAGGTCTCTTTCTCTGTACGGGACCGTCGCTCAACGCGCCAGCCCGCGGTTTGGTTCACCGCGTTGCCGCGGAAGCAGGGTCGGCGGGCCTTTTCACGCTGGGCTCCGGCGCGGAAGCGGTCAGCGCCGGCGCGGAGGCGGCCCCATCGGCCGGCGCCGAGGCGCCGCTGCCGGGCACCAGCACCTCGACTTCCTCGTCGTCGTCGAAGCTGCCGCGGCGCTGCAGGTAGGCATCGCGGTAGAAGGTGTACTTGTCCAGCGCGATGCCTTCCAGCATCTGGCCGGCGCGCAGGAAGTTGGCGCGGCTGTTGATCGCGTTCAGCACGGTGATGCCGGTCTTCTTGCTGCCCTCGTCGAAGACGACGGCGGGCGAGGCCTTCCAGTCCACCGGCAGCGCCAGCGAGTCGCGCACCGACGACGGGCCGAACACGGGCCAGACGACGTAGGCGCCCGTGCCCATGCCCCATTTGCCCAGCGTCTTGCCGAAGTCCTGGCTGTTCTTCTCCAGCCCGGCCTCGGTGGCGATGTCCAGCACCCCAGCCAGGCCCAGCGTCGAATTGACCGCGAAGCGCATGCCCTGCTCCACGCCGGCCTTGAAGCGGCCCTGCAGCATCAGGTTCACGGCCGACCAAGCGTCGCCGATGTTGCCGAAGAAGTTGTCGATGCCGGTACGGACGGGCGACGGCACCAGTTCGGCATAGGCCGTGGCGACGGGCTTGAGCACGTGCTCGTCGAGCTTCTCGTTGAACGCGAAGACCTTGCGGTTCCAGTTCTCCCAGGGGTCCATGCGCTGGCCCTTGGAGCCCATGACCTTGTCGACGGCGCGCTCCACCCGCGTGCCCACGCCCTTGACGGTCTGGCAACCCGCCAGGCCGGCGACCAGCATGAACAGCATCAGGCTGCGCATCCAGCGGGCCATCATGGCTTGCTCCCCGAGGCCGGTGCGGTGCTGCCCATGTCGGAGGCCTTGCTGTTGATGAACTGGCCGATCAGGTTCTCCAGCACGACCGCGCTCTGGGTCTGGCGGATGATGTCGCCGCCGGCCAGGTTCTTCTCGTCGGCGCCGGGCTCCAGGCCAATGTACTGCTCGCCCAGCAGGCCCGAGGTCAGGATCTTGGCCGAGCTGTCCTTGGGGAACAGCGTGGCCTTGTTCAGGTTGATGACGACCTTGGCCTGGAAGGTCTTGTCGTCGAAGGCAATGGATTCGACCCGCCCGATGACCACGCCAGCGCTCTTCACCGCGGCATTGGGCTTGAGCCCGCCGATGTTGTCGAAGCGCGCCGTGACCTGGTAGGTCGCATCGAAACTGAGGCTGAGCAGATTCCCGGCCTTCAACGCCAGGAAGAGCAAGGCCGCGCCGCCCAGCAGCACGAACAGGCCCACCCAGGTGTCATGTCGAGAGGCTTGCATTTTTTACTCCCTGACTCCAATCAAATCGAAAACATCATCGCGGTCAGCATGAAGTCCAGGGCCAGCACGGCCAGGGACGACAGCACCACGGTGCGAGTGGTGGCGGCGGACACGCCCTCGGGCGTGGGCCGGCAGGTATAGCCTTGCAGCAGCGCGACGAAAGTCACCGTGACGCCGAAGGCCAGGCTCTTCACGACGCCGTTGCCGACGTCCTTGAACACATCCACGCCGCCCTGCATCTGCGACCAGAACGCGCCCGCATCGATGCCGATCAGCGGCACGGCCACCAGCCAGCCGCCGATGATGCCCACCGCGGAGAAGACTGCCGCAAGTAAGGGCATGGCAATAAAACCACCCCAGAAACGCGGTGCCAGCACGCGCTGCACCGGGTCCACGGCCATCATCTCCATCGCGGTCAGCTGCTCGCCGGCCTTCATCAGGCCGATCTCGGCGGTCAGCGACGTGCCCGCGCGGCCCGCGAACAGCAGCGCCGTGACGACCGGCCCCAGCTCGCGCACCAGGCTCAGCGCCACCAGCAGGCCCACGGCCTCGGCCGAGCCGTAGCGCTGCAGCGTGTAATAGCCCTGCAGCGCCAGCACGAAACCGACGAAAAGGCCGGACACGCCGATGATGGACAGCGACTTGTTGCCGAGGTGGAAGACCTGCTCGCGCACCAGGACGAAGCGCGCCAGCGCCTTGGGCGAACGGGCCAGCAGGCTGAAGAACAGCCGGGCCGACGCGCCGATGTCGGCCAGCATGAGGCGCACGCCAGCACCGATGCGCGCAGCGAAGGCCATCATGCCCGCACCCCGAAGTCCTCGGCCACGGGCCGGGCCGGCTGGTGGAAGCGCACCGGGCCATCGGCCTCGGCACCGACGAACTGGCGCACCAGCGGGTCTTCACTGTGGCGCAACTCGTCCGGCGTGCCCTGGGCCACGATGCGGCCATTGGCCACCATGGCGACGTGATCGGCAATCGCGAAGGTCTCGTACAGGTCGTGCGACACGATGATGCTGGTCAACCCCAGCGCATCGTTCAGGTCGCGGATCAGGCGGGCGGTGACGCCCAGCGAGATCGGATCCAGGCCCGCGAAGGGCTCGTCGTACAGCACCAGGTCGGGGTCCAGCGCGATGGCCCGCGCCAGCGCGACGCGCCGCGCCATGCCGCCGGAGATCTCGCTGGGCATCAGGTCGCGCGCGCCACGCAGGCCCACCGCGTTCAGCTTCATCAGCACCAGGTCGCGGATCATGGCCTCGGGCAGGTCGGTGTGCTCGCGCAGCGGGAAGGCCACGTTCTCGAACACGGACAGGTCGGTGAACAGCGCGCCGAACTGAAACAGCATGCCCATGCGCCGGCGCACGGCGTACAGGCCGGCCAGATCCAGCGGCGCCAGGTCCTGACCGTCGAACAGCACCTGGCCCGCGATGGGGCGCAGCTGCCGGCCCAGCAGGCGCAGCACCGTGGTCTTGCCGCCGCCAGACGTGCCGATCAGCGCCAGCACCTTGCCGCGCTCCAGCTTCAGGTTGACGCCGTCGAGGATGACGCGATCGCCATAGCCGCAGCTGACGTCGCGCAGTTCGATCAGGGGGGATGGGGCGGCCAAGGGAGTCACGCGGTGCGGCGAGAGCCGGGCGGGAAACAAAGGGCGCCATGATAGGGGAAACACCGAGGCCGGCCGGACGAGCGTCGCGCAAAGCCCCTGGCCCCGCACCCGGGCGTCGCAAACGCACGACCGGGGCGGCCCGCCGTTACGTCTGCTTGCCCTCATCAACCGCTGGAAACCACGCCCGGCCGGGCCGGGTCGTGAGCCAGTTCACGAATCGCGAGCGGGCCGCGACCAGCGTTCGCGGCGCTGCGACGAGCGGTCACCCACCGGCGGCACCCGACACCAAAATAGGCAGCACCTGATCAGCCCCTCCGCCACCATGCGACGCCAGCCCCGCCCCTCCGCAGCCCAAGGCTTCACGCTCATCGAGCTGATGATCGCCGTGGCCATCGTCGCCATCCTGGCAGCGGTCGCCGTGCCGCAGTACAGCCAGTACGTCACCCGGGGCCGCGTCCCCGACGCGACCTCGGCATTGGCCACCAAGCAGGTGCTGATCGAACAGTTCTTCCTGGACAACCGCACCTATGCCGGCGCTCCGGCCTGCAACAGCGACGCGACCACCAGCAAGTACTTCACCTTCGCCTGCGGCTCGGCCAACGCCACCGGGTTCACGCTGACCGCCACCGGCAAGGGCGCCATGCTGGGCTTCAACTACACGGTGAACCAGGCCGGCGCCAAGAGCACCACGGTGCCCAGCGACTCGGGCTGGACCGGCTCCAGCAGCTGCTGGGTCACGAAGAAGGACGGCACGTGCTGACCCAGCCTCGTCAGCGCGGCGTGGGCCTCATCGAGGTCATGGTCGTGGTCATCATCATGGCCATCATGCTGGCCGTCGCGGCGCCCAACTTCAGCGCCTGGCTGGCCGGTGCGCGCATCCGCGCCACGGCCGAGAGCCTGGTGGCCGGCCTGCAGTACGCCAAGAGCGAGGCGACGACGCGCAACACCCGGGTGCGCTTCCAGCTGACCTCGTCGCTGGACGCCAGCTGCAAGCGCGACGCCGGCGCGGCCAGCTGGGTGGTCGACGTCGTCGACGCCGACCCCGACGCCGACTCCGTCGAAGGCCAGTGCAATGCCGCGCCCAGCGACACCGTGGCGCCCAGCATCCTGCAGGTGCGCTCGGCCACCGAGGCCGGCGGCCGGGTGCAGGTCGCCGCGGACGCCGCCCAGATCGTCTTCAACGGCCTGGGCCGCCAGGTGCCCACCGGCCTTGCCGCCACGACTGAAACCATCAGCATCGCGATCACGCCGGCGGCCGGCGGCAGCTGCGCGGCGGCCGGCGGCGACGTGACCTGCCTGAACGTCGTCGTGTCGCCCGCCGGTCAGGTGCGCATGTGCAACCCCGGCGTCGCCGCAACCGATCCGCAGGCCTGCTGATGAAGACGACACCCCATCTCCGCCATCGCCAGCACGGCGTGCTGCTGCTGGAAGTGCTGATCGCGCTGCTCATCTTCGCGCTGGGCGTGCTGGGCCTGGTGGGCCTGCAGGCCACGGCGACCAAGCAGTCGGGTCAGACCAAATACCGTGCCGACGCCACGCTGCTGGCCAACGACCTGCTGGGCCAGATGTGGGTCAGCAGTCGCGACTTCGCGACGCTGAACTCACGCTTCAAGAGCAGCGACGGCGGCGGCGCCGACTACCTGGTCTGGAAGGAGCGCGTGGTGTCGCAACTGCCGGGCGCCGAGACCTATCCGCCGACCGTCGCGCTCGCGCAGGTCCAGCCGCTCGACGCCATCGTCAGCGGCGCCAGCGCCCCGGCCGTCGGGCTGAGCGCCAGCACCCGGGTGACCATCACCATGCGCTGGAAGGCGCCCGGCGAGGCCGCCACCGACCCCGTCCACAACATCGTGCTGACCAACGAGATCCGATGAAGCCGCAGCACTCCACCCCTCTTCAGGCTCGCGGCTTCAGCCTTGTCGAGCTGCTGGTCGGCATCGTCGTCGCCATGGCGGCGGTGCTCGTCGTCACGCAGGTGTTCCGCCTCTCCGAAGGCCAGCGCCGCAGCACGTCCGGCGGCGACGATGCCCAGACCACCGGCGCCATCGCGCTGAGCCTGCTGCAGCGTGACCTGCGCCAGGCCGGCCAGGGCCTGATGTCGGCGCGGTTGCTGATGTGCCAGCTCGACCTGGGTGGCGGCCTCAGCGTCGGCGCGCTTGCGCCGGTCACCATCAATCCAGACGGCATCCCCCGCGGCGATGACAACACCGACGTGCTGCTCGTCGCCTACGGCTCGGGTTGGAGCTCACCGGAGGGCGGTCTCATCGGCCTGCAACCCGGCCCCGCCACCTATGCCGTGCCGGGCTCGCAGGCCTACCGCGCCGGCGACCGCGTCATCGCCACGCCGCAGACACGCGCCACGCCCTGCAGCCTGACGCTGACCAATGTGCAGGGCGCTCCCACGGCCTCGACCGTCACCGTGGCGTTTGGCGTCGCGGCCGTCTCGAACGGCGTGCTCTACAACCTCGGCCGCACGCCGCGCTTCGTGGCCTACGCGGTGCGCGGCAACCGCCTCACGGCCTGCGACCTGATGACGCAGAACTGCACCAGCTCCGCGGACGCCGACTGGACCGAGATCGCCGACAACATCGTCAGCCTGCGCGCCCAGTACGCGCTGGACACCTCGGCACCGCGCGACGGCTTCGTGGACGTCTACGACACCTCGGCCGCCACGCCCGCCGACGTCTGCGGCTGGTCGCGCGTCGTGGGTGTGCGCGCGACCGTCGTCGCGCGCAGCCGCCAGCCCGAAAGCGCCGACGTGGCCGCCAGCGCCCCCAGCTGGTCGGGTGCGGCATCGTCACCCATCACGCCGCCGGGCGCCGACTGGCAGCGCTATCGCTACAAGACCTTCGAAACCACGGTGCCGCTGCGCAACGCGCCCGGCGCCACCGAGCCCGCATTCGCATCATGCTGAACAAGCCCCCGACTCGCTCCGCCGAGCACGGTCTCGTGCTCGTCCTCGCCCTCATCGTGCTGGCGGCCATGTCCCTGGCCGCGGTGGGCCTGATGCGGGGCGTGTTCGCCAGCAACCGCGTCGCCGGCAACCTGGCCTACCAGCAGGCGGCGGTGCAGGCGGCGGATGTGGGCGTGGAGCGCGCCGTGGCCTGGCTGGAGCAGCAGTCCCGCGCCACCGTGCGCCCACCGGCTCCGGCGGCGAGCACGGCCCCGGACATCCCCGCCAATTCGCTCAACAACGACATCGTCACGGCCGAGATGAAGTACAGCGCGACGCGCGGCGAACTCGGCGCCGGCCAGAGCTGGGAGAGCTTCTGGCAGGCCCTCGTCAAGGCCGATCGCGTCAACAACCTGCCTGCCGACGCCAACGGCAACCAGGTGTCCTTCGCCATCCACCGGCTGTGCAGCGACATCGGCGCCCCTGCCGCCGCCAACTGCGACGCCTCGCCCGACGCCCGCTCCGGCGAGGGCGGCAGCAAGGGCAACACCCCGCAGGTGCAGGCTCCCAGCATCGTGTACTACCGCGTCACGGTGCGCGTGCAGGGGCCGCGCAACGCCAACAGCTTCATCCAGGCCGTCGTCTCCATCTGACGCCACCCCCATCCGCACGAGGCTCCCATGATGTTCCAACCACTCCGTGTGTTCGCCCTGCTGCTCGCTGCCGTCTGCGCCATGCCCGCCACGGCCGCGCCGACAGAGATCACCCAGACGCCCCTCATCATCGCCAACCCGGATGCGGTCAAGGCCAACCTGCTGTTCATCCTGGACGACTCGGGCTCGATGAACTTCGACTTCACGCCCGACCATGTCAACACGGCGCTGTGCCGCAGCACGGGGGCGACGTCGACGAACAGCGGCAACTTCGCCAACCGCTGCTGCATCAACGGCAACAGCAGCGCCGCCTGCTACCTGAATGCGGCGCCCTTCGGCACGGCGCGGGGCCAGGCCCCCTTCCTGGCTGCGGGCTTCAACCGCCAGGCCTATGACCCGGGCGTGCTCTACAAGCCGCCCGTGAGGGCCGATGGCACCTCCTGGCCCAGCCAGACCCGTACCGAAACCTCCGCCTGGACCGCGGTCAAGAACGACGCCTACGGTGTGCAGAACACGTCCAGCATCGACCTGGTCAGCGGCTACCCCGACACCGAGTGGTGCACGAACGGCTACTTCACCGACTGCCTGCGCAACGACAACTACGTGCTGCCCGGCACCGTCGATGGCAAGGCCTACACGACCTTCCGCGCCGTGACGGCCAACGGCACGGGCCAGGTGGCGACCGGCAAGCCCGATGCCGCGACCACGGCCAGCCGCAGCTTCGGCCCGCATTACTACAACGTCCATGCCGCCGAGTTCTGCTCCACGGAGGACCTGCGGGATTGCGTGCCCACGGCCCGGGCCGGCTACAGCATCCCGGCCGCGGTGCGCTGGTGCAACAGCGACACCAACGCCCGGGCCACGACGCCCGCGGCCTACTCCTGTCAGGCCACGCGCAACGGCACCTTCAGCCACGCACGCTACCCCACCAAGTTCTTCACGCAATCCGTCAACGCCGTGACCGGCGTCAGCTCGTCGCTGACCTTCACGATCAACCTGTCCTGCTCGGGCAGTCGCAAGTCGGGCGTGGCGTCGCTGAAGATCGACGGCGAAGAGATGCTGACCGGCGCCACCTCGGACACCAACAGCGCCTCATCCTTGGCCAGCGCCATCGTCGCCAAGTTCAAGTCCAGCTCCGACTGGACGGCGACCGCCAGTTCCTCCAAGGTGACCATCACCGCAGCGCTGGCCTCCGGCGACAAGAACGGCAAGGCTGTGACGATAGCCAAAACCGGCAGCTCCAACTGCGGCACCTTCACGCCCGTGCCCAATGCCGGCACGCTCGCCGGCTACGTGGCGCCGGTGACCGGCCAGCCGAGCAGCTATGGCGGTCGCTTCGAGCGCGTTGACATCACCCCGGGCACGGCGTCCAACCCCAACACCTTCCCCAAGGGCGCCAACCGCAGCGACTGCGCCGGCAGCGTCTGCACCTACGACGAGGAGATGACCAACTTCGCGAACTGGTGGACCTACTACCACTCGCGCATGCAGGCGATGAAGTCCTCGGCGGCACTGGCCTTCGGCGAGATCGGCAACAACCGCCGCGTCGGCTACATGAGCATCAACAACCAGACCGAGAGCGACTTCCTCAACCTCGACACCTTCGAGACCACGCACCGCAGCGACTGGTTCGCCAAGCTCACCGCGGCCAAGACCGGCGACACCACGCCGCTGCGCGGTGCCCTGTCCAAGGCGGGTCGCCTGTTCGCGGGCGCATTCAACAGCGGCAAGATCAACAATGTGTCGGTGAGGGACCCGGTCCAGTATTCCTGTCAGCGCAATGCCGCCATCCTGTCGACGGACGGCTTCTGGAACGAATCCGGCACCCCCAAGCGCCCGGACGGCACGACCGACATCGGCGACGTCGATTCCGACGCCGCCATCACCCGCCCGCAGTACGACGGCAACGCCACCAAGAACACGCTGGCCGACACCGCCTACTTCTACAGGAACACCGACCTGCGCACCGGCACCACGAACAGCGCCAGCTGCATCAGCGGCAGCGGCACCAATGCCGATGTCTGCGGCAACGAGGACACCACGAACCGCAAGCAGACGATGATGACCTTCACCATCGGCCTGGGCGTGTCGGGCTACATGCAGTTCCTGTCCGACTCGATGAATGCGCGGGTGCAGGGCTTCGACGCCGAAGGCAAGCCGGTGCTGCGCTTCGGGCAGCGCGGGCTGTACGTCGGCAACATGGTGCGGCCCAAGGGCGTGGCCGCCGACGACGAAGGCAACGTCT
>CAMLKW010000154.1 GCA_946480605.1 uncultured Roseateles sp. | reverse complement strand
TCGCGCGGGCGCTTGTCCTCGTAGTCCTTGCCGGCGAACTTGTGGAAGAAGCCGACCTGGCCAAACATCGGCCCCACGCCGCCCATCTGGAACATCAGCCACTGCAGCGTCTCGTAGCGGCGCGCAGGGTCTTGCGGCATCAGCTGGCCGGTCTTGTCGGCCAGGTAGACGAGGATGGCGCCGCTCTCGAACAGCGGCAGCGGCCGGCCGCCCGGGCCGTGCGGGTCGATGATGGCCGGGATCTTGTTGTTCGGGTTCAGCGACAGGAACTCGGGACTGAGCTGGTCGTTGGTGTCGAAGCTGACCAGGTGCGGCTCGTAGGGCAGGCCGGTCTCCTCCAGCGCGATGCTGACCTTGGCGCCGTTGGGCGTGGGCAGCGAGTACAGCTGCAGCAGGTCGGGCCGCGCGGCGGGCCATTTCGTCGTGATAGGGAAGGCGCTGAGGTCGGGCATGGCGATGGGCGTTGAAGCGAAAGCGTGGCGAATGTAGGGCCGCGGGCATTGGCCGTTCGCCAGCCGGGAGATTGGAGATGGTGCAGCGCGCCGCGTGAAAATGCCCCGCATGACTTCCGCCGCCCCTGCCGCCACGCCGCCCTCGCGGCTGGCCCTGTACCTGCAGCTCATCCGCTGGGACCGCCCTGCCGGCTGGCTGCTGCTGCTGTGGCCCACGCTGGCCGCGCTGTGGATCGCCGCGGACGGCTGGCCGGGTTGGCATCTGCTGGTCGTGTTCACTCTCGGCACGGTGCTGATGCGCTCGGCCGGCTGCTGCGTCAACGACGTGGCCGACCGCGACTTCGACCGCCATGTGCAGCGCACCGCGCAGCGGCCCGTGACCACCGGTGCCGTGTCGGTCAAGGAGGCGCTGGCGCTGGGCGCGGCGCTCGCGTTGGTGTCCTTCGGCCTGGTGCTGACGACCAACCCACCGGCCATCCTGCTGAGCTTCGCGGCGCTGGCCGTGGCCATCGCCTACCCCTTCGCCAAGCGCGTGCTGGCCATGCCGCAGGCGGTGCTGGGCGTGGCGTTCTCGTTCGGCATCCCGATGGCGTTCGCGGCGGCGCTGGGCGGCGCGGAGTGGAACCTGCACGCCGTGCCGCTGTCGGCCTGGGCGCTGCTGGTGGCCAACCTGTTCTGGGTGCTGGCCTACGACACCGAGTACGCGATGGTGGACCGCGACGACGACCTGAAGATCGGCGTGCGCTCCTCGGCCATCGCGCTGGGCCGCTGGGACGTGGCGGGCATCATGGTCTTCTACGCCACGTTCCTGGCCATGTGGACCGGCCTGGGCCTGCGCCTGGGCCTGGGCCGCTGGTTCCTGCTGGGCATGGGCGTGGCGGCGGCACAGGCGCTGTGGCACTTCACGCTGATCCGGCACCGCCGCCGCGCTGAGTGCTTCAAGGCCTTCCGCGCCAACCACTGGCTGGGCTTTGCGGTGTTCGCGGGCACGGTGGTGGACCTGGCCCTGCGCTGAGCCGCAGAGCGGCGTGGGCGCCGCTTGAGAAATGTCAAAGCGCGCGGTAATGCGAATTACTTACATTCGCTGCCAGCTTCTGCGACCGGCTCCCCGCCGCCCCGACATGACCTCCGAACCTGGCCGCCGCGGCTTCCTGTGCACCCTGGCGGCGCTGGGCCTCGCGCCCCATGCGCGCGCCGACACCGGCACCGCCACCACCCTCATCGGCGCCTGCTGGCGCGGCCCCAAGGCGGGCGACACCCACCACGCCGGCGTGCTGGCGGCCGACTGGGAGCGCGGCACGCTCAGCATCCGCTACCGGGTGCCGCTGCCCGGGCGGCCGCACGGCCTGGTGGCCGAGGCCGGCGGCGGGCTGCTGGTGAACGGCCTGCGCCCCGGCGCCTGGCTGCTGCGTTGCGATGGCGCCGGCCAGGTGACGCAGCGGCTGGACGTGGAGAAAGAGTCCGCCACCGTCAGGCTCAGCGGCCATGTGGCGATGGGCGCAGACGTGCTCTACACGACCGAGATCGACTACAGCAACCACCAGGGCCGCATCGGCGTGCGCGACCGCGCCACGCTGAAGAAGCTGGACGAGTGGGCCAGCGGCGGCATCGAGCCCCACCAGGCGCTGCTGGACGAGGCCGGCCACCTGCTGGTGGCCAACGGCGGCGTGCGACGCACCTGGTCGGACCAGAAGGTCGACCTCGCCCGCATGGACTCCTCGCTGGCCCGACTGGATGGCCGCACTGGCCGCATGCTCGGCCTGTGGAAGCTCAGCGATGCGCGGCTGAGCCAGCGCCACATCGCCTGGAGCCGCCCGCCGCAGGGCGGCCGGCCGTGGCTGGGCATCGCCATGCAGGCCGAGCACAGCGACCCGGCCGCCCGCGCGACCGCGCCCATCCTGGCGGTGTTCGACGGCGAGAACCTGTCCGTACCGACGCGCGACAACGACGGCCACGGCTACGCGGGCGACATCAGTGCGGCCTACAACGGCGGCTTCGCGCTGTCCAGCAACAAGGCCGGCGTGGCCAAGCTGTGGCACCCGGGCGAGCCGGACAAGCTCTCGGCCATCGTCGAGATGGAGGAGTCCTACGCGCTGGCCGACTGGCCCGGCCCGCAGCCCGGCGGCGGCGTACTGGTGGCCACGGCCTTCGGCCTGGTCCGCTGGCACATTGCCGCCCAAGGCACCTTCCTGCGCTGGCCGCAACCGATGGCGCTGGACAACCACTGGGTGCCGATGGCGTGAACCTTCCTTCGCCGCCCTCCACCACCTGCTGGCCACCGTGGCGGCCATGATGGCCGTCCTCCATTTCGCCCGCGTACTGCACGGCGAGGAAGGTGGCCACCCGCTGTGGCGGCGCGTGTTCACCTGGGGTGAGACCCACCTGTGGATCTCCGGCGCCGTGCTGATCGCGGCCGGCATCGCGCAGACTTGCGCTGGCGCGGGCTGAGCTACATTGGCCGGCCGCGGCGGCACAGACCGTCTGACTGTCCATTCGAACAGGGAGTTCGCAAAGATGTCGTATGCACTGCGCAGCCATGCCGGCTGGGCCTTGTTGTCCTTGACGCTGCTGGCCGCTTGCGGCGGCGGCGGTGGTGGCGCCGGTGAATCGGTGTTCCGCGATGTGCCCAGCAGCGGTGGCAGCGGCGGCGGCACGGGCGCCTCGCCCGACCCGGCCGGCCCGTCCGCCAGCTTTGCGCAGCAGTGCGCCGCCAACAACACGCTGGCCGCCGCCTCCCAGCGCACGTCCACGCTGGAGACCGAGAAGAAGTGGGTGCGGGCCTATTTCGACGAGGCCTATTTGTGGCGCGACGAGGTGCCTCGCGTGGACCCCAGCGCTGCGGCTTACAGCGGCAGCGACGCCTATGCGGCGCTGGACGCCTATTTCGAGGCGCTGAAATCGCCGCAGACCACCGACACCGGCGCGCGCCGCGACCGCTTCAGCTTCACCTACGAGACGGCCAAGTGGAAGGCCATGTCGGACAACGCCACCGAGGCCGGCTACGGCATGGAATGGAGCAGCGCCAGCGCCACGCCGCCGCGCAAGCTGCGCATCGCCTACGTCGAGCCCGGCACGCCGGCCGCGAATGCCGGCCTGCAGCGCGGCGACGAGCTGGTCAGCGTGGACGGCACGGATGCCGACACGCCCACCGCCGCGGGCGTGGACGTGCTGAACGAGGGCCTGTACCCCAGCACGCTCGGCGCCTCGCATGCCTTCGTGTTCCGCCGCGGCGGCGTGGAGCTGTCGCGCAACCTGGCCAGCGCCAACATCACGAAGAACCCGGTGCCGCAGGCCCGCGTGCTGACGCTGGCCAACGGCGCGCGCGCCGGCTACCTGCTGTTCAACGACCACAACCTGCCGGCCGAGCAGCTGCTGATCAACGCGATGCGCGACTTCCGCAGCCAGAACATCAGCGAGCTGGTGCTGGACCTGCGCTACAACGGCGGCGGCTATCTGTTCATCGCCAGCGAGCTGGCCACCATGATCGCCGGCACCACGCGCACGGCCGGCCAGGCCTTCGAGACGCTGCGCTACAGCGCGCGCCGCAGCACTGAGAACGAGACCACGCCCTTCTTCGCCGACTCCTGCATCGCCGTCAACGGCCGCTGCTCCAGCGTGCAGGCACTGCCCACGCTGAACCTGAGCCGCGTCTACGTGCTGGCGCAGAAGGGCACCTGCTCGGCCAGCGAAGCCATCATCAACGGCCTGCGCGGCGTGAACGTGGACGTGGTGCTGATCGGCGGCCAGACCTGCGGCAAGCCCTATGGCTTCACGGCCAAGGACAACTGCGGCATCAGCTACTTCCCCATCGAGTTCGCGGGCGTCAACGCCAAGGGCTTCGGCGAATACGCGGACGGCTTCGTACCGGGCACGGGCGCCAGCGCCCGCTACGTGCCGGGTTGCACGGTGGCCGACGACTTCGGCCGCGCCTTGGGCGACACGCAGGAAGGCATGCTGGCCGCGGCGATGCAGCACGCTGCCACCGGCCAGTGCCCCATCGGCATGACGACGACGGCCAGCGTGCGTGCGCAGAGCGGCCTGGAAGGCGCACCCTTGCAGCTGCAGCGCCACCCGGCGCGCAGCAACCGGCTGCTGCTGCCACGCTGAGCCGCTTCAGGCGTCCAGAGCGGCGCCGTCGAGCAGGACGCGAGCGACGGCGTCCGCCACCTGATGCGCGGCCGATTCCGTCGCCATCGCGCGGCCCAGCGACACCGCCCCCACCAACATGGCCAGCGCCGCCAGCGCCGCATCGCGGTGCGGCGGCTTACCCTTTGACGCCGGGCCGTCAACGACGGTCTGCGCCACGGCGCCAAGGCCGGCCTCGAACACGGCACGGTCTTCCTCGCTGGCCCTCGCCACCTCAGGCGCCAGGCTCTGCAGGCTGCAACTCTCGCCCAGCTCGCAACGGCGCTTGTCCGTGAGGTAGAAGCGGACGAAGCGGTCCCACCAATCGCCCGCAAACGTCTGCTGGAAATAGCGCACGCCCGCGTCCAGGTCCACCAGGCCGTGCTCGACGGCGGCCCTGAACGCCTCCTGCTTGGACCCGAAATGGACGTAGAAGGCACCCGACGTAACGCCGGCGGCCTTCGCCAGGCCATCCACACCCACGCCACCAAAGCCGCTGCGCCGGAAGCTGCGTCCCGCAGCGTCCAGGATGCGCGCCCGGGTCTGGGTCTTTTGCTCTTCTCTCGACATCGCATCCCCTCGGCTGCTGTGGTGAGGCGCTGATTCTAGTTGACCAGATAACGATCGTTATCTACCATCAAATAACGATCGTTATCTAAACGGTCGTCCAACGCCAACTCAAGGAAGCCCCATGCCCATCACCCTCACACTCACGGAAGGCGTCCTGCCTGCCGGCACGGAGAAGCAGGCCATTGCCGAGCTGACCCACGCGCTGCTCACCCACCACGGCCTGGCCGGCAACGCGGTCATGACGCCGAATGTCACGGCCCACCTGCACCTGCTGCCCAGGGGCCACACCTTCGCAGCCGGCGAGGAGGTCGAAGGCGCCTGGGTGGAAACCAAGACGCCCGCCTTCGCGCTGGCCGAGCGCCCGGTGCAACAGGCGTTCTTCGCAGAAGCCATCGAGATCCTGCACCGCCTCTCGGACGGCCGGCTGCCCAAGTCGCGCATCTGGACCAACGGCGTGCACGCCGTCGATGGCACCTGGGGCCTCAACGGCCAGGCGCTGTCCAACGCCGAGTTGGGCCAGACCATCGGCGCCGCGTGAAAGACGCTCGGCCTCTCAGCCCTTCTTGTTGACGCCGCCGGGGAACTTGGCCCGGATGGCGTCGCTCCAGCGCGCCAGCCCCAGCGTCTCACCATGCGGCACGCGCGGGCTCTCCAGCAGGCCCGCGCGTATGCAGGCCTGGGCTTCGGCGATCTCGCCCTCGAAGCCATTGACGACATGCGGCGCGTCGTGGCGCTCGGGCGGCGCCTTGCGCGTGACGAGCTCGACGACCTCCGAGCCCCAGAAGTCGGTCGGGAAACGCAGGCCCGCCTTCGTGCCGATGGCTTCGAAGGCGTTCACCGACGACGCGTCGAAGCCGCAGCGGAACTGCGAGGTGACGCCGCCGGGGAAGTGCAGCGTCGCGCAGACCGACGCGTCCACACCCGTGGGCGCCAGCGTGGCGGCCACGTCGATGTGCAGCGGCTCGGGGCAGACGCCGCCGTTCATCTGCTGCAGCACCCAGCGGGTCACGGCGAGGTTGTAGATGCCGATGTCCCACAGCGAGCCGCCGGCCAGCGCCGGGTTCCAGCAGCGGTGGCTCAGGTCGGCAGGGCCGGTGAAGCAGAAGGTCGAGCTCATCGCGCGCAGCTCGCCGATGGCGCCTTCGCGCAACAGCTTGGCCGCCAGGTCGTAGGCCGGCAGGAAGCGCGTCCACACCGCTTCCATCAGGAACACGCCCCTCTCGCGCGCCAGATCGATCAAGGCCTGGGCCTCCTCGAGCGAGGTGACCAGCGGCTTCTCGCACAGCACCGGCTTGCCCGCCAGCAGCGCGGCGCGGATGTACTCGGCGTGGTGGGAGTGCGGCGTCGCGATGTAGACCGCGTCCACGGACGGGTCGGCCAGCAGGTCGGCCAGCGTGGTCGTCACGCGCGCGGGTTCGCCGCCCCGCTTCCACTGCTCGGCGTAGGCCTGGCCCTTGGCCGCGTCGCGTGCGAACACGGCGGCCAGGCGGGCGCCCGGCACGGCCGCGAGCGCGCCGGCAAAGCGGTTGGCGATGCCGCCGGGGCCGATGACGCCCCAGTTGAAGGCTTGCTGTTCATGGGCCATGGCTGAGCGCTTTCACGAGGTCGGATTGGGTGAGGATGCCGACGAGCCGGGCTTGCTCGCCGACGATGGGCAGGTGGTGGTGGCCGGAGTCCGAGAACAGCGGCACCAGCTCGGCAATGGGGCGGTCGGCGCTGGCCACGCGCACCTGGCGCGTCATGATCTGGCCCACCACCTCGGGCTTGGTCGAATGCGTGGAGGGCGAGGGTTTCAGCAGCGTCTGCAGCCGGCCCGCCAGGCCGTCGCGCTGCTGGCCTTCGGCGGCGCGCATGAAGTCGGCCCGCGTGACGATGCCCACGATGCGGTCAACGCGGTCCACCACCGGCAGCGCCTTGATGCGGTGCTGCTGCAGCAGCGTCCAGGCCTCGGCCAGCGGCGTGCCGAACTCGACCGTGACGACGGGGCTGGACATGATGTCCGCGCAGCGCAACCCGCCCAGCCGGTTGCGGTAGGCCAGCAGCTCGGCCTCCTGCAGCAGCTCGGCGAGGTCGTCGCGCGGCACGTCCAGCACCTGGTTGTAGCGGGCCAGCACGGCGTCCAGCTCGGCGTCGCCGAAGCGCGGCGGCGCGACCTGGGCCCCGGTCTGCGCGGCAGGGGCCGGCACGTGCTGCGCGTGCGGGTAGCGGCGGCCGGTGGTGCTGTTGTAGACCATGCCGGCCAGCACCAGCAGCAGCGAGTTCAGCGCCACCGGCACGAAGGCGAAGTGCCAGTCCAGCATGCCGGTCAGCACCATCAGCAGCGCCGCGGCGCCGCCGGGCGGGTGCAGGCAGCGCAGCGCGAACATCGCGGCAATGGCCAGCGCGACGGCGCACGCGGCCACGCCCGTGACGGGCAGCGGCAGCCAGTTCATGCAGGCAATGCCCACCAGCGCCGACACCGTGTTGCCGCCCACCACGGCCCAGGGCTGGGCCAGCGGACTGGCCGGCACGCCGAACACCAGCACGGCGCTGGCACCCAGCGGCGCCACCAGCCAGGCCACGCCCGGCGCACCGGCGGCCAGCGTCAGCAGCCCGGCCAGCAGCACGCCCAGCCCGGCGCCCAGCACGACGCGAAAACGCTCGCGCGCATCGACCGCCAGCGGCGCGGGCCGCAGCGCGTTCAGCAGGCGCAGCGCCCGCTCGGAGAACGTGGAGGAGGTGGCAGCAGGAAGCATGTTCGGCAACCGCCCCGGGTGTTGGACCCGGGACGGGCGCCGATTGTGCGACCCGCAGCGGTACGCCGGGTTACGGCGGCCCTGGCGTCGGGATCAGGACTTGGCCAGCAGGCTGCTCATCTGCGCCTTCAGCACCAGGGCCTGGGCGCGGCGATCCTTGGTCGCGGCGCGCTGATACGCGGCCTCGGCCTTCTCGCGCAGCGCCACGGCGCGCTCCAGCGCCTCCTGGTAGCGCTCGACGGTGTAGGTGTTCTCGGTGCCGATGTAGACGCTGCGCGCCAGCGGCGTGTCGCCGAAGCGGGGCAGGGTCACCGCGAAGCTGCAGTCACGGACACGACTGCCCGCGCGCTGCCGGACGATGGGGCCGGAGATGCCCGACGGCAGATCGCTCTGCTTCTTGCGGCTGGGCGTGCGGCGCAGGCGCGACGGCGCCGGCATCGTCGCGATACGCTTGAGCAGTTCCTTGGTGGCCAGCGCCAGCGCCTTCTTCGCGCCGCTGCCGTCCTGGCTATGGTCGGAGTACAGCTTGGTGCCGCCGTAGCGCAGCTGCCAGCCATGCGTGGACAGGTGGTCGATGCGCTGAATGCATTGCGGCACGACGAAGCGCTCGCCGCTGAAGATCACAACCTCACGGGTTTTCATTTGGTGCCCCCAAATATCTGTCCTCCTGCAACGTGGCGGAGGATCTACTAACGCCCCTTTGACGTGGAGCAAGTGTAGGGCGGCTTATCCCCGGGGTGCGAATTTATGATTTATGAAAACCATTTCATGACCTAACCGTCAGGTCGTAGACAGCTAGGGTTTCGGACCGGGGCGGTGGCCGGCCAGGGCCGGCGCGAACAGCTCCATCACTCGCAGCTGGGCGCCGCTGCGGCTGAACACCGAGTTGCGCGACCACAGCATCTGCGCGGGCAGCGGCGTGCCGGTGGCGGCCTGCCACTGGCGGGCGGCATGGCGGCGCGTGTGGCCCTGGCGGGCCAGCCGGCGCGGCTGCAGCTCGCTGCGGAGGATGCGCGGGTCGTCGTAGAGCAGGTGGGCCAGCGGGCGGGTGCCCAGGCCCTTCAGCGCGCGCCAGGGGCCGGTCGTGGCACGCTGGTGCAGCGCCGAGCGTGCCCAGACCAGCGGCTCACCGTCCACGCGAAGGATGACTTCGCGCACCACCGTGAGGCCGCGCCGCGGCAGGCCCAGCGCGTCGCGCTCGCGGGCGCGGAAGGGCACCACCGCCTGGCGCAGCAGCTGCACCTCGAAGCGCTGGCCCAGCCGCGCCAGCCGCCGGCTCAGCGAGCCGGGGGCGCACAGCCAGTCGCGCAGACTGTCGCGGGTGGCGATGCCCACTCAGCCGAACTCTTTTCCCAGTTCGGCAGCGCGCTTCTGCGCCGCCAGCACGGCGCGGCGGATGGCCGCGTCGACGCCGTCGCCCTGCATGGACGTGATGGCCGCGTAGGTCGTGCCGCCCTTGCTGGTGACGCGTTCACGCAGCACCGTGGGCGACTCGTCGGACGCCAGGCCCAGGCCGGCCGCACCGGCGCAGGTGGCCAGCGCCAGGCGCCGCCCCTGCTCGGCGCTGAGGCCCATCTCCTGCGCGGCGGCCATCATGGCCTCCACGATGAAGAAGAAATAGGCCGGCCCCGAACCCGACAGCGCGGTGACCGCGTCGAGGTCGTCCTCGCGCTCCACCCACAGCATCTGGCCCGTGGGCGCCAGCAGGCGTTCGACGGTCGCGCGTTCGTCCGCCGACACGGCCGGCCGCGCATACAGGCCCGCGATGCCTTGGCCGATCAGCGCCGGCGTGTTGGGCATGGAACGCACGACGCGCTCGCTGCCGCTGGCCGCGGCGATGGACGCGGTCGTGATGCCGGCCATGACGGACAGCTGCAATGCGCCGCCCACCCAGGCCCGCAGCGGTGCCGCGGCCGCACCGAACAGCTGCGGCTTGACGGCCCAGACCACGGTGGACACGCCCGTCAGGCTGGCATCGCCTGCGGCAGAAGCCTGCAGGCCGAACTGCGCGGCCAGCTTGTCGCGCTGCGGCTCATGGGGTTCCACGACGACGAACTGCGCCGGCGCCATGCCGGCGCGCAGCAGCCCCCCGATGATGGCGCTGGCCATGTTGCCGCCGCCGATGAAGGCGATCTTTTCTGCACTCATGGCAGAAGTCTAAGCTTGGGCCACGATGCGGTTGCGCCCGGCCGCCTTGGCGGCGTAGAGCGCGCGGTCGGCGCGGCGGTACAGGCTCTCGAAGTCCTCGCCCGGCTCGGCGGCCACCAGGCCGGCACTGAGGCAGATGGCGCGACCGTCGGCGGCCCGCAGCGCCGCCGCCCCCAGGCGCAGCCGCTCGCCGATGCCCAGCGCCATGGCTGACGTGCAGTTGAACATCAGCACCGCGAACTCGTCGCCGCCCAGACGGCCGGCCAGGTCGCCGTGGCGCAGCGATTCGCGCAGCAGCGCCGCGAAGCGCTTCAGCACCGCGTCGCCCTCGGGGTGGCCCAGCTGGTCGTTGATGGCCTTGAAGCCGTCCATGTCGCAGACCATCAGGCAGACCGGCAGCCGGCTCGCCTGCGCCTGGGTCAGCAGCACGCCACTGGCCGCCTCGAAATGCGCGCGGCTGGCCACGCCGGTCAACGCGTCGGTGTTGGCGCGCCGCTCCAGCTCGACGCCGGCGGCCTGCAGCCGCGCCTCGGTCCGGCCGTGCAGCATCAGCAGCATGGCCGACACGCGCGTCACGGCCGCGGCGATGTTGACCACCATCAGCACCGCCAGCAGGTGGCCCGGCACCGCCACGCCGCTGCCCGCATAGGGCCAGGTCTGCACCGAGCGCCACAGGCTCATCACGACGATGACGGCGGCGCTCAGCGCGATCAGCGACAACCCCAGCCGCGACGGCGGATCGGCCGCACGCAACTGCATCAGCACGTAGTGCCCGAACAGCAGGCCTTGCAGCGTGTTGATGGCCGTGAAGATGACCGAGCGGCTGGCGTAGTCCAGCC
>CAMLKW010000153.1 GCA_946480605.1 uncultured Roseateles sp. | reverse complement strand
CGAATGCTCTCAGCCCCTCAGGCGTTTCAAGGCGCTGCTGCACGCAGTAGCGCGCCATCAACCCGCGGGCGCGCTTGGCGAAGAAGCTGATGATCTTGTAGTCGCCGTTCTTCCAGTCCTCGAACTGGCAGTCGACGACCCGGGGCTTCAAGACCTTGCGGTCGGCCGCCCGGAAGTATTCCTGCGACGCCAGGTTGACGATGACCGGCACCTGCTCGGCCGCGGCCAGCTTGTTCAGGTGCAGCGCGAGGCGGTCGCCCCACCAGTCGTACAGGCTGGCGCCGGCCGGCGTCGCCAGCCGCGTGCCCATCTCCAGCCGGTAGGGCTGCATGCGGTCCAGCGGCCGCAAGAGGCCGTACAGCCCGGACAGCATGCGCACATGCTGCTGGGCCCAGGCCAGGTCGTCGGCCGACAGCGTCTTCGCGTCCAGCCCGTCGTAGACATCGCCGTTGAAGGCCAGCACCGCCGGCTTGCTGTTGGCATCGGTGAAGCGCGGCCGCCAGGCCTGGTAGCGGTCCACGTTGAGCTGCGCGAGCGGCTCGGACAAGTCCATCAGCGCGCGCACCTCGGCCACGCTCTTGCCGCGCAGGATGTCGATCAGCGCGGCGGTGTCTTCCAGGAACTGCGGGCGGGTCAGTGTCGCGGCCAACTCGGGCGGCGTGGGGGTGTCGTAGTCCAGCGACTTGGCTGGCGAAAGCAGGAACAGCATGGGCGCGGATTTTGGGGCATGTGCCGGCCCCGGGCGCCGCTCAGCCGCCGGCCTGCTCAGCGTCGAAGCGGTCCAGCGAATACAGCACGCCGGCCACCAGCACCGCCGCCACCGGGCCCGCGGCCGGCAACAGGATGGCCGCCACCACCGGCACCACCAGCACCAGCTGCCGCAGCCCCACGCCATACAGCAGGCCCGCGCGGCGCACATAGCGCACGCCCGCCTCGGTCCAGCGCGAGCGCTCAACGGCCTCGACCGGCATGCCGGCTATGAAGCCGGCATGGTTGTACAGGCGCACGGCCATCAGCGAGGCCACCAGGGACGCGAACAGCAGCACCAGCAATACCAGCTCCAGCACCAGGCGCGGGCCGATGACGCCCAGGCCGGCTGCGGCATCCAGCCCGTGCAGCGATGGCGCCGCCAGCGTGACCGTGCCCATCAGCGCCAGCGCCGCGGTGGACGCCAGCAGCGTGGCCGACATCAGCGAGTTGCGCAGCGTCTGCACCGCCAACAGCTCCGCGCCCTTCTGCGCCGACACCACGCGGAACCAGGCCTCGCGCAGCCCCGCATGCCGGGCCGGCGCCGAGCGCTGCGGGCGGCCGCGCTGCTGCGACCACAGCACGACCTCGTAGCCGGCCAGCACGGCCACCGTCAGGCCGACCGCAATCCAGGCTGTGTCCATGCCCATCGCTCAGCTCCGCCTGCGCTCCAGCAACTCGAACAGCCCCATGCCGGCCAGCATGGCCAGCACGAACACCACCGCCTTGGCCTCGCCCATGCCCAGCGCCACCAGCGCCGGCCCGGGGCAGAAGCCCGCCAACCCCCAGCCCATGCCGAACAGCAGACTGCCGCCGACCAGCCGGCGGTCGATGTGGCGCGCGGTGGGCAAGGTGATGCCCAGCCCCAGCCAGCTCAGGCGCGACCGGCCTGCGATCTGGAAGGCCACCAGGCCCACGCCGATGGCGCCCGCCATGACCAGCGCCAGCGACGGGTCCCAGGGCCCGGCCAGGTCCAGGAAACCCAGCACCTTGGACGGGTCGGCCATGCCGGAGAGGATCAGACCGAAGCCGAACAGCAGGCCGGCGAACAGAGAAGCAAGAATGGCCATGACGACTCCTCAGGCAGCCAGCAGGTGGCGCAGCACAAAGACGGTGGCGAAACCCGCCCCCATGAAACTCAGCGTCGCGACCAGCGATCGCGGCGACAAGCGCGACAGCCCGCAGACGCCGTGGCCGCTGGTGCAGCCCGAGCCGTACCGCGTGCCCACGCCCACCGCCAGGCCGGCCGTCACCAGCAGGCCCCAGCCGGCGTCGATGCGCGGCACGGGCACGGCCGCAAACCAGGCATAGGCCAGCGGCGCCGCCACCAGCCCCAGCACGAAGGCCACGCGCCAGGCGATGTCGCCGCGCGCCGGCCGCAGCAGCCCGCCCAGCACGCCGCTGATGCCCGCGATGCGGCCGTTCAGCAGCACGAACAGCCCGGCCGCCAGGCCGATGAGCGCGCCCCCGGCCAATGCGGCCCAGGGCGTAAATGTTTGCCAGTCGATGTTCATCGTTCACTCCTGCGGGCAGTACAGCCCATGCAAAACCTCCAGTACCTGCAACAGCCGGGCGTCCGCCACGCTGTAGAAGATGCGCTTGCCGTCGCGGCGCGTCTGCACCACGCCCTCGGCGCGCAGCACCGCCAGTTGCTGCGACAGCGTGGGCTGGCGGATGTCCAGCGCCGCCTCCAGGTCACCCACCGACATCTCCCCCTGCGACAGCTGGCACAGCAGCAGCAGCCGTTCTTCATTGGCCAGCACCTTCAGCGCAGCGACGGCCTGACCGGCGGCCTGACGCAGCGCGGAGGGATCGATCACGGGGTGGGACATGGGATGGCTCCTTGACGTTGACCACACTTTATCAATCAATATAATATTCGTCAACATATTGAAGCCACAGGAGCTCCCATGTCCTCCGCAACCATCGTCCAGCCCTTCTTCGACGAGGCCACCGGCACCGTCTCCTACGTCATCGCCGACCCGCAGAGCCGGCAGGCCGCCGTGGTCGATCCGGTGCTGGACTTCGACTTCAAGTCGGGCCGCACCACCACGGTCCAGGCGGACCGGCTGCTGGCCTACCTCCAGGCCCAGGGGCTGACGGTGCAATGGATCCTCGAAACCCATGCCCATGCCGACCATCTGTCAGCGGCGCACTACCTGCGCGACAAGGTGGGCGGCCGCATTGCCATCGGCGAGCACATCCGCGAGGTGCAGGCGACCTTCAAGAAGCTCTACAACCTGGAGCGCGGCTTCCTGCCCGACGGCTCACAGTTCGACCACTTGTTCAAGGACGGCGAGGTGTTCCACATCGGCGGGCTGCAGGCGCAGGCGCTGCTGGTGCCGGGCCACACGCCGGCCGACATGGCCTATGTGGTGGGTGACGCGGTGTTCGTCGGCGACACGCTGTTCATGCCCGACGTGGGCACCGCGCGCGCCGACTTCCCCGGCGGCGACGCCCACACGCTGTACCGCTCGGTGCGGCGCATCCTGGCGCTGCCGCCGCAGACGCGCGTGTTCGTCTGCCACGACTACCCGCCTGGCGGGCGGCCCGCAGCGTGGGAAACGACGGTGGCAGACCAGCGCGCGCACAACATCCATGTGCGCGACGGCATCAGCGAAGAGGCGTTCGTCAGCATGCGCCAGGCGCGCGACGCGACGCTGGAAGTGCCAACGCTGATCCTGCCGTCCATCCAGGTCAACATCCGCGCCGGCCAGTTGCCGCCGGCAGAGGACGATGGCGTCAGCTACCTGAAGATTCCGCTGAACGTGATCGGCCGGCGCTGAGCCGGCCGCGGTGCCGCGTCAGCGCGCCAGCAGCGCGTTGACGGCGCTGAGGTCCTCGGGGCGCAACTGGCCCGAGGCCTGGCGCAGCTTCAGGCTGTTGACGACCACGTCGTAGCGCGCCTTGGCCAGGTCGCGCTGCGTGGAGAACAGCTGGGTCTGGGCGTTGAGCACGTCCAGGTTCACCCGCACGCCGACCTTGTAGCCCAGCTGCGTGGCCTCCAGCGCCAGCTTGGTGGACGACTCTGCGGCCTCGTAGGCGCTGACCTGGGCCTTCAGCGATTGCACGCCGAAGAAGGCGCGGCGCGTGGCCTCGGCGACGCTGCGGCGGGCATAGTCCAGGTCGTTGCGGGCCTTGTCCTCCAGCACCAGGGTTTCCTTGATGCGGTTCTGCGTCAGGCCGCCGGTGTAGAGCGGGTAGGTCAGCGTCAGGCCGATGCTGGCGTTCTTGGACGTGCCCACGCCCGAGCCCGCGGCGGCGGCGCCGCTGAGGTTGTTGTGCAGGTTCTGGGCGCCGAGCGACGCGCTGGCGTCCAGCGTGGGCTTCTGGCCGGCACGGGCGATCTCGGTGTCCAGCTGCGCAATCTCCAGGCCCAGCCGGGCCTTGCGCACGCCGGGATGCTGCTCGTCCGCCGTGGCCACCCAGGTGTCGACGTTGTCGCTGGGCAGCGCCGGCAGCGCCACCGGCTGGGCGAGGCCCTTGGGCTCCACGCCCACGCGGCCGACGAACTGGTCCAGCGTCACGCGCTTGACGCGCAGGTCGTTGTCCGCGGCCAGTTCCTGAGCGGTCGCCAGGTCGTAGCGGGCCTGGGCCTCACGCGTGTCGGTGATGGTGGCCGTGCCGACCTCGAAGTTGCGCTTGGCCGAGGCCAGCTGCTCGGAGATGGCCTTCTTGTTGGCCTGCGAGGTGGTCAGCGCATCCTTGGCGGCCAGCACGTCGAAGTAGGCCGTGGCCAGGCGAACGATGAGGTCCTGCTCGGCCGTCTCCAGGTCCGACTGCGCGATGGTCTGCGCGCGGCGGGCCTTGTCGATGGTGGGCACGTTGGCGGCGTTGTAGACCGAGTACTTGCCCTGCAGGCCGGCCGACAGCGTGCGGCTGCTGATGTTCTGGCTGGACGAGGCCGGGTCGGTGTAGGCCTGCGTGCCGGAGGCCTGCAGGCCCAGCGTGGGCCGCAGCAGCGCCTCGGCCTGGGCCGCACGCGCCGCGGCAGCGTCGGCCGTGGCGCGAACGGCGAGGTAGGTGGCGTCATAGCCCCGTGCGGCGTCGTACAGCTCTTGCAGGCTCTGGGCCTGGGCCGCGCCGGCAAGCAAGAGGCCGGCAGCGACGGCCAGCGGTTGCAGGATCAGGCGAGGGGCTTGGACGAGGGGCATGGGATTCCTTGGCTGGAGCAGTGATTTAGACAGCGGCCGGGGTTATAGACGCAAAGCCCGCCGGTGACTGAAGCCATGTGACGAATTGCCCCGAGAGGGCGGCAGGCGGCGTCTGGCGACGACGGGCGGCGGGCACGGCAGGGTCAGAAGCTGAAGGCCGGCGCCTCGGCAAAACCGGGCAGGCGGCCCGCGACGGTATCGAACAACTCGACCGTGCGGAAGTCGTCGGCCCCCGTGCGCGTGACGATCACGGCGCGCATCACCGGCTCGGCGCCGACGATGGCCACCAGCCGGCCGCCCACCTTGAGCTGCTGCAGCAGCGCCTGCGGCACGGCGGCCACCGAGCCGGACAGCAGGATGGCGTCGAAGGGCTGCTCGCCGGCCAAGCCGGCGGCGCCGTCGGCGTTCAGCACGCTGGCGTTCAGCACACCGGCGCGCTTCAGGTTGGCGGCGGCCTGCGCGGCCAGGCCGGCATCGGCTTCCAGCGCGATGACGCGCTGCGCCTTGTGGCCCAGCAGCGCGGCCAGGTGCCCCGTGGCGGCGCCGATCTCCAGCACCTTCTCGTGGCGCTGCAGCTTCAGCTCCTGCAGCAGGCGGGCCTCGACCTTGGGCGCCAGCATGCGGCGCGTGGCCGTCAGCGGCAGCTCGACGTCGACGAAGGCCTGGCTCTTGTGAGCCTCGGGCACGAAGTCCTCGCGGTGCACCACGTGCAGCAGCTCCAGCACGCTGGGGTCGAGCACGTCCCAGGGGCGGATCTGCTGCTCGATCATGTTGAAGCGGGCTTGTTCGAGATTCATCTTGTTCTCCGGGAGCGGTACGGCAGGCTGAAAGGCAAAATTCTAGGGGTCAGTCCGGGCTCGCCAACAGACCGTGCAACAGCAGCGCCATCTGGGCGTCCAGCAACTCCTCGGCGCTCATGCTGCGGTGGCAGGGCTGGTGATCGCCGAAGGAGTGCTCGTGCAGCATCATGTGCAGCATCGGGGCGATCAGCAGATGCACGGTGGCCTCGATGGGCACGGCACGGAACTCCCCGCTGCGCACCCCGCGGTCGACGAGGTCGCCCACCAGCTTCTGCGTCGGCGTGATGACCTCGTCCACGTAGAAGCGCGCCAGCTCCGGAAAGTGCCGCGCCTCCACCATCATGATCTTGCAGACCACGCCGGCCTTGCCATGGCCGATCTTGGCCCACCAGGCCTGCATCATGCGGCCCAGCAGCTCGGTGATGGGCCCCTCGTGCTGGGCGGCCTGGGCGGCGGACGCGACGATGTGCTCGGACAGGTTCTCGCGCACCATCGCCTTGAACAGCTCGTCCTTGCTGGGGTAGTAGCGGTACAGCGTGCCCTTGGCGACGCCGGCGCGCGCCGCGACCTCCTCGCTGCGGGTGGCGGCGAAGCCCTTCTCGACGAAGAGTTCCAGGGCCGCGTCGAGCAGTTCCTGCGGACGGGCGTCCTTGCGGCGTTGGCGGGGCGTGGCAGTGGCCAAGTCTGGCGGCGTTAATGACCGATGAGTCAGCAATATAGCCGGGCGCTGCGCGCCCCAGCAAGCCGGCTCGCCGGGGCTGGCTACACTGCGCCGCCTTTGCAGTTCGTCAGCCTTTCGGAGTACATGTGGACGTCATCCTTCTGATCAAAGCCGCCGTCATGGGCATCGTCGAGGGGTTGACCGAGTTCCTGCCCATCTCCTCCACGGGCCACCTGATCCTGGCAGGCTCGCTGCTGAACTTCGTCGGCGAGAAGGCCAAGGTGTTCGAGATCGCCGTGCAGACCGGCGCGATGTTCGCCGTCGTCTGGGAGTACCGCGAGCGCCTAGCCCGCACGGTGCGCGGCATCGCCAGCGAGCGGCAGGCGCAGCGCTTCGCACTGAACGTGGGCATCGCCTTCATCCCGGCCGTGGTGCTGGGCCTGGCCTTCGGCAAGCTCGTGAAGGCGCACCTGTTCCATCCGGTGCCGGTGGCGCTGGCCTTCATCGTGGGCGGCTTCATCATCCTGTGGGTGGAGGCCCGCCACAAACGGCTGTACGGCGATATGGACATGCAGGGTGCCCGCCGCGCCCGCATCGAGACCGTGGACGACATGGGCCCGCTGGACGCGCTGAAGGTGGGCCTGCTGCAATGTCTGGCGCTGATCCCCGGCACCAGCCGCTCGGGCGCCACCATCATCGGCGGCGTGGTGTTGGGCATGTCGCGCAAGGCGGCGGCCGAGTTCAGCTTCTACCTGGGCATCCCGACGCTGATGGGCGCCGGCGCCTACTCGGTGCTGAAGCAGCGCGACGCGCTGGCCTGGAGCGACACCCCCATGTTCGGCGTGGGCCTGGTGTTCGCATTCTTCAGCGCGCTGCTGTGCATACGCTGGCTGATCCGCTACGTGTCCAGCCACGATTTCAAGGTGTTCGCGTACTACCGCATCGTGTTCGGCCTGATCGTGCTCGCCACGGCCTACCTGGGCATGGACATCTGGAAAGACTGAATAATCCGGCCATGGCCATCACGATCAAGACCGCCGCCGACGTCGAGGGCATGCGCATCGCCGGACGCCTGGCGTCCGAAGTCCTGGACATGCTCACGCCGCACGTCAAGCCGGGCATCACGACCAACGAGCTGGACAAGCTCGCGCACGACCACATCGTCAACGTGCAGCAGGGCATCCCCGCCCCGCTGAACTATTGCCCGCCGGGCTACACGCCCTACCCCAAGTCCATCTGCACGTCGGTCAACCAGCAGGTCTGCCACGGCATTCCGAACGACAAGCCGCTGAAGAACGGCGACATCGTCAACATCGACGTGACCGTCATCAAGGACGGCTGGCATGGCGACACCAGCCGCATGTTCGTCGTCGGCGACGGCTCCATCGCCGCCAAGCGGCTGTGCGCCTTCACCTACGACGCCATGTGGAAGGGCATCGCCAAGGTCAGGCCCGGCGCCAGGCTGGGCGACATCGGCCACGCCATCCAGACCTTCGCCGAGAACGCCGGCTTCTCCATCGTGCGCGAGTTCTGCGGCCACGGCATCGGCCAGGTGTTCCACGAGGAGCCGCAGGTGCTGCACTACGGCCGCCCCGGCACGCTGGATGAGCTGGTACCCGGCATGATGTTCACCATCGAACCCATGATCAATGCCGGCCGCCGCGAGATCCGCGAGACGGGCGACGGCTGGACCATCGTCACCAAGGACCGCTCGCTGTCGGCACAGTGGGAGCACACCATCCTGGTGACCGAGACGGGCTACGAGGTGATGACGCTATCGGCCGGCAGCCCGCCGCCGCCGGCCTTCATCACGGCAACCGCTGCGGCCACCGCCTGACGTGGTGGCCACGCTCGCCGACCTCCGCCAGCAGTTCAAGGCGGGCAAGCAGGCGCTGATCGACGGCTTCCTGGCCGAGCGCCCCACCCAGGCCGGCGCCGAGCGCCTGCTGCGCCGCCTGGCCCGCCATGTCGACGACACGCTGCGCGGCCTGTGGGCCCAGGCCGGCATGCCCGAAGGTTCCTGCCTGGCCGCCGTCGGCGGCTATGGCCGCGGCGAGTTGTTCCCGCACTCCGACGTGGACGTGCTGGTGCTGCTGCCCGACGGCGTGGAGGCCTACCAGCCCGGCCCGGCCAAGAGCGCCATCGAGAGCTTCATCACGTCCTGCTGGGACGTGGGCCTGGAGATCGGCTCGTCCGTGCGCACGCTGGGCGAATGCCTGAGCGAGTCGGCCGGCGACGTGACCATACAGACCGCGCTGCTGGAGGCCCGCCCGCTGGCCGGCGACGCCAAGCTGTTCCGGCTGATGCACCAGCGCTTCATGCAGGCCATGGACCCGCGCGCCTTCTTCCGCGCCAAGACGCTGGAGACGGTGCAGCGTCACACCAAGTTCGACGACACGCCCTACGCGCTGGAGCCCAACTGCAAGGAAAGCCCCGGCGGCCTGCGCGACCTGCAGGTGGTGATGTGGATCGCCCGCGCCGCGGGCCTGGGCCGCAGCTGGAACGAGCTGGCCGCCAACGGCCTGATCACCCCCTTCGAGGTCAAGCAGCTGCAGCGCAACGAAGGCACGCTGAAACTCATCCGCGCCCGCCTGCACGCCGTGGCGGGCCGGCGCGAGGACCGGTTGGTCTTCGACCTGCAGACCGCCGTGGCCGAGAGCTTCGGCTACGTCGCCACCAAGGCCCAGCGCTCGTCCGAAGTGCTGATGCACCGCTACTACTGGGCGGCCAAGGCGGTGACGCAGCTGAACCAGATCCTGATGCTCAACATCGAGGAGCGCATCAGCGGCAGCGAATCGGCGCCGATGCGCCAGTTGAACGAGCGCTTCTTCGATCGCGCCGGCATGCTGGAAGTGGCGCGCGACGACCTCTACAACGAGGACCCGCACGCCATCCTCGAGACCTTCCTGGTCTACCAGCAAAGCCACGGCATCAAGGGCCTGTCGGCGCGCACGCTGCGGGCGCTGTACAACGCCCGCCACGTGATGGACACCGCCTTCCGCAAGGACCCGGTGAACCGCGCGCTCTTCATGCAGATCCTGCGCCAGCCGCAGGGCATCACGCATGCCTTCCGGCTGATGAACCAGACCTCGGTGCTGGGGCGCTACCTGTGGGTGTTCCGCCGCATCGTCGGGCAGATGCAGCACGACCTGTTCCACGTCTACACGGTGGACCAGCACATCCTGATGGTGCTGCGCAACGTGCGCCGCTTCTTCGTGCCCGAGCATGCGCACGAGTACCCGTTCTGCTCGCAGCTCGCCTCGCAGTTCGACCAGCCCGAGCTGCTCTACATCGCCGCCCTCTTCCACGACGTGGCCAAGGGCCGTGGCGGCGACCACTCGGAGCTGGGCGCCGTGGAGGTGCGCCGCTTCTGCCGCCAGCACGGCATGAGCACCGACGACGCGACGATGTGCGTCTTCCTCGTCGAGCACCACCTGACCATGTCGCGCGTGGCGCAGAAGGAAGACCTGTCCGACCCGGCCGTCATCGCCGCCTTCGCCGCCAAGGTGGGCGACGCGCGCCGCCTGACCGCGCTGTACCTGCTGACCGTGGCCGACATCCGCGGCACCAGCCCCAAGGTCTGGAACGCCTGGAAGGGCAAGCTGCTGGAGGACCTCTACCGCATCACGCTGCGCGCGCTCGGTGGGGCCACGATCAACATGGATGCCGAGATCGAGGCGCGCAAGCAGGAGGCCCGGCAGGACCTGGCCCTGCATTCGCAGTTGCCCGGCACCGAGGCGCCGCTGTGGCAGAAGCTGGCCATCAGCTACTTCGCCCGCCACGACGCCGCCGAACTGGCCTGGCATGCGCGCTCGCTGTGGCGCCATGTGCAGACCCAGGTGCCCGTGGTGCGCGCCCGCCCCTCGCCCATCGGCGAAGGCCTGCAGGTGCTGGTCTATGCGCCGGACCAGTCCGACCTGTTCGCCCGCATCTGCGGCTATTTCGACACCGCCGGCTTCAACATCCTGGACGCCAAGGTCCACACCACGCGCGACGGCTATGCGCTGGACACCTTCCAGGTCATACGCCCCGAGGCCGACCTGCACCACCGCGACCTGGTGCCGCTGGTGGAGAACAAGCTGGGCACCGCGTTGCAGGCCAGCGGGCCGCTGCCCGAGCCGCGCCGCGGGCGGCTGTCGCGGCGCGTCAAGAGCTTCCCCTACTCACCGCGCATCTCGCTGCGCCCCGACGAAAAGGCGACTGCCTGGCTGCTGACCATCTCGACCAGCGACCGCGCAGGGCTGCTGTACGCCATCGCCCGCGTGCTGGCCCGCCACGGCATCAACCTGCAGCTGGCCAAGATCTCGACGCTGGGCGAACGCGTGGAAGACACCTTCCTCGTCGACGGCCCGGCGCTGCAGCAGAACAAGGCCCAGCTGCAGATCGAGAGCGAGCTGCTGGACGCCGTCTCGCTGCCGGCCTGATCGGGGCGTGTTGACGAGGGGCCACTTGGCGGCGGGCCCTCCCCTTCGGGTCGAGGCCGGCAAGGCCGCGGGAGCCAGGGCTATACTGCCGA
>CAMLKW010000152.1 GCA_946480605.1 uncultured Roseateles sp. | reverse complement strand
CGCGCCTCGCCGGAGCCCAGCGCCCTCAAGTAGCCCAGGCCGGTGTCCAGCGCGCCCAGCTCGGCGGCGATGGCGTCGCGGCGCGCCTCCAGCTTGCGGATGTCGTCGTCCAGCGGGCTCTTGCCGCAGTCGGGCGCGCGCTCGCGCGGCAGCGTCTCCAACTGCACCGGGCCGAGGTTCACGCCGGCCGGCGCGCTGACCTGCAGCGAGTCGGGGTCGAAGCGGGCGCTCAGGCAGTGCAGCACCAGCTCGCGCGCGCCGGCCGCCACGGTGGCAAGGCGCGTGACCTGCGCGCCACCGGGGTAGACCAGCACCTCGTCGATGCGCGAGGGCGCCTGGGCCTGGGCCGCGGCTGCGGCCAGCAGGCCGGCGCTCATCAGCCAGCCCGAAGGGAATCTCGTCATTGCCGCCTCCTGTCCATGCAACAAGGCGGCAGGCTAGCACCTGCAGCGGCCCGGCCGCCCCGGCCTTGAACGAGGCCGGCTCGCGCGCCGCGTGGCGGCTAGGGTGCGAGGTCGAGCTGCAGCACCGGCGTGGGCTGGGCGAACTCCAGCGGCTGGCTGGTCGCGCCGCCCGTCTGTCCGCGGTTGGGCCCCCAGGTCAGCAGGCTGCCGTCGCCCCGCAAGGCAATGCCGAAGTCCCAGCCCAGCACCACGTGGACCACGTTGTCCAGCGCCGCGATGGCCAGCGGCAGCGCGCTGTTCACCAGGGCCGGCCGCCCGCCCGAGGTGCCGGGCACCTGGTAGCCCCAGATCAGCACGCTGCCGTCGGCGCGCAGCACGGCGACCTGGCGCTCCGACGCGTAGACGTCGATCGCATCGGTGATGCCAGCCACCTGCGTCGGCACCAGCACGCGCTCGGTGGCGCTGCCGAAGCCTAGCCAGTGGGTGCCCCAGCTCCAGACCGTGCCGTCGGCGCGCACGGCATAGGCGGCGGTGCCCGTCGCAGCCAGCGCCACGACCTGGGTCAGCCCGGGAATGGCGGCCGGCGTGAAGCGCCCGGTCGTGCCCGCCTGGCCCGCCGTGCTGCCGTCGCCCAGCTGCCCGGCGGCATTGAGGCCCCAGGCCAGCACGGTGCCGTCGCGGCGCAGCGCGTAGCCGTTGGCGCTGCCACCGTCGCGCGATTGCTCGATGCGGCGCACGCCGCTGAAGGCGTCGTCGACGAGGGCCTGGCTGTCGTAGACGCGTGTCAGCCGGTTGTTGATGCTGTCGTAGATGTCGCGCACGCCCCAGCGCAGCACCGAACCGTCGGCGCGCACGGCGTACTGCGTGCCGCTGCCGGCCGACACCGCCACCGCGCCGCTGGCGCCCTGCACCGGCAGCGGCGTGCTGCTCTGCAGGCTCATGGAGCGCAAGCCCTGGCCGAGCAGGCCGAGGTTGAAGTCCTGGCCCCAGGCGCGCACGCTGCCGTCCGACTGCAGGCTCAGGCCGGCCAGGGCATGCAGCGACAGGTTGCGGCCGTCCGCCAGATCCAGGCTCTCGATGGTGGTGCTGCCCAGCCTGCTGCCGCTGCCCGTGTAGGGGCCGGTGCCGAGCCAGGTCCAGGCGCGGCCGTCGGCGTCGATGGCGGCCACCTGCAGCACGCCCGACGTGGACATGCCCAGGCTCGCCCGCCCGACGCGCAGCACGGCCTCGGCGGAGAGCAGCGAGCTGTTCGCGTCCGACACCTGCACGCTGTAGCGCGCGCCGTCGTCGGCGGCCGTCACGGGGCCGACCACGAGGCTGGCGGCGGTGGCGCCCGCCAGCTCCACGCCGTTGCGGCGCCACTGGTGGCGCAGCGCCGTGCCGCTGGCGGCGACGCTGAGCGTGACGCGGCCGCGCTCCAGCACCGTGGCGCCGGCCGGCTGGGTCTGGATGGCCAGCGCGGGCGCCGGGGCGCTGAGCTGCAGCAGCGCCGCCCGGCTGGTGACGCTGCCCGCGGCGTTGCTGATGCGGACGCTGAACCTGGCGCCGTGGTCCGCCGCCGTGGTCGTGGCCAGTGTGTAGGACGCCGTCGTGGCGCCGGCGATGGCGATCTCGTTGCGCAGCCACTGGTAGGCCAGCGGCGCCGAGCCCGTGGCCGCCACCGTGAAGGGGGCCGGCTGACCGATGTTGAGCTGCAGGTCCGCAGGTTGCTGCGTGAGGGCCGGCGCCACCAGCACGGTCAGCAGGGCAGCCGTGCTGGTGGCGATGCCAGCGGCATTGCCGACGCGCACGCTGAAGGCCGCGCCGTCGTCGGTCGCCGTGGCGGTGAGCGTGTAGCTGGCCGAGGCGGCGCCGGCAATCTCGCTGCCATTGCGCAGCCACTGGTAGCTCAGCGGCGCCGAGCCGGCAGCCGTCACGCTGAAGCTGGCGGTCTGGCCCGCGCTCACCGTGGCCGCCTGCGGCGCCGCGGTGATGGAGGCCGGCGTGGCTGCGGCGGGGAGGACGGTGCTGCTGGCGGGGCCGTCGCCGCCACCCCCGCAGGCCGTCAGGCCCAGCGTGGCGAGCAGCAGCAGGCGGTGAGCGATGGGGGCGAGCGGGTGCATGGCCTGCCTTCCGTCGCGTCGTCAGCCGCCTGGCACGCGCACGAACCACACCCGTTTGTCGTTGATGTCGTTCCAGTTGAAGCCCAGCACGGCCAGCGGACCGGCGATGAAGGGCGCGGTGTTGCGGTGGGCGTCCAGCCAGCGCTCGGGGATGCCGGGGTCGGTGGGGAAGTGGTCGGTCGGCGGCAGCGGGCCGGTGTTGCGCACGCTGCCCGAGTTGGCCATGCCGGGCCAGAACTGGCGCCGGCCCCAGGTGGGCACCTGGAACATGGGCACGTTCTGCAGCTTGGTGTAGATCTCGCCGTAGCACAGGCGCAGGCTGTCATGCGCCTTGCTGGTCTTGTCGTCGGTCCAGACGGTGACGTTGTAGGTCGCGCAGTCGTTGGCATTGATGGTGGAGGCCGCCACGCCGTAGTAGTTGAAAGCGGCCGGCGCCACCTGGGTGATGGTGATGGCCACGCGCGGCCAGGTCTCGGGCTTCTGCGAGTTGGTGATGGGGTGGCGGCGGAACAGGCCGTCCAGCTCACTGCCCACCATGGAGCGGCCGCCGCCGCCAGCCCCGTCGGCGGCCTGCGAGGCCTTGGCGGCAGCGGCCACGGCCTTGAGGCGCTCCATGAAGGACTGGGCGCTGGCGCCGGTCGAGAGGCAGACGGCCAGCAGCAGCACGCTGCGGCGATGGGGGCGCGATGACATGCGAGAACTCCCTGCGGTGCGGATGACAGCGGACATGGTTTTCGGGCAGGATGGCCCGCGGGTCACTGTGGCCCGGTGCGCGGCTTCGCTGCCGCCGACTTAAAGGTTTAGCACCGGGCTTAAGCCGGCCGGCGACCGGCTGCGCCGGCCTCAATCGGGGGGATGCGATGGTGTCGACAGGGACCGAAGACGCTACGGCGCGACGTCGCCGCCGCACGGTCGTCTTCGACGCCGCGCTGGTGCTGCGCCTGCTGGACGATGCCGCCCGGGCGCGGCCCGGGCCGGCGGCCGTGGCCCGTGCGCAACTGCTCTGCTTGCTGAAGGCCTTCGCCGATGCGGCCCAGCCCGCTGCCGGGCTGGCGGTGGATGCCCGGGGCTGGCCGCTGGACCTGGCCGCGCTGCAGGCCCAGGCCGTGCAACTGGGAGAGCAGGGCGCTGCCGCGCCGCGGGTGCTGCGCAAGCTGCGCGCCGGCCAGCCGCTGGACTGGCGGCTGGCGCAGGCGCTGCTGAGCTTCTTCAAGGTGGTGCTGGACCGGCCCGCGCTGCGGCTGGACGAGATCGGCGGCGCCGAGACCGCGCGGCTGCAGGCGGTGGCCGACGCGCTGCGCGAGGCGCCGCAGTTCCAGGGCCTGCCTGCCATCGAGGCGCTGCTGCTGAAGGCGCACGAGAGCGCCGCGGCGCCCTGGGTGTTCGACGCCTTCGAGCGCGAGTACCGCCAGCTGCGCCGCGTCGTCGACGCGCATGGCCGGCCGCGCATCGCGCTGGAGCGCGTCAGCCGCTACGTGCCGGTCAAGACCGTGGCCTACGAGCGCAGCATCCGCCCCAGCTGCGCCTACGAGTGGCACGAGTGGGCGCGCTTCGCCGCGGCCGAGCTGGTGCTGCGGCAGTTCGACGCCCGGGGCCGTTGCCGGGCCGAATGGACGCTGGCGCTGACGCGGCGGCTGGACGAGGTGCGCGGCTTTGTCATCTGCGAGCTGGCGCCGGAGCAGCCGGTGGAGGTCGAGCGCCTGCTGCTGCAACTGGCCCGCGCCGCTCCGGGCCGCCAGCCGCGCTGCCAGTTCGAATGGCGCGAGCAGATGCTGCTGAATCTGGCGGACCGGGACATCGTCGTCAGCTACTGCCCCATCACGGCGTTGCGGCTGTACATCGACGCCGGCCCTGACTTCATCGTGCAGGTGGGCGACGCGCCGGGCCTGACGCGCGAAGGCGAGGGCGAATGGCGGCTGCATCGTGCGCTGCTGCCCCGCGAGGTGCTGGCCGTGCGGCTGCGCTGGGCCGGCCTGACCGCGGCCGACGCGCTGGCGCTGACGGCGGCGGGCGAGCTGCCGCCAGGGCCGCCGGCGTTGCGGCTGGCCTAGCATTCGCAACCTCTCAGCCGGAGCATCACCATGCCGCTGCGCACGCTGTCGAAACTGGCACTGGCCTGCGTGGCCGCCTCCGCCGTGGCGGCGCCCGCGCCGCTGGCGTCGTCCTGGCAGGTGGACGCGGGTACGCGCCTGGCGACGCCGCGCGCCGCCCACCAGGCCACGCGGCTGGACGGCGACCTCGTGCTGCTGACGGGCGGCTGCAGCGGCGCCGGCTGCTCGCCCGCCGAGAGGTCCGCCGAGCTGGTCGACGGTCGCAGCGGACGGCTGGCGCTGGTGGCCGGCGGCTGGACAGGCAGCGCGACGACGGCCTCTGCCGAAACCTCGGACCCGCAGTCACGCCGCTTCACCGTGCAGAGCGACATGCGTTCGGCGCGCATGGACGCCACGCTGACGCCGCTGGCCGACGGCGGCGCGCTCATCGCAGGCGGGGCCGTCGCCACCAACCGCCCGCTGGCGCAGGCCGAGGTCTTTGATCGGGACCGCTTATGACGGCGACATCCGCCCCACCGCACAGACCTGGATCGTCAGCCGGGGCGCCCGGTAGCATGCCGCCCATGATCGATTCCCGCAAAGCCCTGGTCCTGTTCTCGGGTGGCCAGGACTCCACCACCTGCCTGGCCTGGGCACTGGACCGCTACGCCGAGGTCGAGACGCTGGGCTTCGACTACGGCCAGCGCCACCGCATCGAGCTGGACTGCCGCGGCACCGTGCGCGACGAGATTGCAGCACTGCGCCCCGACTGGGCGCGGAAGCTGGGCGCCGACCACCTGCTGGACCTGAGCCTGCTGGGCCAGATCAGCGACACGGCGCTGACGAGCGAGCGCGCCATCGAGCTGCAGGCCAACGGCCTGCCCAACACCTTTGTGCCGGGGCGCAACCTGCTGTTCCTGACCTTTGCCGCCACGCTGGCCTACCGCCGCGGCGCCAGCGTGCTGGTGGGCGGCATGTGCGAGACCGACTTCTCCGGCTACCCCGACTGCCGCGACAACACGATGAAGGCGCTGCAGGTCGCGCTCAGCCTGGGCCTGGATGCGCCGATGACGCTGGATACGCCGCTGATGTTCATCAACAAGGCTGCCACCTGGCGCCTGACCGAGCAGCTGGGCGGCCAGGCACTGGTGGATCTGGTGGTGGAGCACACCCACACCTGCTACCTGGGCGAGCGCGGCCAGCGGCATGACTGGGGCTATGGCTGCGGCCACTGCCCGGCGTGCGCGCTGCGGGCGAATGGCTTTGCGTCTTACCGGGCAGGGTGGGACGAGTGCCGGGCCGCCCCAAGCCGGCCCGCCATCCCCTCGGGGGATCGGCCGGCGTACACGCCGGGCGAGGGGCAGTCATGACGCCGGCGTGCGAGCTGCGTGCGAAAGGCTTCGCGGCGTATCGGGGTCAGGCGTGACCTTCTGGCAATGGATGGGCGTCGCCGCGGCGGCGCTGCTGTTCTTCTGGGGCGTGGGCGCCTACAACCGGCTGATGGCGCTGCGCAACGCCATCGGCGACGCCTTCGTGCAGCTGGATGCGCAGCTGCGCGAGCGCAGCGACATCTGCGACCGCCTGCTGGCCGCCGTCGCGCCGCGCCTGCCCAGCGAGCAGGCCACCTTCGACGCGCTGGCCAATGCGCAGACCGAGTCGCAGAACGCCGCCCATGCCGCGCGCGGCAAGCCCTGGTCGCCCGACCCCATCGGCAGCCTGGCTGTGGCCAGTGCGCTGCATGCGGCGGCGCTCACAAGGCTGTCCTCACTGCTGGACCACCAGCCCGAGCTGCGCAGCGAAACCGAGATCGACGCGCTGGTCAGCGAGCTGAAGCTCATCGAGCGCCAGCGCGCGTTCTCGCGCCAGCTCTTCAACCAGGCCGTGGCGCAGTACAACGAGGCGCTGCACCAGTTCCCGACGCGGGTGCTGGCCAACCTCTACGGCTTCGGCGAAGCGCGCTCGCTGTGAGGGTCAGCTGACGGCGATCGCTCCCGACGCGCACATCTCCTTGAACAGCGCCGCCATCGCGCTGCCGCTCATCGCGTAGGGGTCCAGCCGGCCAGTCTCGGAGTACTTCAGCACCAGCGCCGGGTTCAGGCGGTGCAGGTTGACCTGGCCCATGGTCCAGCCCGGGAAGTCGCGCTCGGCGATCTCGTCGTAGGCCAGCAGGATGACGTCGTGGTGGCGGCGGTCCTGCACGATGTGCTTGTAGCGGGCGTTGACCGCGTCGCGGCCGCCTTCCAGCACCTGCACGAACACGCCGTCGCTGTAGCACAGCAGCCCCGTGATGCCTTCGGCCGGGTTGTGCTCGCGCGAAGTCTTCAGGATGGCGGACAGATCGGCATCGGCCAGCGGCGCCGCGGCGCGGCTGGCATACATCAGACGGACGAGCATGGCTTAACCCTTGGCAATCAGTGACAGGAACTCGCGGCGCAGGTTGGCGTCCTTCAGGAACGCACCGCGCATGACGCTGTTGGTCATCTTGGACTCGCTGTCCTTCACGCCGCGCCAGTGCATGCAGAAGTGGTCGGCCTCCATCACCAGCGCCAGCCCGTCGGGCTGCACGCGCTCCTGCAGCTCGTTGGCCAGCATCGTGACGGCCTCCTCCTGGATCTGCGGGCGGCTCATGATCCAGTCGCACAGCCGCGCGTACTTGGACAGGCCGATCAGGTTGGAGTGCTCGTTGGGCAGCAGGCCGATCCAGACCTTGCCCATGATGGGGCAGAGGTGGTGCGAGCAGGCGCTGCGCACGGTGATGGGCCCCACGATCATCAGCTCGTTGAGCCGGCTGACGTTGGGGAACTCGGTCACCGACGGCGCCGCCGCGTAGCGGCCGGCGAACACCTCGCGCACGAACATCTTGGCGACGCGCTTGGCGGTCTCCTGCGTGTTGTGGTCGCTGTCGGTGTCGATGACCAGGCTTTTCAGCACCTCCTGCATCTTGGCCTGCACTTCGGCCTGCAGCGCGTCCAGCTCACCGGGCTCGATGAAGCCGGCGATGTTGTCGTTGGCGTGGTGGCGGCAGCCGGCCGACACGAGGCGGTAGCGGATGCGTTCGGAGACCGGGGCGTCGGGGGCGGGGGCATTCATGGGCGTGGATTCTGCGGGGAAAGCCGGCTTCTACACTGGCGCGATGTCCCAAAGCCCCCACTCGGCCCCCTTGCACCGGCTGCTGTCCCAGGCCGCCGATGCGGTGCAGGGCGTGCGCGAGGGCAAGTCCCTGACCGACCTGCTGGCCCGCACGCAGGCCGACCTGCGCCCCGGCACCCAGGCGCTGGCCTTCACCGCGCTGCGCCGCCTGGGCGGCGCCGAGGCCGTGCGGCAGCAGCTCGCGCCCAAGGCGCCGCCGCCGCGCGTCGACTCGCTGCTGCTCGTCGCACTGGCCCTGCTGTGGCCCGACCCCGAACCGGCCTACGCCGACCACACGCTGGTCGACCAGGCCGTGCACGCCGCCAAGGCCCGCGCGCCCGCCAGCGCGGCCTTCATCAACGCCGTGCTGCGCCGCTTCCTGCGCGAGCGCGATGCGCTGGTGGCCGCGGCCGGGCGCAGCCCGCTGGGCGCCTTCAACCACCCGGCCTGGTGGGTGGAGAAGCTGAAGCAGGACTGGCCGGCGCAGTGGCAGGCCATCCTGGCCGCCAACAACCGCCCGCCGCCGATGACGCTGCGCGTGCACGCCCGGCGGGCGACGGCTGCCGATTACGCCGAGCGCCTGGCCGCGCTGGGCATGGGCGCCCGCCCGCTGGGTGCCCCGACGCCGCAGGCGCTGGTGCTGGACAGGCCGGCGCCGGTGTCGGCGCTGCCGGGCTTTGCCGAGGGCCTGGTCTCCGTGCAGGACGCCGCCGCCCAACTGGCCGCGCCGCTGCTCATCGGCGCCGGCCTGAAGCCGGGCGCCCGCGTGCTGGATGCCTGCGCCGCCCCGGGTGGCAAGACCGCCCACCTGCTGGAACTCCAGCCCGACCTGCAGCTGACCGCGCTGGACGCCGACGCCCAGCGCCTGACCCGCGTGCAGGACAACCTGAATCGCTTGCAACAGCAGGCAACGCTCAAGGCTGCCGACGCCCGCCAGACCGCCACCTGGTGGGACGGTCGGCCCTTCGACGCCATCCTGCTGGACGCGCCCTGCAGCGCCTCGGGCATCGTGCGCCGCCACCCCGACGTGCGCTGGCTGCGCCGCCCGGACGACATCACGGCGCTGGCCCGCATCCAGGCCGAGCTGCTGGACGCGCTGTGGCCGCTGCTGGCGCCGGGTGGCCGGCTGGTCTATGCCACCTGCTCGGTGTTCCGCGCCGAGGGCCAGGACCAGCTCGACGCATTTTTGCAACGCCATCCCGAGGCGAAGGCCCACGACGTGCCCGGGTTCACGGGCCACCTGCTCCCCCTGGCCGACAATGCCTTGCAAGCCCAGCCGCCCCTGGACGGCTTCTTCTACGCCCTGCTGGTCAAGCCCTGATTTGTTCGCCCGGATCGCCATTGCCGCCTTCTTCGCCGCGCTGCTCGCCCTGTTGCCGGGCGGGGTGCGGGCCGACGGCATCGAGCTGGCTCACTTGTCCACCCGCAAGGCCGAGGACGGACTGGAACTGAGCTTCACGACCCGCTTCGAGCTGAGCCGCGCCGCCGAGGACGCGCTGCACAAGGGCGTGGCGCTGTGGTTCGTGGCCGAGGCGCAGGTGCTGCGCAACCGCTGGTACTGGCGCGACGCCCGTGCCGGCCGCGCCGAGCGCAGCTGGCGCCTGGAGTGGAAGTCGCTGCTGCGGCAGTACCGCGTCTCCACCGGCGGCCTGCAGCAGAGCTTCTCGACGCTGGACGAAGCGCTGACGGCGCTGCGCGGCATCAGCGGCTGGCGCATCGCCGAGCCCAAGGACATCGAGGACAGCGGCAGCTACTACCTGGAGTTCAGCTACAAGCTGGACGTGACCCAGCTGCCCCGGCCTCTGCAGATCGGCCTGCAGTCCGGCTTCGCGCTTGGCATCGAGCAAAAGCGCAACCTGGCCGCCGACTTCACACTGAGATGACCAAGGTCGCGCGGTGGGGCTGGGTCATCACCCTGGTGACCCTGACGGGCGTGGCCGGCGTGCTGGCCTTCGTGCTGACCATAGGCACCACCAGCGAGCGCGGTTTCTTTGAGCGCCACTACCACTGGCTGTACTGGGTCAACGTGGCCGTGGCCGCCGTGCTGACGCTGGTCATCCTGACCGCCGCCGTGCGCCTGGTCGTGCGTGTGCGCAGCGGCCGTTTCGGCAGCCGGCTGCTGCTGAAGCTGGCGGGCATCTTCGCGCTGGTGGGGGTGGTGCCCGGCGTGATGATCTACGCCGTGTCCTACCAGTTCGTGAACCGCAGCATCGAGACCTGGTTCGACGTGCGGCTGGCCAGCGCGCTGGAGGCCGGCCTCAACCTCGGCCGCGGCACGCTGGACGCGATGGTGGCCGACCTGGGCAGCAAGACCCGCGACGCGGCCGAGCAGCTCGCCGAAGGCGGCAGCACGCCCCAGCTGCTGGCGCTGGAGCGGCTGCGCGACAAGCTGGGCGTGCGCACCATCGCGCTGGTGGGCGGGCGCGGCCAGATCCTGATGGAGAGCGGCGGCGACACCCGCCAACTGGCGCCCGACCGGCCCAGCGACACCATGCTGATCCGCGCCCGCGGCGGCACGCCCGCCAGCCAGCTCGAAGGCCTGGAGGACGAGGTCGCCGCGCTGCAGGGAGGGGCGCAGATCCGCGCGCTGGCGCTGCTGCCCAGCACCGAGCTGCGCCTGGGCCTGGGCGAGCGCTACCTGATGGTCATCCAGAGCGTGCCGGCGTCCATGCTGTCCAACGCGCTGGCCGTGCAGACCGCCAACAGCGAGTACCAGCAGCGCTCGCTGGAGCGTGTGGGCCTGCGCCGCATGTACCTGGGCACGCTGACGCTGGTGCTCATCCTGGCGCTGTTCGCGGCGCTGCTGCTGGCCGTCACGCTGGGCAACCAGCTCGCGCGGCCGCTGCTGATGCTGGCCGACGGCATGCGCCAGGTGGCGCAGGGCGACCTGTCCATGCGCCCCGCGCTGGCCACGCGCGACGAGCTGGGCGGCCTGACCCGCTCCTTCGCCGACATGACCGGCCAGCTGGCCGACGCGCGCGCCCAGATCTCCCGCACGGTGGTCGAGCTGGACGCCGCCCGCACCCACCTGCAGACCATCCTCGACAACCTGACCGCCGGCGTGCTGGTGTTCGACGCCGAGGGCCACATCGAGACCGTCAACCCCGGCGCCACCCGCACGCTGCGGCTGCCGCTGTCGGCCTACGTCGGCCGGCCGCTGGCCGACGTGCCCGGCCTGGCCGAATTTGCCGCCGCGATGGACCGGCGCTTCGAGCAGCATCTGGGCAGCCGCGACGCCACCGAGCGCGACATGGACCGCGAGCTGT